>CAZNFV010000123.1:0-7098 GCA_964572445.1 uncultured Novosphingobium sp. | reverse complement strand
TCGGCAACCTTGGCTTCCATCAGCACGCAGGCCGATGAACCATCGGACAGCTGGCTGGCGTTGCCTGCGGTAATCGTGTGGCCTTCGCCCATCACCGGCTTCAGGCTGGCAAGCCCTTCGAGGGTGGTGTCGGGACGGTTGCAATCGTCACGGTCGGCGGTCACGTCCTGATAGGACACTTCCTTGGTTTCCTTGTTGACCAGCGCCATGGTGGCCTTGCAGGCGACGATTTCAGCGTCGAACTTGCCGGCGGCCTGGGCAGCGGCAGTGCGCTGCTGCGACTGGAGCGAATATTCGTCCTGTGCTTCGCGGCTGATGCCATAACGCTTGGCGACGACTTCGGCCGTGCCGATCATCGGCATGTAGATGTGCGGGTGCATTTCCAGCAGTTCACGATCCGGCTCGACAAACATCTTGCCGCTGCCGACCACCTTGGAAATGCTTTCAAGCCCGCCAGCAACGCAGATGTCCATGTTGTCGACCAGGATCTGCTTCGCGGCAGTGGCGATGGTCATCAGGCCCGAAGAGCACTGACGATCGATCGTCATCGCTGGCACCGATACCGGCAGGCCGGCGCGCAAAGCGGCCAGGCGGGCGACATTGCTGCTGGTCGAACCCTGCTGCGCGGCGGTGCCCATCAAGACATCGTCGATTTCAGCGCCAGACAGGCCAGCCCGCTCAACCGCGGCGCGGATCGAATAGGCCCCCAGCGTTGCGCCGGTGGTGTTGTTGAAGGCACCGCGACCGGCCTTGGTCAGCGGGGTGCGGGCAGTAGAAACAATGACTGCGTCACGTGACATGGAAAATTCCTTTGACTGCGAGCCCCCGCGAAGGCGGAGGTCTCAGGATTCTAGCGTAGGACCGTCTGACGCCCCACTTGCGTGGGGGCGCACCTTCGGTCAGTTAAACGAAGAACAGCGTGATCCATTCGCAGATCAGGGCGGGCTTGTCCTCGCCTTCGATCTCGATGGTGACTTCATTGGTCTGCTGCCACTGGCCAGGCCGCTTCTCGACCATTTCGAGCAGCTTGGTGTGGCTGCGGACGCGCTTGCCGGCGCGGACTGGCGAGAGGAAACGGGTCTTGTTGCCGCCGTAGTTGACGCCCATCTTCACGCCATCGACGCGCGCGCCTTCGGTCATGGCGCCCAGCACTGGCAGCAGCGACAGGGTCAGAAAGCCATGGGCAATCGTCCCGCCGAACGGGGTGTGCTTGGCCTTTTCCTCATCAATATGGATGAACTGGTGGTCACCAGTGGCATCAGCGAACATGTTGATGCGTTCCTGGGTCACTGCGAACCAGTCCGAAACACCGATCACTTCGCCGGTCTTGCCTGCGAGTTCCTGCGGGGTCATTGCGCCTCTCCTCTAGCTGGAAAGGCGTCTTCATGGCCCAACCGCAGCCCTTGCGCAACGGACCAGCGCCTGCCGCTACGGCAAGGCAGGGCCGATTGGGCGAAAAGGCAAACGAATCACCTGCTAAGCAACCACCACGTGCCGCCGTCAGCGAAGTTTGAGTTGCAATTGGCCCGGTCGCACAGGGATCGGACGCGAGACGGGCGCATCGACCCGGCGGCAATAGGACCACAGCCCGCACTGCAAGCCGATAATCATGAACATGACCGGCTGGAACGCGATGCCAACAAACAGCGCGCCGACGAAATAGACCAGCTGCGACAGCTGAAGCGCATTAGCCAGCGGCGCAACCCAAGCCTCCTCTGGTGACTTGCGCCCCTTCCAGCGGCGGAGCAGCCGTTCCATCTGCCAGACCCCGAGCAGCTGGATCCACGCCCAGAGCAGGAAGCCGGCATAGCCTTGCTCGCCCAGCATCTCAAAATAGGCGGAGTGATAGGCCCGGCTCTGATCGACGTGGTATTCGGTCTTGAGCGTCACGTTGTTCCCGCTGCCCTGAGCCGTGACGGTCGGGATCACCAGGCGATTGCTGCGATAGGCATCAAAGCCACCGCCGAATGGATGGTCCTTCACATAATCAAGAGTCCACATCCACACCGCCACGCGGGTCGAGGCTGACTGATCGGACTTGTGGTTCTCGATCGTGCTCATCCGGTCGGTGTAGCTCTTGGGCAGAAACGGAACCGCTGCCGTGGCAACAAGGCCGGCGACACCAAGATAGAGGAAGCGCCGCTTGACCGCGCGCAACGACAATACGGCCAGCAAGCCGATGCAAAGCAGCCCGGTCCGTGCCTGGGTGCCGATCGGTATCAGCAACGCGGCAAAAGTCAGCGCCACTGCGAACAATGTCACCAAGCGCCCCCGCGGGAACAGCGTGGTGAACCGCGCCACCCACCAGATCAAAGGGATGACCGCGATGGCAATGGTCGAAAGGATCGAGCCTTCGTAAATCCCGGTGTTGCTGGTTACGAATGTCTCAAGCTGGCCATAGCCCCCGCCGCCCGCAGCGGTCTTGATTCCGCCGCTGATCAGGATCGCCCCGACCGACAGCACAATCACCGTCACCACCGCCTCAAACCGCAGGCGGGTGCGCAGGGTAAAGGGCAGGAAGATGGAGAACAGCAGCGCCTTCCAGACCCACGACCATTTCTGTGCCGCCTCGATCGGGAAATCGGCCATCGTCGTCGTGATGCCGCAATAGACCAGCAACACCACAATCAGCCCCTGGCGCATGGTGAAGCGGGTGTCCCTTTTGTCATCAAGGGCCAGCCACCCGCCAAAGGCCAGCAGGAAGGCAATCAGCGAGATCGGCAGCGCCGCCAGCAGCGACCAGCTGATCTTCTGCGGGGTCAGGATATCAATGTAGAGATAGCCCAGCACCCACAGGAACGGCCGGCGCAAACCCAGCGCCAGGAAGGCCAGGGTGAAAGCAGTGATGGCCAGATCAAGCATGCAGGCGCAGCCCCGGCTTTGGCGGCGGCGGCGCTTCGGCTGGCGGTGGATCCGCCTCACCGGGAGCGGGATCCTGATCCAGCTCGTCGCGCATCAGCAGCTGCCATCCCGCAAAGAACAGCAGACTGTGGGACAGGATCAGGGCAAAGTAATCGACCATCGCGAACAGGCACTTAGCAAGCGCGAGTTGACGCCGCGTTAAGCCTTCATCGCCTAGGCAGCAGTCCATGACCCGCGTGCTGCACATCCTTGACCATTCCCTGCCGCTGCACAGTGGCTATACCTTCCGGACCCGCGCGATCATGGCGGCACAGGCGGCAATCGGGCTGGAAGTGCGCGGGATCACCGGTCTGCGCCACACCTCCGCTGGACCGGATTGCGAACAGGCCGAAGGGTTGACCTTTCACCGCACCCGCGGCGTGGCTGGCGGCCTGCCCGGCTGGCGCGAATGGCGTGAGATCACTCTGCTGGCGGATGCCATCGTCGCCCTTGCAGGCGAATGGCGGCCAGACTTGCTGCATGCCCACAGCCCCGCACTGTGCGGCAAGGCGGCACTGATCGCCGGCCGCAAGCTGGGCCTGCCGGTGGTTTATGAAATCCGCGCCTTCTGGGAGGATGCCGCCGTTTCCAACGGCACCGGCCAGGAGGGCAACCTTAAATACCAGCTGACCCGCGCGCTGGAGAACCATGTGGTCAAGGGCGCGGCGCAGGTCGTGACGATCTGCCAGGGACTGAAAGACGATCTGGTCAGGCGCGGCGTTCCCGGTGGCAAAATCACCATCAGCCCCAATGGCGTCGATCTTGCGCTGTTTGGCCAAACACCGGCGCGCGAACCGGCACTGGCGCAGACGCTGGGCCTTGGGCAGGGACCGGTAATCGGCTTCATCGGCAGCTTCTATGACTACGAAGGGCTTGATGACCTGATCACGGCAATGCCCTTGCTGCAGGCCCGCGCGCCGGGCGCGCAATTGCTGCTGGTTGGTGGGGGGCCGATGGAGTCCATCCTGCGCCAGCAGGCCGCCGCATCACCTGCCCGGAACGCAATTCATTTCGCTGGCCGCGTCGCGCACGGCGAAGTGGAGCGGTACTACGCCTTGGTCGACGTGCTGGCCTTCCCGCGCAAGCAAAGCCGGCTGACCGATCTCGTCACCCCGCTGAAGCCGCTGGAAGCAATGGCCCAGGGACGGCTGGTCGCAGCCTCAAACGTGGGCGGGCACCGCGAACTGATCACCAATGGGGTGACCGGATCGCTGTTTGCGCCGGATGATCCCGCCGCCTGCGCCGCTGCTCTCGCGGACCTGCTCGCTGATCGCGGGGCTTGGGAAAAGCGCGCGGGCGCGGGGCGCAGCCACGTTGCCGTCAAGCACGATTGGGCGATGAATATTCTTCGTTATCAAGATGTTTACCAAGCCGCACTAACTTCCTCCGTAGTCTACCGGAATCCGGAAACCGCCTGAGGCAACCGGTTAAGGTTTGGAAAGCATAAAGACGGGATAACGGGGCGTGACCAACACCAAACGCAAACCGACCAATGGCAAGCCGATCTCTAGCCACCCGCTGTTTCCGGCGGTTGTGGCCCTGTGGTTTGGCGCCTTGTTCGGCCTGGGCAGCCTGGCGATCAGGCCAAGCCTGATCGAATCCTTGGTGCTGGCCACCGGCATCGATCTGATCGTGCCCGCCGCCGCACCGCCGCTGGGCGTGACAGCCCGCATTCTGATTGCGCTGGTCATGGCCGCGCTGGGCGCGGCAATCGGCGTCATGCTGGCGCTGCGGCTCAGCCGTCCCAAAACTGTCGTGCGGGAACGCAAGCGCAATGCCACAAATCCTGGCGCCGCTGCCGCTGCCGAAGCGGCGACCTGGAACAAGCGCAATGTCTTCAGCGATGGTCCAGCCCGGCGCCCGATCTCGGCGCATGAAGAGCTGGGAGATGTCCTCGATAGCCCTGGCCCGCTCGTCGGCCGCCGCCGCTCGCTCGCCGTCCAGCATGAGGAGCAACCGTTTCAGCCGCAAGAGCTGGCTCCGCTGCCAGGCGGGGAGCCCCAGATCTTTGATGTCGCTGCTGCCTGCCTTAAGCCCGTCGACCACGCGCCTGATCTGGTCGAAGATCTTGGCCCGCTCGATCTTGGCGCCTTCCCGGCTCCAGCTCCGGTCGAGCCGATGGTGGTCGTCGCCCAGCCGCAATCTGCACTGGACTGGTCAGTGCCGCCGGTGGCTTCGGTGCAGCCCGCCCATTCGCCGATGATCGAGCGCGAAGTGCCGATAGTGGCCGAAGCCCCGCGCATCTTCGGGATGATCGCTGAGGATGGCCATGTTCCAGCCGACTTCGTCCGGGCTGCGGGTTTCCGGACCTCGGTCTTCGAAACCGACCCCGTCGAACCCCTGTTTGCCGAGCGCGACGATGAGCCTGACGGTACTGAACCGTATAGTTCGATGTTCGTGCCAGAACCGGAACCAGCCGTGAACTTCGTGTTCCCGCCCAAGGAAGACCCCACCGACATGACCGCAGCTATCGTGGTCCCGGCAGCCGAGCCGCTTCCCGCGCCGGCCAGTCTGGGTATGAACGACCTGACCCAGCGCCTTCAGGAAACGATGGCCCGGCGCCGTGCAGCACGGGGCGAAGCGGTTGACGCGTCCGCATTCATCGCACCGGAACCCGCGCCACCGCAGACCGCACCGCTCGCGGCTGACATGTTCAAGCTCCCCGATCCTGGCGAGCCCGCCTTTGTGCCGCCGCCGCCGATCACCATCCCGGCCGAGCAGGCCGCCGAACCACAACCCCTCTATCCGCAAATTCCAGCCGCCCCGATCGCGATGCCCGCCGCCTTGCGGCCGGTCGCCTTCGACGCGGCGGACGATGAAGATCATTTCGACCTCAGCGAACTGATGCCGCGCCACCTGACCATGCCGCAGGGTATGCAGCACACGGCCGCGATGGCCCCGGCATTTTCCGCGACACCGATCACGCCGCTGGTTGATGAAGACGAGGAAGAATTCGAAGCCGAAATTGCGGCGCTGCCTGAGGACGCATTTGCCTCGCTCCTGGCGATCGAGCCAGCCCGTCCCGAATTCGTGCGGATCGAAGAACGCGATGAGGCCCCTGCGGCAATCGAGCCGGTCGTGATCTTCCCGGGCCAGATGGCCGCCACGCAGCCCGTGCCATTGCGCCCGTTCGACGCGCCACCGGCAGCTGGTGCAGGCGGTCCTGTTGCACCCGCCGCCATCCTCCCGGCAGTCGACCCCGCCGAGGCCGAGCTGGCTCTGCGTTCCGCGCTGGCCAACCTTCAGCGGATCAGCGGCGCAGCCTGAGCGGCTGATCCACCAGCCCCGACTGCAATCCTATTCACAGCCACGCTTGGGCCTGCCCAAGTGTTTCTTGGCTTGTTCGCAGTTGCAAAAACAGCTTCCTGTCGTCATGGGAAATGCTTGCGCAATTTTCACTGCTTTAGGCGGTGGGGAAGCTTGCGCTTAATTGCTGGATTTCCGCCATTTCCGCCATTCCCGGCGCGAATCGCGGTGGTCCGGTTGACGACAGGATGGGTTTTCGATGGGTTATCCGGCGCCGCAGGGCCTCTACGATCCGCGCAATGAGCATGACGCCTGTGGCGTGGGCTTTGTCGCCCACATCAAGGGCGCGAAAAGCCATGCGATCGTAACCCAGGCGCTCGAAATCCTGAAAAATATTGACCATCGCGGCGCTGTTGGCGCCGATCCCTTGCTGGGCGATGGCGCCGGTATCCTGATTCAGACGCCCGACGCGCTGTTCCGCAAGTGGGCTGACCGCGAAGGGATGAAGCTCCCGGCCGCTGGCGACTATGCCGTGGCGATGTGCTTCCTGCCGCAGGACCAGGCCAGCCGCGATTTCATCGTTGGCACCTTTGAAAAGTTCATCGCCAAGGAAGGCCAGCGCCTGATCGGCTGGCGCGACGTGCCGGTGACGACCGAGGGCCTGGGCCAGACCGTGCGCGAACAGATGCCGGTGATCCGCCAGTGCTTCGTCGCCCGCGGTGACAACTGCCCCGATCAGGACGCCTTCGAACGCAAGATTCTGGCGATCCGCAAGCAGACCCAGAACCCGCTGGCAGCCTTGGCCGAAAAGCACGGCATGCCCGGGATCGCCGATCTCTACATGCCCAGCTTCTCCAGCCGGACCGTGGTCTACAAGGGTCTGTTGCTGGCCACCCAGGTCGGCTCGTTCTACGATGACCTGCGCGATCCGGATTGCGTGTCAGCGCTGGG
>CAZNFV010000122.1:0-7126 GCA_964572445.1 uncultured Novosphingobium sp. | reverse complement strand
ACTGGCAATGTGGTCGATTACGCCGCGCCGCAGGCGTTCTTCCGCGATGGTGACCAGCTGATTGCCGAAATCCCGGTCGCGAAGTTTGACCCGGCCCAGCCAGCTCAGATCGAAGCAGTGCTGCGGCTCAACACCAATGGCGATGGCGTGGTAATTGCGGCCGCGCCGGGCACTGTGGCGAGCGGCGGAATTCCGCTTGAAGCGACCGCCCAAGCCGCGCCATCGCTGGCCTGGCTGCTGCTGGCCGCGCTGGCTGGTGGTCTGCTGCTCAATGTGATGCCGTGCGTCTTCCCGATCCTCAGCCTTAAGGCGCTCAGCCTCGCCCGCGCCGGTGAGAGTGAGAGCCAGGCCCGCGCCGAGGGGCTGGCCTATACCGCTGGCGTCATCGTCGCCTGTCTGGCGCTGGGTGGCTTGCTGCTGGGCCTGCGCGCCGCCGGACAGGAAGTGGGCTGGGCATTTCAGTTGCAGGAACCGCTGGTCATCGCGGCGCTGCTGCTGCTGGCCGTGACGATTACCGCCAACCTGCTGGGCCTGTTTGAATTCATGGTGCCCGGTTTTGCGAGCGAAGGTTCACCACAGGGGGCCTTCGCCACCGGGCTGCTGGCCGCCTTTGCCGCCACCCCCTGCACCGGGCCGTTCATGGCCGCCGCTATGGGTGCGGCGCTGCTCTTGCCGGTCCTGCCCGCCCTCCTGCTGTTTGGTGCGCTGGGGCTGGGCATTGCGCTGCCGTTCCTGGCAATTGCCTGGGTGCCAGCGCTGCGCCGCTGGATGCCCAAGCCGGGTGCCTGGATGGTGGCCTTCCGCCGCTGGATGGCGCTGCCGATGGCACTGACCGCGCTGGCCTTGGGCTGGCTCGCCACCCGGACCGGCGGCAACGCCTTTGCCTTTGCCCTGGTCCTGCTGGCGGTGATCGTGGTGGCCGGGCTGGTGCTGCTGGGCCGCCGCCAGCGCAATGGCCTGGCGGGAGGCCGGGTGTGGTGGAGCGGGCTGATCGCACTGCTGGCGCTTTCGGCGCTCGGCCTGCCCGGCACGGTTCGCCCGCCCGAAGCCAGTGCTGAAGCCGGACTGCTCAACGCCCAGCCGTTCAGCGAGGAAGCCCTTGCCAAGGCCCGCGCCGGCGGCAAACCGGTATTCGTCTATATGACCGCTGACTGGTGCCTGTCCTGCAAGGTCAACGAACGCGTGGCGATTGAGCGTGAGCCGACCCGCGACGCCTTCCGCAAGGCGGGCGTAATCGTGCTGCGCGGTGACTGGACCCGCCGCGATCCAGTCATCACCCGCTTCCTGACCGCACAAGGTGCGGCCGGCGTCCCGCTTTATCTGTGGTATCCGGCAGGGGGCAGTGAACCAGCGCAATTGCCGCAAGTGCTGGGGCCCGAAACGCTGGTCGAGCTGGCCCGCCGCTGAAATAACGGATCCGGTTGATCCCGATCAAAGCATTGCCCGCACTGCCGCTCCATCAGGAGAACAAGGCGGAGGCCACCCGGCTTCCTTTCCAAACGTTCTCCCCACCTGGAGCGGCCGCTGGTTCGGCCGCTCTTTTTTTTGCTGACCGCCCCTCACACCGCCGAGCTGAAGCGGCGCATGGAATCTTGCCGATAAGGATCGAACAGTGCGGCAATAGTGCGCACATAGGGCAGCGCTTCGGGTTGCAGCCGCAGTGTGCCGTGATCCAGCTCCGCCAGTTCGCGGTCGATAAACGGCAGCAGCCTGACCAGCACTTCATGCGCCAGATCGGCATCGAGTTTCGCCTCGCCCCGGCAGAGCAACGCCTCGATCACCGCGCCCCGCCGCTGATCATCAGCGCTGCGGATCAAGCCGCCGGAGGCAGGCAGGCGGTCCTGCGAAAGCAGCATCCGGTAGCGGCCAGCGTTCTTCTCGTTCTGCCAGATCACGCCCGGCATGCTCGAAATGGCAGACGCCCCCAACCCAACCAGGGCAGGCGCCTGATCATCGGTAAAGCCCTGGAAATTGCGCTTTAGAGTGCCACTTTGCGCGGCCACCGCCAGCGGATCGCCGGGCTTTGCGAAGTGATCGAAGCCCACCGGCACATAGCCCGCGTCCACCAGCAGATCATAGCCAAACTGCGCCATCGCAAAGCGTGCCGCCTGCCCCGGCAGGTTGCTGGCGTCGATCCGGCGCTGGCGCGGGATCAGGTGCGGCACGTGGGCATAGCCGAACAGCGCGATCCGGTCTGCGCCCAGTTCCACCGTGCGGTGCAGCGTGGTTTCCAGATCGGCCAGCGTCTGACCGGGCAGGCCGTACATCAGATCGAAGTTGAGCGAGGTAACGCCAGCACCGCGCAGCATATCGGTGCCGCGCGCAATCAGATCATCGTCCTGCACCCGGCCAATCGCGGCCTGCAGGTGCGGGGCGAAAGTCTGCACGCCCATCGAAGCATGGCTGACCCCGACGCAGCCCAGCACTTGCGCCCATTCTTCAGTCAGCGTGCGCGGATCGATCTCGATCGACCAGATCGGATCATCCAGCGGGACATGCAGCGTCAGGGCATCGACCAGCCGGACAAAATCGGTCGGCGCGATCGCATTGGGGCTGCCGCCCCCAAAAGCGACCCGGCGCGCGGCGACACGGCCATCCAGGCGGACCCCGGCCAGCGCTATCTCGCGGTGCAGCGCATCAAGGTAGCTGGACAGGCGCTGGCGGCGGTTGGCGGCACTGGTGTTACACCCGCAGTACCAGCAGATCTGCTCGCAGAACGGGATATGGACATAGAGCGACACGTCGCCCGTCACGGAACGCAGCGCGGCGTCCGCGTCGGCGGCGCCAACCCGGTCACCAAATTCGGCGGCGGTGGGGAAGCTGGTATAGCGCGGGACTGGCCGGGCCAGCAGATCGGGGTAGTAAGTCCACATGCCGCTGCTTATCGGCGGGGCGGACGCAGCCGTCATTGCGCAGGCTCAAAATTCGGCGCAGCCGTGCGCTTTCGGGTCGATCCGGCATGGCAGCCTTTGATGCAATCCTGCTCTGTGCCCTTGCCGGGAATAGTCCCGCCCTTGGGGATTGCCACCAGCCGGATTTTCCCGTCACCCGAGCAGATCGGCACCAGCAGGTTCTCGGCGGCAAAGGCCGGCGCGGCGTGAAGCGCGGCGGGCAGGATCGCCAGCACGGCGAACAAGGCGGCGGCGCGTTTCATGCTGCTGGATCGTCCTCATCATCGATCAGAATCCGCGCGGCGGCCCCATCCAGATCATCGAACTGTCCGCGCTTCAGCGCCCAGAAGAACGCCAGCAGCCCCAGCAAACCCAGCCCCAGCGCGACCGGGATCAGCACGGCCAGGCCGTTCACCGCGCCGCTCCATAAAGGCGGAGCGAGTTGGCGATGACGATCAGCGAGCTGGTCGACATGGCAACGGCTGCGATCAGCGGAGTGACCAGGCCAGCCATCGCCAGCGGCACGGCCAGCGCGTTGTAACCGATAGCGAGGACGAAGTTCTGCTTCACCACTGCCATGGTTCGGCGCGCGGCACGCACGCCGCGCGGCAGGGCCAGGAGTGAGTCCCCGAGGAACACCAGGTCTGCCGCTTGCCGGCCGACATCGCTGGCACTGCCCGGCGCGATCGAGGCATTGGCCGCCGCGAGCGCGGGGCCATCGTTGAGCCCGTCCCCGGCCATCAGCACCTTGTGCCCGGTCGCTTGCAGCCGCGTAATCGCGCCCTGCTTGTCCGCCGGGCTGGCGGCGGCTTGCGCCGTCAAACCGGTCTGGCGCGTAACCTCGGCAACGGCGGCGGGATTGTCGCCTGACAGGATCGTGGCTTCGATCCCAAGCGCTTTAAGCTGCGCCAATGCTTCCGTGAAGTCCGGCCGCAACTGGTCGGCAAAGGTGATCAGGCGCACCGGGCGGCTGCCGATGGCGAGAGCCGTGGCGATACCGCTGGCGCTGTCGGGACGGCGCAGGGCCACGTCCTGTCCTTGCCAGCAGGCGCGAACGCCGCGTCCGGCCTCTTCGGTCACGTCCTGCAATTCGGCAGCGCGGATCCCCCCGGCGGCCAGCGCCTCGGCCAGAGCGCGCGACAGCGGGTGGCGGCTGTGCGAGGCGAGCGCCAGCGCGACCGCCGCCTCATCCGCATCCAGCGCGGCCAGGCTGGCCGGATCGGGCAGCGGGCGGCCGAGCGTCAGCGTGCCGGTCTTGTCGAGCAGGGCGCGGTCGATGGTGGCGAGCCGTTCCAGCGCGGCGCCATCTTTGACCATGATCCCGGCCCGCATCAGCGCCCCGCTCGCCACGACCTGCGCCACCGGCACGGCCAGGCCGAGCGCGCAGGGGCAGGTGATGATCAGCACCGCAATCGCGATCACCAGCGCGTGATGCAGCCCCGCCCCGGCAATCAGCCACCCCGCCAGCGTCAACGCCGCGAGCGTGTGGACCGCCGGCGCATAGAGCCGCGAGGCACGGTCTGCGATCCGGACATAGCGCGAGCGAACCTGCCCCGCCGCATCCATCAGCCGCGCGATTTCAGCCAGCGAGGTATCGGCCCCGGCGGCAGTCACTGCTACGTCAACCGGCGTTTCGAGGTTGAGCGTTCCGGCGTGGACGATATCGCCTGCCAGGATTGCGACCGGTGCGCTCTCACCCGTCAGCAACGAGCGGTCGAACCGGCTCTGGCCCGTTACGATCGTCCCGTCCGCCGCCAGCCGCTCACCGGCGGCAACCCGCATGACCATGCCGGGGACCAGATCGCGCGCGGCAATCCATTCAACATTGCCGTGCTTGCCGACCACCATGGCTCCGGGCGCAGCCTGACGCAGCAGCGCATCGACCCCGGCGCGCGCGCGGTCGCGCATCATCGCATCCAGCACCCGGCCCGCGAGCAGGAACAGCAGGAGCATCAGCGTGCCATCGAACCAGGCCTCATCGCCCCCGATGGCAGTTTCATACAGGCTGAGGCCGGTTGCCAAGGCCACCCCGATCGAGATCGGCACGTCCATGTTGGTGCTGCGCTTCTTGAGCGCGCCCCAGGCCGAAATGAAGAACGGACGGCCCGCATAGGCAATGGCCGGAACGCCAATCATCGCTGAAAGCCAGTGGAACAGGTCGCGCGTGCTGCCCTCTGCCCCGGACCAGACCGAGACCGACAGCAGCATCACGTTCATGCAGGCAAAGGCCGCCACGGCCAGCGGTGCCATCAGCGGCTTGACCGCAGAGGGCGGCGCGGAAAGATCCTCGACGCGCGGCTGGCTGGCAAACCCGGCCTCGGCCAGCGCGGCCATCAGTTCAGGCTCACGCACCGCCGCTTCGTGTTCAACCCGCACCTGCCGCGCGGTCAGATTGACGCGGGCACCGTGGACGCCGGGCAGACCCGCAAAGGCCCGCTCAACCTTGCCCATGCAGCCGGCGCAATGCATTCCCGGCACGACCAGCACGGTCGTCTCCAGCGGCATGGCATCATCCAGGCGCAGCGGCGCGTTCACCGCAGCTCCTGCTCTTCGCGCCAGATGTTTCCGCCCTGCTGGGCCGCGATGCGCAGCATCCAGCGCCCGGGCGCAGCAGCCTTGGTCGAAACATAGGCTCCATCGGCAGCGCGGGTGAAAGCCAGCGCCTGATCCGGTGCATGGCCGAGCGGATGACGCGCCACGGCGCTAACTTTGAGCCCGTCCGGTGCGCCACTGAAGCGCACCGCAACCCGGCCATCGGGCAGGCGCGACAAAGTGGCGCTCCAGCCCAGCTTCCGCTGCGCCGCAGCCTCATCCAGCCACTTGTTGTAGTGCTGGCTGGCGACGTAGGAATTCTCCACCACCACGCCGCCGAAGGTTGAACTGGCAAAATGTGCCATGGTGAAATTGACCACCATGATCACGCCAAAGAACGCCACGAAGATCGCGGTCATCTTGCGGCCAGTCAGCTGGCCTTTGGTGTTGGCACTGGCGGTCATTCGTCATCCTCCGGAGCATCGAAACGGGTCTCGACCCGGTCCCCACCGGCCTCGCGGTCACGTGCAGCCAGGACGAAGTGGAATTCTTCTTCCTCGGTCCCTTGCGGCGCGACAACATAGACGCGGACCGGCTTGGTCTGATCCGGCGCCACCGTTATCTGGAGTTCGTGTGCGGCGCTTTGCCGGCCCATCTCGTCGGTCCACATCACGGCACCCGGCAGGCCTTCCAGCGTCACCGACATCGGGCGCGGGCGGGCTTCCATGTTGCGCAGCTTGAGCGTGTAATCGTTGCGGACTTCGCCATTCGACAGCAGCATGAACGGCGGGTTGCGGTCCTTGGCAACGCTCAGGTCGATCCGCTGGCGGGTGCCAAGTGCGAACAGCAGGGCCAGGCCGATGCCGGCCCAGACCCCGAAGTAAACCAAGGTGCGCCAGTGCAGCGCAGTCTTCAGGATTGAACGCCGCTCACCCCCGGCGCGCTCGTGATCGCAGTCTTCCAGCGTGGCATAGTCAATCAGCCCGCGCGGGCGGCCCAGCTGGCCCATCACCTTGTCACAGGCATCGATGCACAGGCCGCAGGTGATGCAGGCGATGTCCGGCCCATTACGAATGTCATAGCCGGTCGGGCAGACCGCGACGCACTGGTTGCAATCGACGCAGTCGCCGATCAGGTCAGGTTCGCGCTCCTTGGCCTTGACCGAGCCGCGCTGTTCCCCGCGCCAATCCTTGTACGTAACGATAAGGCTCTTCTCATCGAGCATCGCGGTCTGGATGCGCGGCCATGGGCACATGTAAATGCAGACCTGTTCGCGCATGAAGCCGCCAAACACAAAGGTCGTGGCGGTCAGGATCGCGACAGTGGCATAGGCCACCGGGGCGGCCTGCCCGGTCCAGAAATCGACCGTCAGGGTGGGCGCATCGGCAAAGTACATGATCCACGCACCGCCAGTCCAAAAGCTGATCGCCAGGTAGATCGACCACTTGAGGCCGCGCTTGAACACCTTGTTCGCGCCCCACGGCGCAGCTTCGAGCCGGGCCTGCGCGTTGCGGTCTCCGTCAATCAGGCGGTCAACGTGCTGGAACAGATCGGTCCAGATCGTCTGCGGGCAGGAATAGCCGCACCAGGCCCGGCCAAAGGCGCTGGTGATCAGGAACAGCCCGATCCCGGCCATGATCAGCAACCCGGCCACAAAGTAAAACTCGTGCGGCCAGATTTCGATCGCAAACATATAGAACCGG
>CAZNFV010000121.1:0-7174 GCA_964572445.1 uncultured Novosphingobium sp. | reverse complement strand
GCGGACGTGCCATGAAATCGCCTCGCCCTCACGGTCAGGGTCAGTCGCGAGGATTAGACGCTCGGCAGTCTTGGCCGCATCGGTAATCGCCTTCACCCGGCTGGTCTTGTCTCCGTAAAGCTCCCAATCCATCGCGAAGTCTTCATCGGGTCGAACCGAGCCGTCCTTGGGCGGCAGATCGCGGATGTGACCATAGGAGGCGAGGACGGTGAAATCCTTGCCGAGATACTTCTCGATGGTCTTGGCCTTGGCCGGGGATTCAACGATGACAAGTTGCATAGTAGTTGGGTGCAATCCTTACGCGTATACGTACACGCGAGGGTGGCGGGCGATCTGACCTGCCGTCAAGGGGGTCAATCGCGGCGCCAAGCTGCGCTCAGGCGCGGCTGACGCGTCCGCCGGCATGCCTGACCAAGCTGCCGGCCAGTTCCAGCTCCAGCAAGGCCAGTTGCACGGCTCCGGCACTGGCGCCGCTCTGGCGAACCAGTTCATCCACCGCGACCGGCGCTGTGGTCAGCAGGCTGGAGACATCGGCCGGATCACCCGCTGGCTCCGGCGCCAGTTCCCAATCCGGCGACACTTCGCGGAAGGTGGAACGCGGTTGCCCAGCAAAGCCGGTCAGCAATTCGATCACGTCCTCGGTCCGCTGTACCAAGGTAGCGCCATCGCGGATCAGCTGGTTGCAGCCTTGTGAACGGCTATCGAGCGGCGAGCCCGGCACGGCCATCACCTCGCGCCCGGCCTCGCCCGCCAGCCGCGCAGTGATCAGCGAGCCGGACTTCGGCGCGGCTTCGACAATCAGGGTCCCGGTCGCGATCCCGGCAATGATCCGATTGCGTGAGGGGAAATGGCGCGCGAGTGGCTCGGTCCCCGGCGGCTGTTCGGCCAGCAACAGGCCCTGCGTCGCAATCGCCTCCTGCAAGTCAACATGCTCGGGCGGATAGGCAATTTCGATTCCGCTGGCGATCACGCCGATCGTCCCCCCGAATAGCGCCGCCTGATGCGCCGCGCCATCAATCCCCCTGGCGAGGCCAGAAACCACCACGAAGCCCGCCTCGGCCAGCTCACCCGCAAACATCCGAGCCAGCTTGACCGCCGCCGCCGAGGCATTGCGAGCGCCGACGATGGAGACGCAAGGCCGCTGCGCCAGGGCGGCATCGCCGCGACAGGTCAGGATCGGGGGGGCACCTTCCAGTTCCGCCAACAGCGGCGGATAGTCTGGCGAATCGTGGAACAGATAGCGCGCGCCGCCACTGCGGACCGCCTGCACTTCGGCAGCGATCCGTTCCTCACTGGCGGGAGTGTAGCCACTGCCGCCCCGCCGGACGAGGTCAGGCAAGGCCGCCAGCGCGGCCGCTGCGGTGTCAAACCGGTGCAGCAGCTGCCGGTATGAAACCGGCCCGACATTGGGCGAGCGCAGCAGGCGGATCCGGGCAAAAGCCTCCGCCTGACTGAGCGCTTCCATCAGCCCTTGCTGCCCACTCGGGGTTCGGTGCCGGCCAGCAGACGCTGGATATTCCCGCGATGCAGCACCAGCACCAGCACCGCAATTGCGCCGAGCACGGCGGCATAATCACCATGACCCAACCACCAGGCGACGAGCGGCGCGACGATGGCCGCCGTCAGCCCCGACAGCGATGAAATCCGCGTAATCGCCAGCATCACCAGCCAGGTAGCCGCATAGGCCAGCCCGATCGGCCAGGCCAAGGCCAGCGAGGCGCCCATCATCGAGGCGACGCCCTTCCCGCCCTTGAACCGCAGCCAGACCGGGAAGCAGTGCCCCAGAATCGCGCCAAGCGCCGCCAGCCCTTCATGACCCGGCCAGAACTGGCGGGCCAGCAGCACCGCCGCCAGCGCCTTAAGCAGATCGAGCAGCAAGGTTGCTGCGGCGATCCCCTTGCGCCCGGTGCGCAGCACGTTGGTGGCGCCAATATTGCCCGATCCGATCGCGCGCAGATCGCCCGCGCCCGACAGACTGGTCAGAATCAAACCGAACGGAATCGAGCCGAGCGCATAGCCAAGCGCCAGTGCGATAAGGTTTTCCATTCAAGCGATCCCTTCCCGTTATCGACCGATGGTAGCTACAAGGACCCCGCAGCGGCAAGACCGGCCCGAGGGGATATGTCCGAAATCGATCCTCCTGCAGCCTTGCGCGTGTTTCCGCAGGGTTGAACGCGATAGACTTCACGAGGATTTCGGTAATAAGTTGCTGGCGTGAGACCGGCGCATGGGTTAGAGGCGCGCGAAATCAGGAAGCGGAACCCGCTAGTGAACTACAACCAGATTTTCGACCAAGCGATCGATCGGCTCCATTCAGAAGGCCGCTATCGGGTTTTCATCGATATTCTGCGCAACAAGGGCGCTTATCCCAACGCCCGTTGCTTTGCCGGGCACAACGGCCCCAAGCCGATCACTGTCTGGTGCTCCAACGATTATCTCGCGATGGGCCAGCACCCCAAGGTGATCGCCGCGATGGAAGAGGCGCTGCACGATGTCGGCGCTGGTTCGGGCGGCACCCGCAACATCGGTGGCAACACCCACTATCATGTCGACCTTGAGCATGAACTGGCCGATCTGCATGGCAAGGACAGTGCCCTGCTGTTCACTTCAGGCTATGTCTCAAACGATGCCACGCTTTCGACCCTGGCCAAGATCCTGCCGGGATGCGTGATCTTCTCGGACGAACTCAACCACGCCAGCATGATCGCGGGCATCCGCAACTCGGGTGCCGAAAAGAAGGTGTTCCGGCACAACGATGTCGCGCACCTGGAAGAGCTGCTCGCGGAAACCGATCCCGACCTGCCCAAGCTGATCGCCTTTGAAAGCGTCTATTCGATGGACGGCGATGTCGCCCCGATCCACGCAATTTGCGATCTGGCGGACAAGTACAATGCGCTGACCTACATCGATGAAGTCCATGCGGTTGGCATGTATGGCGCCCGCGGCGGCGGCATCTCTGAACGGGACGAAGCGGCCAGCCGGATCACCATCATCGAAGGCACCCTGGGCAAGGCCTTTGGCGTGATGGGCGGCTATGTCGCGGCGGATTCGAAGATCATCGATGTGATCCGCTCCTACGCCCCCGGCTTCATCTTCACGACCTCGCTGTCGCCAGTCTTGGTTGCCGGTGTGCTCGCCTCGGTCCGCCATCTCAAGCAGTCCAACGTGGAGCGTGAAGGCCAACAGGCCGCAGCCGCGTTCCTGAAGCAGTCCTTCGCCGATGCCGGGCTGCCGGTCATGCCCAGCACTACCCATATCGTGCCATTGATGGTGGGCGATCCAGTGCGCGCCAAGCAGATCAGCGATATCCTGCTGGCTGAATACGGCGTCTACGTGCAGCCGATCAACTTCCCGACCGTCCCGCGCGGGACTGAGCGCTTGCGCTTCACGCCCGGCCCATCGCATACCGAAGCGATGATGACCGCGCTGACTGGTGCGCTGGTCGAGATCTGGGAACGGCTTGAACTGAAGCTTGCCGCCTAAGCCAAGCATTTCAGATTCAGGGATTTTCCCTGCTCCTGCGATTGACAGTACGCTTTTAACCGCCACACTGCGGGGCAGTGGGACGAAAAGTCCCGATGCACAGATTCGCCGGCGGGAAACCTGCCAGCGCACGGGTGGAAGGAAGAGCCATGGCTACCGATTGGGCCGCAGACGTCCGTAAATATGCGCCCGGCGCCGATGAGGCCGTCATCGGCGGCATTGTCCGCTTCTGCGGTATTGCATTGAACAGCCGCGATAGCGCGCTGGTCGCCTTTTCAGACAAGGACGAACTCGCGCGGGTGCGGGACAGCTTCCTGAAGAAGAAGCTAGGCCTCAAGCAGGCTGACGATGCGCTTGATGCCGCGATCAGCGAGGTCGGCAAACGCTTGAAGGGTGTCCGCAATCGCAACCGCGTGACAGTCTATTACCTGCTGGCGGAAAGCCTGGGCAAACTCTCAGCCTTTGAGCCAAAGGCCAAAGCGGCAGAGAAGACCAAGGCTACGCCCAAAGCCAAACCCGCGACCAAGGTAGTTGCGGAAAAACCCGCTACAAAGCCCGCTAAGGCCGCAAAGGCTACGGCCAGGGCAACGACGGCCGCTCCGGCCAAGGCTGCCGCTCTACGGGCCTCAGACAAGACCAAGGCCCCGGTCAAGGCTAAGGTAGAGCTGAAGCCGACCGCTGAGCCAGTTGCAGCGCCGGTTGCGCCGGTGGCGGTGATGGAGGCGCATGAACCAGTGCCAGCAATCGCCGTTGCGCCGCAGCCCTTGGCAACCGCAGCGTCGACTCAGTCGGCCGCGGCGAACGGAATCAATCTGTGGTGGTTTGTTCTGGCCATCACCGTTGCGGTGCTGATCTGGTTTCTGTTCCTGCGCTGATCGCGGGCTCTGTAAACGAAAGGGGCGGGTCACCAGAGTGGCCCGCCCCTCGCTATTCCAAGTAAGCTTTACTCAGCGCAGGCTGACGACGTTGTCGCTCTGGCGCGGATCGGCGCGGTCACCGCGATAGAGGCTGGCCATGGGCTCATCAGTCGCACCGATCGCCTGGGCCTGGCCGAAGCCATTGAAGGCGGTCTTCATCGCCGCGCCATAGGCACCCAGCATCCCGATCTCGATATAGTCACCGGCCTTGATGTCAGCCGGCAGCTGGAACGGGCCTTCCATGTAATCGGCGTCGTCACAGGTCGGGCCATAGAAGGCGAAGGCTTCGCCCGCTTCCGCGCGCCCTTCGGTCAGGCACTGAACCGGGAAACGCCAGCCGACATGCGCCGCATCGTAGAGCGCGCCATAGGCCCCGTCGTTGATATACAGCTCGTTGCCGCGGCGCTTTTCAACGCGGACGATCAGCGAGTTGTATTCAGCGCACAGCGCCCGGCCGGGTTCGCACCACAGCTCGGATGAATAGGACACCGGCAGCGATTCCGCCGCGCGGTGGATCACGCCGAAATAGTCTTCGAGCGGCGGTGGCTCCATGCCGGGATAGATCGACGGGAAGCCGCCACCGACATCGATGATGTCGATCGTGACTGCCGCATCGACAATCGCCGCACGAACCCGCTCCATCGCCTGAACGTAAGCGAACGGCGTCATCGCCTGGCTGCCGACATGGAAGCAGATGCCAAGGCTGTCTGCGACCTGACGGGCTGCCTGAAGCAGCGGGGCAGCATCGGCCAGATCAACGCCGAACTTCGAAGCGAGGCTGAGTTCCGAATAGTCGGACGAAACCCGCAGACGGACACAGAGCGAGAGGTCTTCCGCCTCGGCAGTCGCCTCGACGATCTTCTCCAGCTCTTCCTGCGAATCGAGGCTGAAGACCCGCACGCCATGCTGGCGATAGGCTTCGGCAATCGCGCCGGGGGTCTTCACCGGGTGCATGAAGCACAGCACGGCTTCTGGCAGGGTTGCACGGACCAGACGAACCTCGGCAATCGAGGCTACATCATAGTGGGTCACGCCGGCATCCCACAGGACCTTGAGCAGGTCCGGCGAGGGATTGGCCTTTACGGCATAGAGCGACTTGCCCGGAAACTTCTCTACGAAGAAACGGGCGGCGCGCGATGCGGCGTGCGGGCGATTGAGAATGACCGGTTCGTCAGGCGCGAGGGCGCGGACTACGGACAGAGCGTCAGGATACTGGTGCAACTCAAGGGACCCCCAATAGGCCTTTCGGCCAGGTAACACGAAGACGAGGCTGCCTTGCGGTTATTGGAAGTCCCCTTGGGGCAGCGGGGGCGGGCTATAAAGATTCGCTCCTTAATCGCAAGTGAAAATCACCCCCGCGAGAGGTGTTCGGCGACTGCGCGGAAGGCCGGTAAGGAGGTGGGATCAAAGGCACCATTAGCCGCGATCGGATGAGAGCCGAACCGCACGATCACCACCTCTGCCGCCGGGTCAACATAGATCGCCTGGCCGTGGATCCCGCGCGCCGAAAAAGCGCCCTCATTTCCGGGTATTATCCACCATTGCCGGGTATAGGATCCATCCTGCAACCATTGATATCCAGCCGGTGCAAAAGCGGTTTTACTGCCGCCAGACTTGATCGCGGAGACCGCTTCACGGGCAATAATTTGTCCCCCGTTTCCATGTCCGTCACAGCGCATGGTTTCACCAAAACGGGCCATGTCACGCAGTACGGGATTAAGGCCCCCACCCGCGAATGGCATTCCGGTCGAATCGATCAGGAAATCGGCGTCCTGTTCCATGCCCAGCGGAGCCCAGATTCGCTCTGACAGCACCTGATCGATTCGCTTGCCCTCGGTCCGGGCAACAATCCAGCCGAGCACTTCGGTGTTGCAGGTGCGATAGGTGAACCGCTCGCCATGTTCGCCGTTTTTGCGAATCGTCGGGAGAAACGCAAAGACATCGCCCGGCCCCGCATAGCCCGGTGCACGTGGGGTCAGCCCCAGAGCATTGCTCATCGCCCCGATGCCAGAGCTGGGATCGGTATATTCTTCCGAGAAGTCGAGCGCCGTGGTCATGTCCATGACCTGCGCCAGGGTGGCATCCGCAAAGCCGCTGCCGGCCAGTTCAGGGATCAGCTCAGCGATCGGTGCGGAGGGATCGAGCCGGCCTTCCTGCACCAGCATCTCGGTCAAGGTGCCGATGAAGCTCTTGGTCACGGAAAAGGCGATGTGCGGCGTATCATGCCGGGTCACGCCTAGGTAGCGTTCGTAAACAATCGCCCCCCGGTGCAGCACCAGCACGGCATCGGTGAAGTTGACCGCCAGCGATTCCGCCCAGGTCAGTTCCCGGCCATCGTCCATCGCCTTGAACGTGACCCCGTCGATATCATCGCGCAACGCGAGCGGCAGTTCCCACACCGGCCCAGCCCCGCGTGAAACGCGCGCGGTCGGCAGAAATTCACGCATCCGGGAATAGGCATAGCGGTGCGTGGGGAACCGCATGTGATCCGCCCGCGCCCAGGCCAGGCGCTTGTCCGGAGCCGGCGGCAGTCCCTCCATCCAGCCCATCGCAACGGGATCGGACGACTGGGCGTCGAGGATTTTGTCAGACACTGTTCTCTCCGGCTTTTATTATGCCGGGGACTGTGCCTCAGGAAAGCCGGTTACGGAAGTCCTCGAAGCAGAAACGCTTGACGCATTCCAGTTCGTCGCTGGCGCTGTCCCACAACCAGATCGACGGCAGCGGCACGCCGTTGAAGGTCGTGGTCTTGACCATCGAATAGTGCGCCTGAT
>CAZNFV010000120.1:0-7281 GCA_964572445.1 uncultured Novosphingobium sp. | reverse complement strand
GGAGCCGCTGGCCTGCCAGCGCGGCCAGTTGCGGCAGCAGGCCCGAGCCGACGTGAACCTCGTACGGGCGGCCAGCGATATCGACCGGGATTACAGCCATGCGTCGATTTCCTTCAGGACCTGCGCCACGGTGCGCGACTGCGCGCCGCGACCGGAGGTAATATGGATCGGCGCCTCGGCATAGGCCGGGGCTCGCTCTGCGCGCAGCCGCGTGATGATTTCGTGCGGATCGCCGTTGCGCAGCAGCGGGCGGGTATCCTTGCGCGCGGTCCGCTCTACCAGCGTATCGACATCGGCATCGAGCCAGACGGTGATCCCCTTGGCCAGGATCAGCGCGCGGGTTTCCGGATTGATAAAGGCCCCGCCGCCGGTGGCGATCACTTTGCGCTCTCCATCCAGCAGCCGGGCGATGACGCGGCGTTCGCCATCGCGGAACGCAGCCTCGCCGTGGCGTTCAAAGATTTCAGAGATGGACAGCTGCGCGGCCTCTTCAATCGCGTCATCCGCATCTACGAACGGCAGGTGGAACAGCGCAGCCAGCCGCCGTCCGACGCTGGACTTGCCAGTGCCCATCATGCCGACGAGCACCACCGGACGGTCAATCCGCCGCGCCAGTGCGCCGACTTCGCTGGTCGAGAACTCGGTTTCGTCATGGTCCATTGCGGGGTTGCCTATAGTTGGGCTAACCGGGTTCGCAAGTATCGGGCGTTGTTCGGGACAGGAAGACGATAGTGGCGGTGAGGGTGCGCAAGGGTTGGCTGGTACTGGCAGTCGCTATTGCGGCGCTGCTGGGCTGGGCCTGGCATGATGGCGGTGAACAGCCGCTGCGCCTGATTGCCGAACCTGTTGCCCTGCCGCCTGTTGCCCTGCCAGGAGCCGCACGATGAAGCGCAATGTCCTGTTGCTGACGCTGGGTTCGGTGCTGGCGCTCAGCTCTGCGCTGGTGCTGGCGCAAAACGCGCCGGAATCCTTGCTGCCCCCAGGGTTTGACAAACCGCGCCCTGCGCCGTCCCGTGCGCCCGCCGCTGCCGCGCGGCCAGCGGCGGCCCCTGTTGCGGTGACCCGCGGCAGTGTGCCCGGCGGTCCGCCATCGGCCTCCACGGTGTCAGTCCCGGTGGTCCAGCAGGTTCCGGGCGCCGCGACTTCTGCCGCCGCGGTCTTGCCAGCCGGGGTGCGCATTCCGACGCTGCAAGAGCTTGAGGCGATGTCGCCGGACGAGCTGGACGAGCTGCTGGGCCTCAAGCCGCGTTCCGATATGCCGCCAGCGGCGCAGCGTTCGATGAAGCACGTTGGCGTGCTGGCCGATTATGAAGGCGGGCTGCCAGCTGGAGCCCTGGCGCAGCAAAGCGGCGCGCTGGTCCGCGCTACGCTGGATGGCAACAAGGGGCAGCTGGTCTCGCGCTGGGGGCACATCCTGCTGCGCCGGGCGCTGGCATCGCGGCTTGATGCGCCGCTGGGCATGAACCCGGCCGATTTCGCCGGAAGCCGTGCGGCCTTGCTGGTGCGGATGGGGGAGGGCGAAGTGGCCCGCGCGGTCGTGCAGGATGTTGACGCCGGCAACTTCACCGACAGCCTGACCCGCGCCGCGCTGGATGCCTATGCCTTTACCGCCGATGTAACCGGGATCTGCCCGGCGATCTCGGTCCAGGGTGGCGCGCGCAAGGACCCCGAATGGCGCGTGCTGCGGTCTGTCTGCCAGGCCTTCCAGGGTGAGGGCACGGCGGCGATGGCGCAGCTTGACCGGATGGAGGGCGGCAAGGTCTGGCCCAAGATCGATATGCTGCTGGCGCAGAAATACGCCGGGGCCGCGGGCAAGGCCCGCCGGGCGGTAACGATCGAGTGGGACGGGGTCAGCGAAATGACGCCGTGGCGCTATGCTTTTGCGATCGCCACCGGGGTTGAACCGCCCGCATCGCTGTTGCGCGGCGGGCCCGATCGCTATGCTTATGTCGCAGCGCTGGCACCGATGGTTCCGCTGACCACGCGGGCCGAAGGGGCGGACAAGGCCGCTGCGGCGGGCATCCTGTCCAGCGCGGCGATGGTCGATCTCTATAGCCAGATCTATGCGCAGGAAGACATTACCGGCGATTGGGCTGATCGCTCGGGCTTGTTGCGCACCGCCTATACCGGTGAAGCGCCGGCTGACCGGATGACCGCCATCGCGCAGCTGTGGGACAGCGCCGGTGATCCCCGCACCCGCTATTCGCGCATGGTGCTAACGGCCTATGCCGCTGCGCGCATGCCGGTGCAGGATGCCTTCGCCAAGCAATCGGCTGATCTCGTCACGTCGATGCTGGCGGCTGGCCTTGATGCCAATGCGCTGCGCTGGACCAGTCAGGCTGAGACCGGGTCGTTGACCTGGGCGCAGTTGACGCTGGCATCGCCCGGTCGCGGCAATCCGGTCGCTTCGGGTGCGCTGGAATCCTTCTATTCCGACGATGAGAGCGAGAATTACCGCAAGTCTCGCTTCCTGCTGGCTGGGCTGGCCGGCCTGGGCCGGGTTGACCAGTCAACCGCCAGCGACTTTGCCTCGAAGCTTGAGATCAACCTTAACCGGCAGACGCGCTGGACCCGGCTGATCGATCAGGCGGCGGATGTGAACAATCCCGCGCTGGTCTGCCTGCTGGCCGGGGTGGGGATGCAGGGCGATGGCTGGGACAAGATGACCAGCGTCAACCTTTACCACATCATTTCGGCGCTCAACCGCGTCGGTCTTTCCGCCGAGGCCCGGATGATCGCGGCCGAGGCGGTTGCCCGGGGCTAGGCCGCTGTCAGCTGCCACAGAGGCGTTCCTTGCCATGCTGGCGGCGGAGCGCGGAGCCGCCGCGAACACGCTGGCCGCCTATCGCCGCGACCTTGAAACCGCCGAGGAACTGATCGGCCCTTTAACCGGCGTTGATCGCAAGGATCTGGCCCGCCTCGCCAGTGCCTGGGCCGACCTGGCCCCGTCCAGCCTGGCGCGCAAATGCTCGGCCTTGCGCCAATGTTTCGGCTTTCTGGTGGACGAAGGCTGGCGCGGCGATGATCCCTCGCCTGCCTTGCCACGCCCGCGCACCCGCCGGCCGCTGCCGCGAATCCTGGGTCACAGCGATATCGAAGCCCTGTTTCTGACCGCTGAGAGCGAAGCCGCAGCGGACAAGCCAGAGGCGGTGCGGCTGCTCACGCTGCTGGAACTGCTTTATGGCTCGGGCCTGCGTGCCAGCGAACTGGTCTCGTTGCCGCTGGCCGCCGTGCCGCGCGATGCGCCGTTCCTGACGATCACGGGCAAGGGCGGGCAACAGCGGATGGTCCCGGTCAGCGGCCGCGCGCGGCAGGCGATGTCGCGCTGGCTGGCGCTGCGCGGGGATCAGGGGCGCCTGCTGTTCCCCTCCACCGGCAAGAGCGGCCATCTGACCCGGGTCCGCCTGTTCCAGCTGCTGCGCGATCTGGCGCTGCGGGCCGGGCTCGATCCCGAACGGGTCAGCCCGCACGTGCTGCGCCATGCCTTTGCAACGCATTTGCTGGAGGGCGGGGCAGACCTGCGCGTGCTGCAAACTCTGCTGGGCCATGCGGATATCGCCACCACCCAAATCTATACCCACGTCGATTCCGCCCGGCTGGTCGAACTGGTCAACGCGCGGCATCCTCTTGCCCAACGGCGCCCGGCGGGCTAGCGCGGAGCCATGATTTCCTATCTTGAATTCGAAAAGCCGGTCGCCACGCTGGAAGCGCGGATCGCTGAACTGCGCGCCGCGGCTGAAAATGACGAGGTCGATATCGCCGCGGAGATCCGCCGGCTTGAAATGAAGAGCGCCGATCTGCTGGCCAGCACTTATGCCGCGCTCACGCCCTGGCAGAAGACCCAGGTGGCCCGGCATCCGATGCGCCCGCATTTCCGCGATTTCATCGCCGGCGCCTTCACCGATTTCACCCCGCTGGGTGGTGACCGCTGCTATGGCGAAGATCACGCAATTATCGGCGGCCTGGCCAAGCTGGGTGAGCGCCGCGTGGTCGTGATCGGCCATGAAAAGGGCCACGACACCCAAAGCCGGATCAAGCACAACTTCGGCATGGGCAAGCCGGAAGGTTACCGCAAGGCGATCCGCCTGATGGAACTGGCCAACCGCTTCGGCCTGCCGGTGGTTACGCTGGTTGATACTTCGGGGGCTTTCCCAGGGGTTGAGGCGGAAGAGCGCGGCCAGGCAGAGGCGATCGCCCGCTCAACCGAGGCTTGCCTCGCGCTGGAAGTGCCGATGGTTGCGGTGATCGTGGGTGAGGGCGGTTCAGGCGGCGCGGTGGCATTGGCCAGCGCCGAACGCGTGCTGATGTTTGAACATGCGGTCTATTCGGTGATCAGCCCGGAAGGCTGCGCCTCGATCCTGTGGCGGACTTCCGAAAAGGCCGCCGATGCGGCCGAAGCGATGCGCGTCACCGCGCAGCACCTGCTGGACCTGGGCGTGATCGACCGGATCGTAAAAGAGCCGGCCGGCGGCGCACACCGTGATCCCCAGCTGGCAATCAGCACCCTTGCCAAGGCCATTGGTGAAGAGCTTGACGCCCTGGCGAAGCACAGCCCGGCCAAGTTGCGGGTTCTGCGCGAGGAACGCTTCCTCCGTATCGGCGAAAGCTGACGCGCGAAGGGTTTAGATAGCCCTGCGGGGAACATTTACGGTTCCAATTCCG
Organism: uncultured Novosphingobium sp.; assembly: GCA_964572445.1. Classification (GTDB taxonomy): domain Bacteria; phylum Pseudomonadota; class Alphaproteobacteria; order Sphingomonadales; family Sphingomonadaceae; genus Novosphingobium. The sequence continues at coordinate 2,619 of CAZNFV010000120.1, read as the reverse complement.
TTCATCCGGTCTAGCGTTTGTATCGGGTCAAACGAAATGGGAATTTCTGCATGTCTAGAAAAATCAGACACATCGCGCTTGCCACTGCAGGTTGTGCGGCGATCCTGGCTTCATCGGCATGCGGCGGCGGCGCCGCCAGCGCGCAGGCGGTTCCGCAAACGGCTCCGGTCCAGGCGATAAGCGCCAAGGATAAGGCCGAAGGGGCCAAGGCGCACCCCCAACTGCTGGAAGAGTTTGGCGGGGCCGAAACGGGCCCACAAGCGCCCTATGTTGAGGCGATTGGCAAGAACATCGCCATCCAATCCGGATTGGGCAATGCGCGCAGTGATTTCACCGTCACCTTGCTGAATTCTCCGGTCAACAATGCCTTCGCTATTCCCGGCGGCTATATCTACGTAACCCGCCAGCTCGTCGCGCTGATGAACAACGAAGCGGAACTGGCCGGTGTGCTGGGGCATGAAGTGGGCCACGTCGCCGCCCGTCATGCCGCGAAACGCCAAAGCGCGGCGACAAAGAACTCGATCCTTGGTGTGCTGGGTGCAGTCTTGACCGGGGCGGTGCTTGGCAACAGCCAGATTGGCCAGGTGCTCCAGCGCGGCCTGCTGCAAGGATCGCAGCTGCTAACGCTGAAGTATTCGCGCGGTCAGGAAACGGAGAGCGACAACCTGGGCATCGCCTATCTGCGCAAGGCCGGTTACGATCCGCGGGCGATGAGCACGGTGTTGCAATCGCTGGCCAACCAGAATGCGCTGGATGCGCGGCTGATGGGATCAAGCAATCAGGTTCCCGCCTGGGCATCGACCCACCCTGATCCTGCTTCACGGGTCCGGACGGCGCTGGTGCGGGCCGGTAGCAATGCCAGCGGCTTGACCAATCGGGATACCTTCCTGACGCGGATTGCGGGCCTGACCTATGGCGACGATCCCAAGCAGGGCGTGGTCGAAGGGCGCCGGTTTACGCACCCTGACCTGAAGCTGGCCTATGATGCGCCAGATGGGTTCTACATGATGAACGGCACCCGCGCGGTGGCGATCAACGGCCAGTCAGGGCGGGGGCAATTCAGCACCGGGCCGTTCTCTGGCGATCTCGATGCCTATGTTCGCGGCGCTTTTGCCGGCTTGACTGAGCAGGGGCAGCAGCAGATCGATCCCGGCCAGATCAACCGGACCACGGTAAACGGGTTGCCCGCCGCCTATTCAACCGTGCGGGTTAACTCGGGCAACAGCCCGGTTGATGTAACGGTGTTTGCCTATCAGTTCAGCCCGACCCAGGCCTATCACTTCGTGACGATTACCCAGGCCGGCGGGGCGGGGGTGTTCGATCCGATGTATCGTTCAATGCGGCGTATTTCTGCGGCAGAGGCAGCGGCGATCAAGCCGCGCAAGCTGGCGGTGATAACGGCCCGGGCCGGGGATACCGTTCAGTCACTGGCCGGCCGGATGGCTTACAGCGATGCGCCGCTGGACCGCTTCCTGGTGCTGAACGGGCTAAGCGCACAGAGCCGGATCATCGCCGGCCAGAAGGTTAAATTGATCACCTATTGAGCACCTGTTGATCTGGCGCAGTGGCGCAAGAAAAGGGGCGGCAGGTTTCCCCGCCGCCCCCGATCATTTGGTCTTGCGACTTCAGCTGTTAGGCAGCCGAGGCGTTCGCAGTAGCCATGTTGGTCTTGGTCGTGTTGAAGGTGGTCTTCAGTTCGTTGCCAAGGCCCTGCATTGCGGTGATCGCAGCAACTGCGATCAGAGCGGCGATCAGGCCGTATTCAATGGCAGTGGCGCCAGCTTCGTCACGGAAAAGCTTGTTGATGAACTTCATGATTAGTCTCCTGTAGCAGTCTTCGGTACCCGGCTCATTTCCTGTCACCCGGATCGAGCGATCCCCGGAGTAGGTGAAAAGTCTTGCAAAAGGTTTAAGGTCTTGATGCCGCCTGGTTGGAGGCGGAAACCTTGGTCGCGACGTTGGTCCACATGGACTTGCTTTCATCGGCAAAGCCCTGCAGCGCGGGGAACATGGCCATAACGATCAGCCCACAGATCAGCCCCATTTCAACGGCTGACGTGCCTTGCTCGTCGCGGATCAGGTTAATGAGAGATGCAGCTTTCATTCGTTCCCCTCCGCATTTGTGCGGGCAGGATTGAAATCGCATTGTAATCCTAATGATTTATTGAGATCGAACCTTAACGTGCAAGATATTCCGACAATGGTGCCCGTAGTGGCCGCGGCGCTGATCGCTCCGGACGGCCGAATTCTGATGCATCAGCGCAAGTTCGGTGCCGCGCTGGGCGGGCTTTGGGAATTTCCCGGCGGTAAAGTCGAGTCCGGGGAAAGCGCCGATTCCGCGCTTGTCCGAGAGCTGGCAGAGGAGCTGGGGATCGTCGTGGCGGCTGGCGACCTCGTTTACCTGGATCGGGCGAGCGAGGCCGGGAACCCCTATGTCATTTTACTTTACACCTGCCGGCACTGGGTAGGGAAACCACAGTGCCTGGCTGGCGAGGCGCTGGCCTGGGTACTTCCGGAAGACTTGCTGGCACTGGAAATGCCGCCGCTCGACGTGCCGCTGGCACAGACGTTGATTTCGTCGATTTAGCCGCTTGCCAAGCGCGAACGACCTGCCTATGA
>CAZNFV010000119.1:0-7319 GCA_964572445.1 uncultured Novosphingobium sp. | reverse complement strand
GTGGCGATGCCGGCGTGATCGGTGCCGACCACCCACAGCGCATCCTTGCCGCGCAGCCGCTCATACCGGATCACGACGTCCTGCAGGGTGTTATCCAGCGCATGGCCGATGTGCAGGCTGCCGGTCACGTTCGGCGGCGGATTGACGATGGTATAGGGCTGCGCGTCAGGCCGTTCCGGGCGGAACAGGCCATTGCTCTCCCAATGTTCGTACCACTTCGCCTCGATCGCGGCGGGGTCAAAAGTTTTGGGCAGTTCGGAGTTGGGGCTCGTTTCAGTCATCGTCCCGGCCTTTGCCAGCGCCGGACCCGCCGCGCAAGGCGCGTAAGCCTGCCATTCGGCCAGCCTTCCCTTGTCGGCAGGGCTTTTTTCGCCCACCATAAGGACAATGCGCGTCTGGGCCGACTTTACCCTGCAACAGGATGATGCCGGACGGCCCGCAGTGGCCCTGTCCGGGCCGCTCACCGTATCCTCGATCGGCGTGGTAGACCGCGCCTTGCGGGATTACGCTGGAGAAATCGCCAGAATCGACATCTCTGGCGTGCCGGAAATCGACACGGTCGGGGCCTGGACCGTCTGGCGCATCATGCGCGATCACGATGCGGAACTGGTCGGCGCCAGCGACAAGGCGCAGCGGCTGATTGCCGCCGTCAGCCGGTCCAAGGGTGAAGGCCAGACCGGCGCGCACCGCCTGCCACTGGTCGCGCGGACGGCCGAAGGCGTCGGGCTGCTGGTGACCGGCTGGGGCGCGGGCACCGTGCGGATGCTCGGCTTCCTGGGCGCGGTGCTGGTCGCCGGGTGGTCGATCCTGCGCAGTCCGTCGCGGGTGCGGTGGCTGGCCGTGGTCCGCCAGGCCGAGCTGGTTGGGATCTCCGCGCTCGGCATTGTTGGCTTGATGAGCTTTCTGGTCGGGATCGTGATTGCCCAGCAGGGTGCAGTCCAGCTGGCGCAGTTCGGCGCGGAAGTCCTGACCGTGAACCTGACCGGACGGATCGCCTTGCGCGAACTTGGGGTTTTGATGACTGCGATCATGGTGGCGGGCCGTTCGGGCTCGTCCTTCGCCGCGCAGATCGGGACGATGAAACTGACCGAGGAAATCGACGCGATGCGCACGATCGGGGTCTCCCCGGTTGAAGCGCTGGTGATCCCGCGGATTCTCTCCGCCGTGGTTATGATGCCGCTGCTGGGCTTCTATGCGGCGATTGCGGCCATTGTCGGCGGCGCGTTTATCTCGTCATTCACCCTGGGTATCCCGTTCATGACCTTCCTGCTGCGGGTGCAGGAAGTGGTGCCGCTGCACGATGTCTGGGTGGGGCTGGTCAAGGCTCCGTTCTTTGGCCTGATCATCGCCATGACCGGCTGCTATCAAGGGATGCAGGTCAAGGCCAATGCCGAGGAAGTGGGCCTGCGCACGACCATGGCCGTGGTCCAGGCGATCTTCATGGTGATCGTGCTCGACGCCTTCTTCGCGGTGTTCTTCACCGAAGTGGGCTGGGGATGATGCAGCCATGAACGACGGAGACATCGAAGAGATCCGCGAAGACGTGGCCGATGCCGCGCACAACCAGATGCCGGGACCGTTCAAGGGCGATTTCCCGATTGTTGTCGAAGGCGTGCGCAATGCTTTTGGTGATCAGGTGATCCACGAGAACCTCTCCTTGAAAGTCCGGCGCGGCGAAATCATCGGCGTGGTGGGCGGATCGGGCACCGGTAAATCAGTGCTGATGCGCTCGATCATCGGCCTGCAAATTCCGACCGAAGGCACGATCGAAGTGCTGGGCGAGGAGATTACCGCCGCCCGCGATGATGCCGACATCGATATCCGCAGCCGCTGGGGCGTACTGTTTCAGGGCGGCGCGCTATTCTCTACCCTGACCGTGGCTGAGAATGTCGAAGTGCCGCTGCGCGAGTTCTTCCCTGAAATCAGTGACGAGCTGCGCCGCGAGATCGCCCGGTTCAAGGTCGTGCTGTCCGGTCTGCCAGAGGATGCTGCCAACAAATATCCGGCCGAGCTTTCGGGCGGCATGCGCAAGCGTGCCGGTCTGGCCCGCGCCCTGGCGCTCGACCCCGAGCTGCTGTTCCTGGACGAACCGACCGCCGGGCTCGATCCAATCGGCGCCGCTGCTTTTGATGCGCTAACCAAGGAACTGCAGGCCACGCTGGGCCTGACCGTGTTCCTGATCACCCATGACCTCGATACCCTGCACGAAATCTGCGACCGGGTTGCGGTGATCGCCGATCGGCGCGTGATCGCCGTCGATACGATCGACAATCTGCTCAAGCTCAAGCACCCGTGGATCCAGGAATACTTCAACGGTCCACGCGGCCGGGCAGCGCATGTCGCGCAAGCCAGGATCGTGCGCTCTGACAGCAAGATCGATAAGGCGATGGACAAGCCGGGCAAGTCGGGGGAATAGGCAGTCATGGAGACGAGAGCCAACTTTGTCTGGGTCGGGGCGGTCACGATCGGATTGCTGGCCGTGCTCGCGGCTTTCATCATCTGGATCGCGCGCTGGAATGAGACGAGCCAGCATTCCTATGACATCTTCTTTACGCAGTCAGTTGATGGCTTGTCCGAAGGTGGACAAGTGACCTTTGCCGGTGTGCCGGTTGGCCAGATTGAACATATCGAATTGTGGACCCGCGATCCCAGTTTCGTCCGGGTGCGGATCGCCGTGAATGAAAAGGTGCCGATCCTGGTCGGCACTGTCGCTACGCTGCAAGGCAGCTTTACCGGCGTTTCCAATATCCAGCTTGAAGGCGCCGTGAAGGGCGCCCGGCCGATTGTCGAACCGGGCCCCGAAGGCGTGCCGGTAATCCCGACCAAGCGCGGCGGCCTGGGCGAACTGCTCAGTTCAGCGCCGGTCCTGCTTGATCGGCTGGCCACCGTTTCAGAGCGCCTGAACGATGCGCTGTCTGACGAAAACCTGAAGCGTTTTGACAATATCATGGCCAATACCGAGCGGATGACCGGCGGGCTGGCCGATGCTTCGCCGCAGGTGACCCGGACGCTGACCGAACTGCAGGTGACGCTTAAGCAGGCATCGACCACGCTGACCCAGTTTGAGCAAGTGGCCAACAACGCGAATGAATTCCTGGCCGGTGATGGTCAGGCGCTGGCGCGCGATCTGCGCGCCACGCTGAAATCTGCCAGCAACGCGGCGAAAGAGCTGGAAGGCACTTTGGCCAGCGCGCGCCCGGCGGCACAGCGCCTGAATGACCAGACCCTGCCACAGGCTGAGGCCGCGATGCGGGATCTGCGCGCCACCAGCAAGGCGCTGCGCGACCTGACCGAGAAGATTGACGACCGCGGCGCTGGTGCGCTGCTGGGGGGCGATAAGCTGCCGGAGTACAAGCCATGATCGCACGCCGGCCACAGGGCCTTGTTGCCATTTCGCTGGTGTTGCTGCTGAGCGGCTGCCTGGGCCTGGGTGGCGCCAAGCCGCCCGCCACGCTGATTTCGCTGACGGCCACCCAATCCCCCGCGGCGGGAGCCGGGGTGATCGGAACGCAAGACAGCGCGCTGCTGGTGCTGGAGCCCGACGTTGATCGCAAGCTGGCGGTCTTGCGGGTGCCGGTGCGGGTTAACGGTTCAACCATCGCCTACCTGGCCGATGCTGGCTGGGTAGAACGGCCCGCGCGTCAGTTCCGCGGGTTGCTGGCTGAAACGCTCCGGGCCTCGGGCAAGCGGCTCGTGCTGGAAGACGATGGTACTGCCGGTCCGGCGGCACAGCGCCTTGGCGGGCGTCTGGTCGAAATGGGCTATGATGCGGTCGCGCAGTCCGTGGTCGTGCGGTTTGAAGCTGTTCGCAGCACGCGGGGCGGAGCTGTCGAAACCCGCCGGTTTGAAAGCGTAGTGTCGGGCGTTTCGGCCAATCCGGCTGCGATTGCCCCCGCGCTCAACCGTGCTGCCAATGCCGTGGCGGCAGATGTTGCCGCCTGGATGGGCTGATCGGCTGTCGTTCAGCTTTGCCGCAGTAGACCAGATCCTATGAACCTTCGCCTGCTCCCGTTCGCCCTGCTGGTGGCGCCGCTTTCAGCCGGTGCTGCCGCACCGTCGCTTTCGCCTGAATTGCAGACGGGTCTGCGCTGCGCCGCGCTGTTTTCAATCGTCGCGGGCCAACAGGTCCGGCACGGGGCGGGGGACTGGCCAGTGCTGGCTACGCGCGGACGCGAATTCTTTGTCCGGATCAGCGCCAGGGCAATGGATGCCGGCGCGCTTGATCGGCCGGCCCTGCAAGCGTTGATGCAAGCTGAGGTGAAGGGGCTGCAAACTCCAGCCAGCCGCAGCGCCCTTAAGGCCCCCTGCCTCGCCATGCTTGATGCAAATCTTCCGGTCAGCGCGGCGAAGCCATAACAAACGGGTACCGGCCCGCTTCAAGGCAGGTCCGGCGTGCCGGTGATTAACCTTCGCGCCCGGTGCTGTCCCGTGGCGGGCACCAGATCACTACCCTGTTGCTTTTACCAGTATTTTCAACAATGAGCGCCCTGAACCGAGCTTTCGGGAAGGGTCACAATCCATGGCGGTTATCGCCGTCTTCAGTATCAAGGGCGGGGTTGGCAAGACCACGCTGGCCGCGGAGCTGGCCTGGCGCTGGGCGCAGGCCGGTGCGCACAATACGTTGCTGTGGGATCTGGATTCTCAAGGCGGCTCTTCGTTCCTGACCGGGGTTGAGGAACCGCAGCGCCACCGCGCGGCTGCGATCTTCCAGCGCGATGGCCGGCTGCGTGAAGCCATTGCCCCCACCGCCTATCCGGGCCTGTCGCTGATCCCGGCCGATCCCAGCCTGCGTCAACTGCCATCGATCCTGCCCAGACTGGGCGCGCGGCGGCTGCAGCAGATGACCAGCCGGTTACGCAGCGATTATCAGCGGATCGTGCTGGATTGCCCGGCCGGCCTATCACCGGTCAGCGAACAGGCGTTGGTGGCTGCGGATGTGATAATCGTGCCGCTGCCGCCTTCACCACTCTCGCTGCGCGCGCTCCATCAACTGCGTGAGGAGCTCGTCCGGCTGCACCATCGCCATGCGCCGATCCTTCCGGTGCTGTCGATGTATAACAGCCGCCGGCCGCTGCACCGCGATGTCCGCAGTGGTGAGGCGGCCGCCTGGCCGGCAATCCCGCTGGCAACCCAGCTTGAGCAGGTGGCGCTGCGCCGGGCCCCTTTGGCCAGCTTTGCCGCCAATTCGCTGCCAGACCGCGCGCTCGACCGGCTGTGGCACGGGATCGAAGCCAAAGTCGGCCGGACGGATGAGGCTTTGCCTGCAACAAGTCTCATAAATGCTCGCCAGCCTGTGATCGCCTAGGCGGAGAGGGCGCAGTGCAGGGCGGCAGGCTGGTGCTCGCTCTGGCCCAACCTTTCCCCCGCTTTTTGCGCCCCATTCCCCGCAGGCCGGTGGACGCGGCGCGTTCGCTTGGGCATTGCGATGGCCCATGTGGCAGCTTCACCAATTCCCCCTCTGTCCGTTCAGCCGCAAGGTCCGGCTGCTGCTCAGCGAAAAGGGTGTCGCTTACGAATTATGGCGTGAGAATCCGTGGGATGGCCGTGATGAATTCTACGCGCTGAACCCGGCGGGCCGCACCCCGGTGCTGCATGATCCCGCCAAGGGCATCACCCTGTGTGATAGCCGCGCGATCTGCGAATATTTCGAGGAAACGGTCGACAAGCTGCCGATGATCAACGGCACGGCCACGAACCGGGCTGAGATTCGCCGGCTGGTCGCCCTGTTTGACGAAAACTTCTTTGGCGATGTCACCGCGCCCTTGCTGCACGAGCGGATGAAGAAGCGGCTGGTCTATCGCCAATCGCCCGATTCGGGCGTGCTGCGTGAGGCGATGAAGCTGGCCCACGAACATCTCTATTATATTGATCACCTGGTTGATCACCGCCCCTGGCTTGCCGGGGCGACCATGAGCCTAGCCGATCTGGCTGCTGCGGCGCAGATTTCGGTTGCCGATTATCTCGGAGGGCTCGACTGGTCCGGGCACGAGCAGGCCGCCAGCTGGTATGCCGTGTTCAAGAGCCGGCCCAGTTTCCGCCCGCTCTTGTCAGAGCGGATGGAAGTGATCCAGCCGCCAAGCCACTATGGCGATGTTAACGCCTGATCAGGTGGCGCTGGTCGTGCTGCCAAAGCGGCCGTGGTTGCGATAGCGGACCATCCAGCGATCCAGGAACAGGCCCAGCGGGCGCGGCGTGATGCCCAGCGCCTTGCAGCCCTTGGCTTTCGGCGCGACGACATTGCCAGCCTGGAGCAGCTGCCATTGCTGACGTGTCAGTGGGGCCAGCGGCAGCCAGCCGGTCAGCGTGGCAAAGGCCGCCGAAATAGCATCGGCCAGCGGCAGGAATAGCGGGCTGCGACCCTGCGCCTTGGCAACCCGCTGGTTGATTTCCAGCATGGTCAGCACTTCCGGGCCGCCCAATTCATAGGTCTTGCCGCCGTGTTCACTGGCATTGGCCAGCGCGGCAGCCACGGCCAGCGCAGCATCGTCAACGAACAGCGGCTGGAACGGCGCTGCGGGGCCAAATACCGGCATTACCGGCGCGGCGGCGATCAGGCCGGCAAACATGTTGATGAACTTGTCATCCGGTCCGAACAGCACCGAAGGGCGCAGGATCGTCGCTTGGGGGAAGGCCGCCAGCACAGCCGCTTCGCCTGCGGCCTTGCTGCGGGCATAGGCCGTCGCCCCTTCGGCATCGGCACCGATCGCGGAAACATGGACGAAGGCCTTTGCTCCGGCTTCTTTCGCCAGGCCTGCCAGAACGCCCGCGCCGCGGCCCTGAACTGCATCAAGATTGCCGCCGAAGGCACCGACCAGGTTAACCACCGCATCGGCACCAGCCACCACGCGGGCCAGCGATTCCGGCTTGGTCATGTCACAACGCGCAAATTGGATCTGGCCCAGGCCAGCCAGCGGCTTCAGCTTGAATGCCCGCTCAGGATTGCGGCTGGCAATCCGCAGCCGGGCGCCATTGCTCAGGAGTTCCTGAACCAGGTGCGTTCCGAAGAAGCCGCTGCCGCCCACCAGGACGATCAGTTTGCCTTCAAGCGCGGTGCCATTGCTTGCCATGTTTGCCAGTCCCTTGCCCGGCGCAGCGCCGGAAATCATGACGCCGCCCTTGGCACAAAGCCGCCCCGTTCGGCAACTGCGGGCTGCGTGCGCGCGCGCCTTTTTGGGGCACCGTTCAAAGAAAGGCCAATTGCGCCGTTGACAAGCCGCCACCCCCCCAGCTAGTGGCCGCCTCCTACCCGGCAGAGGCGCTTCGGCCTTCTGCCCCGTGCCCAGATGGCGGAATTGGTAGACGCACCAGCTTCAGGTGCT
>CAZNFV010000118.1:0-7412 GCA_964572445.1 uncultured Novosphingobium sp. | reverse complement strand
GCCGCTTCAGGCCGCTGAAGCCTTCTGCTGTGTTGCCCCTGGCGCCAGCGAAAAGCGGCGGCGGAAGGTGGCGAGCGCCTGGCCCACGATCTGGTCCATGTTGTAATAGCGATAGGTCGCCAGGCGGCCGACAAAGGTGACGTCGGCTTCCGCATCGGCCAGGGCTTCGTAACGCTTGTACAAGGCCTGGTTCTCTGGTCGCGGCACGGGGTAATAGGGATCGCCTTCGGCGCAGGGGTATTCGCGGGTGATGCTGGTATGGTCGTGCTGTTGCCCGGTCAGGTGCTTGTATTCGGTGATCCGGGTGAACGGCACGGCCTCATCCGGATAGTTCACCACGGCAACTTGCTGGAGCCATTCCTGGTTCAGCGTTTCATGTTCAAACCGCAATGAGCGATAAGGCAGCTTACCGAAGCGGTAATCGAAATATTCGTCGATTGGCCCCGAATAGACCAGATGGTCATGCGGGTAGGCCCGGCGGACGTCGCGATAATCGGAATCGAGCAGGACTTCGATATTCGGATGGTCCAGCATTTGCGTGAACATGGCGGTGTAGCCGTCCGCCGGCATGGCCTGGAAGCGGTCTTGGAAATAGCGATCATCGGTATCGGTCCGGGCCGGGACCCGCGCTGCCACGGCCTTGTCGAGCTCTGACGGATCAAGCCCCCACTGCTTGCGCGTATAGCCGCGGAAGAAAGTCTCATAGAGGTCGCGCCCCACTGCGGCGACGACCACATCTTCGCTGGTGCGGATCTCTCCAGTGGATTCTGCACGCAGCTTGAGGAATGCGGCAGCTTCAGCTTCGCTGGTCAGGTTCAGGCCATACAGCGCGTTCAGTGTGGTCCGGTTGATCGGGAACGGAACCTGCTGGCCGTCCACTTCGGCCAGAACGCGGTGTTCGTAAGGGCGCCAGCGGGTGAACTGCGAAAGATAGTCAAAGATATCGGCGCTGTTGGTGTGGAAGATGTGCGGACCATACTGGTGGATCAGCACACCGGCATCGTTCAGCCGGTCAAAGGCATTGCCGCCGATGTGCGGCCGCCGGTCGACCACCAGCACCCTTTTCCCGGCCTGGCTGGCGAGGCGTTCCGCCATGACCGCGCCAGCGAAACCGGCCCCGACCACCATAACATCATAACGGTTGGCGGCGTCACCCAGCCCGTCTGGCGAAACGATCGCCGGGGCGGCTGGACCACTGGCGCGGCGCTGTTCAACCAGGCTCCACATGCCGGCTGCAGTGATTGACCATTCCATGCCGCGCAGCACCTGGTCCGCCTCGGCCAGCCAGCCGCCGCCGTTCTGTGCCAAGTCCAGCGCCTCGGCTGCGGCTGCAATGAAGCTGGCGGCGTCGTTCGCAATCTTGACGGCTTCGAGCTCGCCGTAATGGCGCACCACGTCAGTAATTGGCGTCGAGACGACCGGCTTGCCGGCCGCAAGGTATTCGGGGGTCTTGGTCGGGCTGATGAAGCGGGTCGCATCGTTGATCGCAAAGGGCATCAGCGCGACATCCCACCCGCTGAGATAGGCTGGCAGGTCAGCATAGGGCTTGTTGCCCAGGTAATGGATATTGGCACGGCGCGGCAGGTCAGCCGGATCGATCTTGACCACCGGGCCGACCATCACCAGCGACCAGTCTGGCCGGGCATCGGCGAGCGCGGCGATCAGATCAAGATCAAGCCGTTCGTCGATCACGCCATAGAACCCCAGTCGCGGCCCTGGAATGGCAGCCTGATCGGCCGTCTCGGGCAGGTTGGCCCGGGCTGCCGTGAAATGCTCCCGGTCGACGCTGGAAGGGAAGGGATAGACCCGCGGGTGGCGATGCCGCTTCGCTTCGTACAGGCTGTAGCCGCCGGTGAAGATCAAATCGGCCCGGGCAATCAGCTGTTGTTCCAGGGTGACAAGTTCAGCGGGGGCGAAACGGAAGTTCGCCAACTCGTCCATGCAGTCATAGACCACGCAGTCCGCGCTGACATGCTCCGAAAAGGGCAGCATCATGGGGGTGTAGTACCATAGCACCGCTGGTCTGCCGGCGGTCGCAATCAGCTGGTCAAGCAGACCGGCCAGCAGACACTCGGCGGTCGTGCTGTCGGTGCCCACCGGAAGCTGCGGGGTCGCAATCATTACGCCGCTGTCAGGGTCCTGGCGCAGGTCAAGCCGCGCTTCGGTTCCTGTGCAGTCCTGCGGCTCTTCCCAAAAGAACAGCGGACGATTGCGGGCGAAGCGGCTCATTAACTGCTGCGGCCGCTGAAAGACGAAGTCCCAGCGCAAATGGCTGAAGCAGATAATCGGGCGTTCTGGTTCGGGAGAGGATGCGGGCGCGAAGGCAGCAATTGAATTCGATCTACGCGCGTCCATTCCGGTCTCCTTTGCGGTCAAGATCGGAACTGATCGGGGCGGCAAAGGTTCCGTTTCCCCCGTTTCACGAGGTTCCGGATGGCCCTATTCATGAACGACACGTCGAATTCACGGCGGATTCCGCGAGATTTTGGCGCCGTTCCGCTCGAAAAATGGGGCGGCGCTGAATGCACGGTCAACCGGGTCGGCGATCAATGGTTCGATCAGCTTGCTGCGACCGGCCATCATGATCGGGCGGAGGATTTGACGGCATTGGTGGGGCTGAAACTGGATGCCCTGCGCTTGCCGATCCTGTGGGAGCGGGTCTGGCCCGATCCGACGCAGGAACCCGACTGGAATTGGAGCGATCACTGGCACGGCGCGCTAAAGCGCCATGGCGTGCGGCCAATCGCAGGCCTGATCCACCACGGCAGCGGCCCTGCCGGGACCTCGCTGATCGATCCAGCCTTTGCGCAACGACTGGCCGATTATGCCGCGCTGGTGGCCGGCCGCTACCCGGACATCCTTGACTGGACCCCGGTGAATGAACCGCTGACCACGGCCCGGTTCAGCGCTCTTTACGGTATCTGGTATCCGCATGTGCGGGATGAGCGACTGTTCTGGACCGCGCTCCTCAACCAGGTTGACGCCACTCGGCTGGCGATGCGGGCCATCCGCAAGGTGATCCCTGATGCCCGCCTGATCCAGACTGAAGACCTTGGCCGCACTTATGCGACGGCGGGGCTGGCCGATCAGGCGGCGTTCGATAATCAGCGGCGCTGGATGACCTGGGACCTGCTCTGCGGCATGGTCGGGCCAGACCATCCGCTCTGGGGCCGATTATGCGGTTTTGGACTGCGGCCACGGCTTGAAGCGATCGCTGCTGATCCCTGCCCGCCTGATGTCATCGGGATCAATCACTACCTGACCAGCGACCGCCTGCTTGACGAGCAGATCGTGGATTATCCGGACGAACCGGCCGGCGGAAACGTGCAGTCGCGCTATTGTGACCTGGCGGCCATCCGGGTGGTTGCCCCGCCACCGGGCGGGCTCAAGGCCGCAGTGCGTGAGGCCTGGGTCCGCTATAGCCGGCCGCTGGCGCTGACCGAAGTCCACAATGGCTGCACCCGCGAAGAGCAGGTGCGGTGGTTCGACGGAGCCTGGCGGATGGCCTTGCAAGCCCGGGCCGAGGGCATTGATCTGCGCGCCGTGACCGCCTGGGCGCTGTTTGGCAATCGCGGTTGGAGCACACTGCTGACCCGGCCCGAACCCTATGAACCTGGCGCCTTCGATGTTTCTGCCGGGCACGTGCGCGAGACGGCGCTTGCTGCCGCGATCCGCCAGCCCGGCAGCGGGGCTGGCCTTATGTCTGGTCAGGGTTGGTGGGAACGCGACACCCGCTTGCTCCACCGAGCACGCCCGCGCCCGGCGGCGATAATGGAATACGGTCTGAGCCGTGCCAAGCGAGGGCCGGCGCGCCGGGCTTTATTGATCGTGGGCGCCACCGGCACGCTCGGCCGGGCGCTTGCGGCCGAGTGCGTTTTGCGGGACATCCCGCATGTCCTGGCGGCGAGGGCGCAACTCGATTTGCTCGATGCCGGGACGATTGATGCAACGCTCAAGGAATTGCAGCCCTGGGCCGTTATCAACGCCGCCGGCTGGGTGCGGGTGGATGATGCTGAGGGTGATCCAGCGGCATGCCATGCGGTCAATCACCACGGTGCGCTCGCCCTGGCGCAGGCCTGCGTCAATCGCGGCGTGATGACTGTCAACTTCTCAAGCGATCTGGTGTTCGACGGCAGGTTGAGCCGGCCCTATCATGAAGCCGATCAGCCCAACCCGCTCGGCTGCTATGGCCGATCGAAAGCGGGTCTCGAACAAGCCTTATCCGAGCTGGCTGGCGATCACCTGGTGGTCCGCACTGCGGCCTTCTTCTCACCAAGCGACAATCACAATTTCGCTGTCCAGGCGCTTGGGGCCCTGGCTGCGGGGCGGGAGTTCGCAGCTGCCGACGATTGCCGGATTTCGCCAACCTATGTGCCTGATCTTTGCCGTCAGGCGCTCGATCTGCTGCTCGATGGTGAGACGGGGGTCTGGCACCTCACCAACGGTACGGCGCTGAGCTGGCACGAACTAGCGTTGCGGCTGGCGGCGGCGACTGGACTTGATCCGGCTCCGCTGCTGGCCATACCGCGATCTGAAACCGGTTGGCGTGCGCCGCGCCCCGCCAATTCCGCGCTGACCAGTTCGCGCGGGGTGCTGCTGCCGACACTCGATCATGCGATCGAGCGGTTCGCGCGGGATTGGTCCGGCAGGCTCGATGCTCCCCGGCGGGGTGCGCTTGCTGTTTCGTCAAGATGCGACATGGGCCATTTAGCGTCAGGCTGATTCCTGTGCGATGTCCACTGTGCGAAACTGCACCTGGAACCCGTGATGCGCGCTGGCCAAAGCCTGTTGGAAGTCTGGTACGATGGGGCCTGCCCCCTCTGCACGCGTGAGATTGCGCTGCTGCGCCGGCTTGATCGCGGTGGGCGAATCCGTTTCACCGATGTTGCCGATGGCGCGGCCAGTTGCCCGCTTGACCGTGGCGCAATGCTGGCCCGGTTCCATGCGCGCGAAGATGGCGTGCTGCTGTCTGGCGCGGCGGCGTTTGCCGCGATGTGGCGGGCGATCCCGCTACTTTGGCCGCTGGGGCAGGTGGCGCGGGTGCCACTGGTGCTATGGGTGCTGGAATGGGCCTATCTCCAATTCCTGCGGGTGCGGCCGCGGCTCCAGGCCTATCTGCGATGAGCAGTGACCGCTATCGCAAGGTCCCATCGGCGCGACTGTCGCGGCTGGCCTCCTTCGGTCAGCTGGCGGGCGGGATCGCCGGGGGCATGCTGGCCGAAGGCGCGCGGCGGCTGGCTGCGGGGGAGCGGCCACAGCTGTCGGACCTGCTGCTGACGCCGGGCAATGCCACCCGCGTGACCGAGCAGCTTTCCAAGCTGCGCGGGGCCGCGATGAAGCTGGGGCAGATGGTCTCACTCGATGCTGGCGATCTGCTGCCAGCCGAATTGACCGCGATCCTGGCGCGGCTGCGCGATTCTGCGCACTATATGCCCCCATCACAGCTCAATCAGGTGCTGATCGGCGAATGGGGCAAGGATTGGCGCAAGCGCTTTGCCCGGTTCGAGGCGACCCCGATCGCCGCCGCCTCGATTGGCCAGGTCCATCGTGCACAACTGCCTGATGGGCGGGTGATCGCGATCAAGGTCCAGTACCCGGGTGTTGCTGCCAGCATCGATGCTGACGTCGATAACGTGGCGACCTTGCTGCGGCTGTCCAGCCTGCTGCCTGACAGCCTTGATATCAAACCCTTGCTGGCCGAGGCCAAGTTGCAGCTGTCCGAAGAGGCGGACTATATCCGGGAAGCGGCCCAGATGCGGCGCTATGGCGCACTGTTGGCGGACAATCCTGCCTTCATCGTCCCGGCGCCGATTGACGCGCTGTGCGGCCCGCGCATCCTGACGATGGATTTCATTCCCGGCCAGCCGATCGACACCCTGGAACAAGCCGATCAGGCAACCCGTGATGACGCCATGGGGTCATTGCTGCAATTGGTGCTGCGCGAACTGTTCGAATTCGGCTTCATGCAGACCGATCCCAACTTCGCCAATTACCGCTGGCAGCCTGAGACCGGGCGGATCGTCCTGCTCGATTTCGGGGCAGCCCGCGCCGTGCCGGAAGCGACCACTGCCGCCTATCGCCGGCTGATGCAGGCCGGCCTGGCCGATGACAGCGCCGCGCTGAAGGCGGCGCTGCTGGAGGTCGGGTTCGTCTCACCCGTCACGCTGGAACGCCATGCGCCGGCGCTCGATGCGATGATCGCGGTGCTGATGCGCCACCTTGGCCGGCCCGGTCTGTTCGACTTTGCCGACCGCTCCTTCGTCAATGAAGTGCGCCGCAGTGCCGAAACCATCGCGGCGGACCGTGCCGCCTGGCACATCCCGCCCGCTGACACGCTGTTCGTGCAGCGCAAGGTCAGCGGGACGGCGCTGTTGGCGGTCAGGCTGGCAGCGCGGCTGCCGCTGCGCGACATGGCGGCCGCCGCAGCGGGATCAGTTGGTGGAGAGCTCTCCAGCTGCTGACCCAGCCGGGGCCGGAGCCTGCGCAGGGGCTGCCTGGCTGCCAAAAGTCTCAATCCGGCGGAAAGCATACTGATACATGCTGGGATCATTGACGATCAGTTCGGCTTTCGAAGTGCCGAGCGTGCCGCTCTTGATCACCTGAACAATCTTTACGCCCAGTTCGCTGCCAGCGGCCCGTGGCAGGACCAGAGCATAGAACTTCAGGTCCTTGTCCGTCTTGGAGCCCTTGTCTCCGGAGGTGCCGCGGTGCCCGCTGATCTGACCGGTGGCGCGGTCGATCACGTCAAGCCTGTAGCCGGCCTCCTTGAACATCGTCACCGTGCGGTCGAAGGTCTCCTCGATCGGCATCTCATAGGCGTGGCGCTGGTAATTGTTGTCCAGGCTGAAGATCGACCGGTCCGGCTGCAAAGCTGCACCCCCGGCGCAAGCGCTGACCAGCATTGCCGGCATGAGTATGGACACCAACCGGACGAAGCGCGGCATACCTGTTCTCCCTTGCCTATAAAGGCGCTTAACCGAACAGACCCGAAGGAGCCCTTTAGCAGCAGCGAATTACCATGCAAATGCCATCAACAGGCTGTTTCCCCGGTTCGTGACGGGTGCCTTGTGAGGGGGTCAGAATCTTGTTAGCGGCCATGCCGAGACCCTAGCAATCAACAGTCGGGCGGAACCACATGCAGTACTATGATGTCGTGATTGTTGGCGGCGGACACGGCGGGGCCCAGGCCGCGATCGCGCTGCGCACGCAAGGGTTCGCCGGCTCGATCGCGATTGTCGGGCGTGAGGATGAGCCGCCCTATGAACGGCCGCCGCTATCCAAGGAATACCTGGCCCAGGAAAAGCCGTTTGAGCGGCTCTATCTGCGCCCGCGCGAGTACTGGGCGGACAAGCAGGTTGACCTGCTGCTCGGCCGCGAGGTGACGGCGGTCGATCCGGCGGCGCAGCAGCTGA
>CAZNFV010000117.1:0-7423 GCA_964572445.1 uncultured Novosphingobium sp. | reverse complement strand
AAGCTCGGCATCCCGAAGCTGCTGTCGGTGGAGCACTGGTTGTATGATAGCGACCAGTCCGGCATTTATAACGGCGCGGGCCTCTTTTTCGTCAATGCGCCCTATGCCTTCACACAGGCGCTGCCGCCGCTACTTGAAGCCCTGCGCGCCGCGCTGGCGCCCGAGGGGCATCGGGGCGAGATGCTGACCGACTGGCTGCGCGATTAAAACAATCATCTGGCGACCGATGCCTAATTGCCATCAGCATCGACGACGAAAACTATCGGCTTCCCCCGCGAGGCAGGTTCCCAGCCGGCGTTTAGCGCTGCTTGAATGCCCCTGCTCACAATCGCGTCACTGACCTGGAGACGGCCGCGCTGCATGCCTTTCAGCAAGCGTTTCGGCGGCGGAAATTCCAGCAAGGCGCCGCGCTGGGTGTGCTTGCGCAGCAACGCGACAGTCAGGCCCTTCCAGCCTTCAGACTCGCTCCACTGCGGCTCGCTCCGCAGCTCCCACTCATATTGAAACCCGTCGACCTCGACGATACCCGAAAGCTTGTGGATGTTGGCCATGCCGCCATGCCTAGCAGGTATATGATCACATAACACCGGCAGAAGTCAGGCGGGCGTTTCGGTAAGCTCGACAACGTCGAATGCGAAATTCTTCCATCCGCGCATCCGGGCGGCCTCTCTGGCCGGCGCATTCTTTCTGTTAGCTTCGGCAAGCGAACGCGTGTGCCCCCAGAAGACCTCGGTCTTGCCGTTTTCAAGCTCTGCGACAATTCGCCAGTAATGCGTGAAGCTGTCCGTTGTCGGCCCGATGGTCTTTACATAGCCATCGGGAAGCGTGGCAGTGAGATAACGGCGCTTCTTTTTCATGGGAGTTCCATCTTGGCCCGCAGGACTGCCAACAACAACCATCAATGCGTTGCGCACGAAATTGAACCGCCACCGCCTGGCCGAAGGTGAACGGTCGGCTGGGTTCAGGGACCGGACAGTGACGGTTGAAGGAGCTTGCTCAGCGAGAGCGACCGCTCAGTTCATGGTCGAGTTTTCCGCCTGGAATTGAGCAAGCAGGAGTTCGATTTCGTCTGGATTGAGTAACCAGGTCCGCGATTTACGATCCGCACGAAACGTCGGGCGAGTCAGAAGCATGCGCGCTTTCTGCTGCGCCTCGGGCGTCAAGATGGCAAAGTGCCTTGCGCAGTCGCGAACGGTACTGATGCTGGGTGGCTTGCCGTCCAGATCGATTAAGGTCGCGGGTTGATCCCAAGGAATGTCGAGCATAGCAAATCTGCCTTCTGGAGAGGGGGCCATGTAATGACTTTACCCCGCTGGCACAGCCCAAAACCTTAAGAAATGCGCGCGCGCGCCGTTGTGCCTTTGGTCAGGCACGCTGGAGCACGGGGCATTTTTTGTATGATTGGTGCGGTCGAGAAGACTCGAACTTCCACGGGCTTTCGCCCACAACGACCTCAACGTTGCGCGTCTACCAATTCCGCCACGACCGCTAAATCATCGGGGCGAACCTTGTCGCTCCGGGGGGGTAGGAGCGGGCCATTAGCAAAGGGTCTGGGGGGGCGCAAGCGCGGAAAGGGCTAAGCCCTTCGCAGCCAGCTGTGCCGCGACGGGACGCGGCGGGATCGGCGGTTGCGAGTGTGGTGAATCCGCCGTTTACCTTTGACCATGATCAACACCCTCTTGATCCTTTCCGCGGCGGGAACCGCCCAAACCAGCGCCCCTGAACCGGCGCGCGGTGTTCAGGCCGTGGCGATGGCGACGGTCGAGATCATCGCGTCTGCGCGGGCTACGGTAGAGGCTGGCCCCCAGGAGCCGCGCCGACAGGTCCGGCGCAATGCGGCCGGGCAGGCGACTGTCGAATTCGAATAATGCAGCTGCCGCGGCGGACTAGCTTGGCTTCCAGCCGAATTCGACCCGTACGCCAGCTTTCGGAACGGGCACCAGCGCTTCATTGATATCCGCGCTTTCGCCCGGTGCGAGCACCCGTTTGGGCGAGCGGACTTCGGCGCTGTGGACGATCCGGCCGCGCGAATCGCGCAGCACGATCAGGATCGCAGGCACGCTGCGCGCGGTTTGCGAGGTGTTGGTGACCATGCCGTTGGCGCTGAAGTACCAGGTGCCGTTGGGCAGTTGGTACCGTTCCTGCTCTCGCGGTGGAAACTCCAGCTTCAGACCGGGCTGGTCCTCGGCAAAAATTGGCCGGGAGAAGGGCATCCAATCGGGCAGGCCATACCAGGCCGTGGCGCCGATCGCCGCGATTGAGACCGTGGCGAACAACACCGCTGCCATGGTCCACACTTTGGCCGGATTGCGGCGCGGGGCAAGCAGTGGCTGATGATCGAAGCGCGATGTCTCGTCCGGGTCACCATAGCTGCTGCGATAGGTCGGTTCGGCATAGACCGGGGGAACCGGAACCTGCGCTTCCGCAGCCGCTTGGGCGGACGTTTCAGGCGCAGGAGAATCAGCTGCCGGTGCTGCGGGAGCGCTGGGTGCGGCTTCCGTTTCGGGCCCGGGTGCTTCGCTCCAGTCCCAATCGCTGGCTTTCGCTGCGGGTTCTGTAGCGGTTGCGGGCTGCGAAACCGGCGGTGGAGGCGGCGGTGAAGCCGGGGCGGCGACCGGTGGCGGGGCGATCTGCGGACCATCCTGGAACCAGTTGTGCTTGCACTTTGCACAGCGCACGGTCCGGCCATCGACCCCGATCGCGCTATCGGGCACGACGTAGCGGGTGGCACAAGCTGGGCATGCGATGATCATATCCGATCCGTAAAGCATGGTGTGGCGCAAGGGGGCAAGCGCCAGCGCGACGAACGCCGGGTGCATTGCCCTTTTTTCCACATGGATTGCTCGCTATAGCGATCTGCGAAGCACCCTCTTGCCGGATAGACCTGTCAGCAATGAATCCCGGAATTTTTAGATGACAGGTGCCGGGACCGCCGGCGGCACCGGGGAAATCGTGCATTTCGACAATGTCGGGCTGCGCTATGGCGCTGACCGCGAGGTGTTGAGCGACCTGTCGTTCACCCTGTTCCCGGGCAGCTTTTATTTCCTGACCGGGGCGAGTGGCGCCGGCAAGACCTCGTTGCTTAAGCTGCTTTACCTGTCCCAGCGCCCGTCGCGCGGGATGATCCGGATGTTCGGGACCGACGCGATCACCCTGCCGCGCGATCGTCTGCCGGGCTTTCGCCGGCGGCTGGGGGTGGTGTTCCAGAATTTCCGGCTGGTTGAGCACCTGTCCGCTTTTGACAATGTCGCCCTGCCGCTGCGTGTCGCCGGCGTGGCTGAGCGCGAATTGATCAAGCCGGTGTCTGACATGCTTGAATGGGTTGGCTTGACCGAGCGGATGCATGCCCGCCCGGCGCAGCTTTCGGGCGGAGAGCAGCAACGCGTGGCAATCGCCCGCGCGGTGATCGGCCGGCCCGAACTGCTGGTGGCGGATGAGCCAACCGGCAACGTCGATCCTGATATGGCGGTCAAGCTGCTGCGCTTGTTCGAAGCGCTCAACCGCCTGGGCACGACCGTGGTGGTCGCCACCCACGATGTTCACCTGCTCAAGATGGTGCCGGATTCGCTGATCATGCGGCTCGACAAGGGCCGGCTGTCTGATCCCACTGGGGCGCTGCGCTATCCGGCGCGGCCGATGCTGGGCTGATCGAATGGCGCTGAAGCTTCCCCCCATGCCGAGTGGTTCGCTGGTCCGCGGCCTGCGCTCGCTGTCCGGTTTCGGCGAGGCCGAGCTGGTCCCGCAGACCCGGCTGGCCGGGCCGATGCCGTGGGTGATCGCGATCATGGTGGCGCTGACGGTGATTGCGGCGGCGGCGGGTTTGGCGGCCAGCAATGTCGCGCGTAACGCTTCGGACGCGCTGGCGGGGGGCGTGACGGTGCAGATCATCGAAGCTGATCCGGCCGTGCGGCTGCGTCAGGCTGAGGCCACGGCGCTGCGGCTTAATGCCACGCCGGGGATCGATGCGGCGATTGTGGTCAGCCAGGATGAAGTAGAGCGGCTGATCGAGCCGTGGCTGGGCGGCATGGCGATTGACGGGCAGGCGATTCCGGTCCCAGCCATCGTCGACGTGCGGCTGCGCGGCGAAGTGACCGGTGAACGTCTGGGCGGGCTGCGCCGGGCCGTGCGGGATGTGGCGCCCCGCGCACGGGTCGATGCCCAGTCCACCTGGCTCAAACCGGTGTTCGGCGCGATTGATTCGCTGCGGCTACTGGCCATGGCACTGGTTGGCCTGCTGGCGGCGGCGCTGGCCGCCGTGGTGCTTTTGGCGGTTCGCAATGCGCTGGGCACCAACCGCGAGACGATCGAGATCGTCCACCTGCTCGGTGGGACGGATCAGCAGATCGCCCGGCTGTTCCAGCGCTCGGTCGGCTATGATGCCGCTGGCGGCGGGGCGATCGGGCTAGCGTTGGGGCTGGTGGCGGTGCTGCTGCTGGGGCGGCAATTTGCGGGGCTTGAGGCCGGGCTGGTCAACGGCGGGGCGCTGGGCTGGCTGGATTGGCTGTTGCTGGCGCTGGTGCCCGTTGCGGGGATCGGACTGTCGATGCTGACCGCGCGCTGGACGGTGCTGCGCGCGTTGCGGCGGATGCTTTAAAGATGCGCGCCGCGTTCAGCCGCTTTTCCGGACTTGTCGTGCTGGTTTGGGCGCTTGGCTTCGTGTTGTTCGCGGTCACCTTGCCGCAACCGGCGGGTGAGGAACGGACCGATGCCGTGGTCGTGCTGACCGGCGGGGCAGGGCGGATCGAACGCGGGCTTGAGGTGCTGAAGCGGGGCTGGGCGCGTGAACTGCTGGTTTCAGGGGTCGATCGCAGCGTGAAGCCGCACGAATTTGCCCTTGAATACCGGGTCCGCCCCTCTCGCATGGCCTGCTGCGTGACCCTGGGTTACCAGGCGATGGATACCCGGTCGAACGCGCTGGAGGCGGCGGAGTGGCTGCGCCATGAGCGGGTGAAGAGCGTGCGGTTGGTGACGAGTGACTGGCACATGCGCCGCGCCCGGATGGAACTGGATCGCCTGGCGCCGCCGGGGGTTTCGATCATCGGTGATGCCGTGGCGACGCGGCCCAGCTTTTCGGCGCTGCTGCGCGAATACAACAAGCTGCTGGCGCGAAGCATAGTTGGCGCGCTAGGGGCGCGGTGAGCCCTATGATTGTCCTGCGCAACATCCTTTTCTACGCTGCCTTCTATCTGGGCAGCCCGGTCTATGTCCTGCTGGCGGCGGCGTTCTATGCGGTGGGCTGGCATCACGCTTTTCGCAGCACGGTTGAGGCCTGGTCACGTTTCCATCGCGCCTGTGCGCGGAACCTGTTGGGCATCAAGCTGGTAGTAGAAGGGCAAATGCCCTCTGGCCCGGTGCTGATCGCGATGAAACACCAGTCCTTCTATGAAGCGATCGACATTCCGGGCTTCTTCGATCGCCCGGCGGTGTTCGCCAAGGCCGAACTGACGCGCATCCCGGTCTGGGGGAATGTCGGGCAGTGGTACGGTCTGGTCGCTGTCCACCGCGATCAGGGGGCATCGGCGCTGCGCAAGATGCTGGCCTCGGCCCGGGCCTATAGCGCGCAAGGCCGCCCACTGGTGATCTTCCCCGAAGGAACCCGCGTGCCATTTGGAGAGCGCGGCGAATTACAGGCCGGCTTTGCCGGGCTTTACAAGCTGCTGGGCCTGCCAGTGGTGCCAGTCGCCGCCAATAGCGGTCCGCTGTACCACCGCCGCTGGAAGCTGCCCGGCACGGTGACTTTCCGGATTGGCGAAACGATCCCGCCCGGCCTGCCGCGTGAAGAGATCGAAGCGCGGGTGCAAGACGCGATCAATGCGCTGAACGGCCCGGCTGCGTGAGCGAAACCGGCCCACGCTCTCCGCTTGAGGTCCTCGGCCCCGGCCTCGTTACCGGCGCAGCGGACGACGATCCTTCGGGCGTTGGCACTTACAGCCAGGTCGGCGCGCAATTTGGCTATGGCATGGGTTGGACGCTGGTCTTCGGCTTTCCGTTGCTCGCCGCGATCCAGGCGATCTGCGCGCGGATTGGCGCCACTACCGGCCGCGGCATTGCCCAGAACCTGCGGCGGCACTATTCGCCCTGGCTGCTGCGGGCGGTGGTCATCATGCTGCTGATCGCCAATGTCATCAACCTTGGGGCAGACCTTGGGGCGATGGGGGCCGTGGTGGCCTTGCTGATCCCGGGGCCGGTGCTGGCCTATACGGTTGGCTTCGGCGTGGTCAGCGTGCTGCTGGAGGTGTTCCTCAGCTATGATAGCTATGCCCGCGTGCTCAAGTGGGCGACGCTATCGCTGTTTGCCTATGTCGGGGTGGTGGTGGTGGCTGACGTGCCGCTGGCTGACATGGCCCGGGGCTTGCTGGTGCCGCAGTTTACGTTCGACCGCGATCACGCGATGGCGCTGGTCGCGATCTTTGGGACGACGATCAGCCCCTACCTGTTCTTCTGGCAAGCGGGGCAGGAAGTGGAAGAACAGCACCGCCGCCACATCAAGCCGCTCCACATCAGCCCGCGCAAGACCGCTGGTGTCGAGCTGCGCCGCATTCGGCTGGATACGCTGGTCGGCATGGGCTTTTCGCACATCGTGGCGCTGTGCATCGTAATCGCCACCGCAGCGACGCTGCACGTGAACGGCGTGCGCGAAATTGAAAGCGCGGCCCAGGCGGCCGAGGCATTGCGGCCGATTGCGGGCGACCTGGCCTTTGCGCTGTTTGCGGTGGGGATCATTGGCACGG
This sequence comes from uncultured Novosphingobium sp., assembly GCA_964572445.1. GTDB lineage: Bacteria > Pseudomonadota > Alphaproteobacteria > Sphingomonadales > Sphingomonadaceae > Novosphingobium. The sequence goes on along the minus strand of CAZNFV010000117.1, from coordinate 692 downwards.
GCTTGCTGGCCGTGCCGGTTCTGGCGGGAAGTGCGGCTTATGCGGTGAGTGAGACCTTCGGCTGGACCGAAGGCTTGAACCGCCGACCCAAGGAAGCAAAAGCCTTCTACGGTGTGATCGTGCTGGCAACTGCTGGCGGAATTGCGCTTAACTTCATCGGGATCGATCCGATGAAAGCGCTCTATTGGGCCGCCGTGGTCAATGGCCTGCTGGCTCCGCCACTGATGGTGATCACGATGCTGATCGCCTCCAACCCGAAGGTGATGGGCAAGCTGGTGCTGCCGCGGCATCTGAAAGCAGTGGGCTGGCTGGCAACCGCGGTAATGTGGGCAGTCGCCGCAATATTCCTGCTGGCTTAGCCGTCAGCCGGCGTGGTCGCTGCGGCCAAAGTCTGGCCGGGCGTCGTCTTGCCCCTCGGCAATGATTGAGCGGCGGATTGCCCGGGTCCGGGTGAACAGATCGAACAGCGCATCGCCATCACCCCACCGGATTGCCCGCTGCAAGGCGGTCAGGTCTTCGCTGAACCGCTGGAGCATTTCCAGCACGGCATCCTTGTTAGTCAGGAAGACATCGCGCCACATCGTCGGGTCAGAAGCGGCAATGCGGGTGAAATCGCGGAAGCCGCCGGCCGAATACTTGATCACTTCGCTTTGCGTTACGCCTTCCAGGTCAGAGGCGGTGCCGACGATGGT
>CAZNFV010000116.1:0-7482 GCA_964572445.1 uncultured Novosphingobium sp. | reverse complement strand
GGCTGACCGGTTACTTCATGACTGACCAGAGCCTGTGGGTCATCGCTACGGTCACTGCGCTGGCTTTCCTGATCGGCTTCCTGCTGATCATCCCGATCGGCGGGGCGGACATGCCGGTAGTCGTCTCGATGCTCAATTCCTATTCGGGCTGGGCGGCGGCGGCGATGGGCTTTACTCTGTCCAACACCGCGATGATCATTACGGGCGCGCTGGTCGGCTCGTCAGGCGCGATCCTGTCTTACATCATGTGCAAGGCGATGAACCGCAGCTTCATCTCGGTGATCGCGGGCGGCTTTGGCGCCGTGGCCGAGGCTGGTGGCGAGGCCAAGGAACAGCGCCCGTGGAAGCGCGGGAGTGCCGAAGACGCCGCCTATATGCTGGGTGAGGCCGAGAAGGTCATCATCATCCCGGGCTATGGCATGGCCGTCAGCCAAGCCCAGCACGCGCTCCGCGAAATGGGCGATCTGTTGAAGGCCAAGGGCGTCGAAGTGAAGTACGCGATCCACCCCGTTGCGGGCCGGATGCCAGGGCACATGAACGTGCTGCTGGCCGAAGCGAATGTCCCCTATGACGAGGTGTTCGAGCTGGAGGACATCAACAGCGAGTTCGCCACCGCCGACGTGGCATTCATCATCGGCGCCAACGACGTGGTCAACCCGGCCGCCAAGACCGACAAGTCCAGCCCGATTTACGGGATGCCGGTGTTCGATGTAGACAAGGCCAAGCAGGTCTTCTTCATCAAACGCAGCATGGGCGGGGTCGGCTATGCCGGGGTCGATAACGACGTGTTCTACATGGACCAGACCATGATGCTGCTGGCCGATGCGAAGAAGATGGTGGAGGACATCAACAAGGGTCTGGCGCACTGATGCGTGCGGCTTTTTCGTTTGTTCTTCTGGCGCTGGCCGCGTGCTCGCCCAGCAAGCTGGCCTATGGTCAGGTGAAAAGCGCGATGATCGATGCCGGGCTGTCTGAAGCCAATTCGGCTTGCATGGCAGAGCGGATGACTGACCGGCTGACGCTGGGCCAACTTCAGAAGCTGAAGCAGCTCAAAGGTGAGAAGCGGGGATTGATGGACTATGTTGTGGCCGTGCGCCGGGTTGGCGATGCTGAGGCAATCCAGGTGACTGCCAGCTCTGCGGCGCTCTGCGCCAGTGGGCTCGCCAGCGAGAAACGCTGATCATACTGTTGCGGCGGTGGATTGACTTACACTGCTGTCAGTTCAACACTCTGCCGCATGAAGATGCCCGCAAAGTTTATCGCTGCGGCCACGGCACTAGCCCTGGCTGCTCCCGCCTATGCCAAGGTGATCCCGGTTGCTGCCGGAGAAAACGCGCAAGGCCGCCTGCAAGAGGCGCTGATTCTGGCTGCGCCCGGCGATGTGGTCGAACTGGGGGCAGGGCGGTTCGTGCTAACCGACGGCCTGTCGCTCGATAGCAAGGGCGTGACCCTGCGCGGCGCAGGGATGGAAACCACCGTGCTGGACTTCAGCGGCCAAAAGGGCGCGGGCGAGGGGTTGCTGGTCACCTCCGATGACGTGACGCTGCGCGATTTCGCGGTTGAGAACAGCAAGGGCGATGGAATCAAGTCCAAGGGCGCGGATAACATCGTCTATTACCGCGTCCGCGTTGCCTGGACCGGCGGACCGAAGGAAACCAACGGCGCCTACGGCATCTACCCGGTTGAAAGCAGCGGTGTGCTGATTGATGGCTGCAAGGTGTCGGGCGCTTCGGATGCCGGAATTTACGTTGGTCAATCGAGGGACATCACAGTCCGCTACTCGTTGGCGGAATACAACGTTGCCGGGATCGAGATCGAGAACAGCCGCAATGCTCTGGTTCACGGCAACCTGGCGACCCGCAACACCGGCGGAATCCTGATTTTCGACCTGCCCAACCTGCCGGTGATGGGCGGCGGCAATACCGTGGTTGAGGGCAACCTGGTGATCGACAACGACACCCCCAATTTTGCGCCAAAGGGCAACATCGTCGCCAGCGTGCCGCGCGGCACCGGGGTGATGATCATGGCTAACGAACTGGTGGCGGTGCGCGGCAATGTGCTGGCCAACAATCCGACCGCGCAGGTCGTCGTCGTGGCCTATCCCAATGCCTTCACCGACAAGCGCTATAACCCCTATCCACGCCGGATCGTGGTCGGCCCGAACCAGATCATCGGCGGCGGTAACGATCCGCAGCTGCCCGGCGGGGACCAGCTGAAAGCGGCCTTTGGCGGGGTATTGCCGCCGGTCATCTGGGATGGCCTGGGCGGGGCAGACGCGCTTATCGGCGGTCAGAAGCTGCTGGGCCTGTCGCTTAATCTGCCGCAGCAAGGCGCAAGCCCGATGCAGGCCAAGCCAGCACCGTTTGAGCTGACCGCGGCCCTAAATGCGCCATCGCCGGAAAAGGTCGGTGCGCCCGCCGCGCTGGAAGCCCGGATCCTGCGATGAGGCTATTGCTGGGGGCTGCATTGCTGGCCGGCGCGGCAATGGCCGTTGCCGCGCCGCAGGGCAGTGCAGTCAATGATGCCGCTATAATCGGAGCCGGCTATCCTGCAACGCTGGCTGATTATGGCTTCTTCGCCGATGCCCCGGCGCAGCGCCCGGCAACGGGCGTGACCTCTTATCGCATCCAGACGCCGCTGTGGTCCGATGGTGCTGAAAAGCTGCGGTTCGTTTATCTGCCGGCGGGAACCCAAGCTAAGGCGCAAGGCGCGGGCTTGCTCGATCTTCCGGTCGGCGCTGCGCTGGTGAAGACCTTCAAGCTGGCAGGGCGTTTGATCGAAACCCGCGTCTTGCTGCACCGAGCCGATGGCTGGGTAGCTTTGCCCTATCAATGGAACCCGGAGCAGACCGAAGCGCGGCTGGCGCTGGCGGGTGCGCGGCTTGATCTGGTGACGCCGCAGGGCCAGACGATCTCTTACGCCATCCCCAACAAGAACCAGTGCAAGGAATGTCACCAGCAAAAGGATGCGGTTACGCCGATTGGCCCCAAGGCGCGCAACCTCTCCGCGGCCTGGCTCGAAAGCTTCCACAAAGCGGGCAGGCTGGATGCCGTTCCCACCGTGACGTCGCGCGTGCCGCTGTGGGAGGACCGTGCCAAGCTGACCGCCGCGCCGGTCGCCCGTGGCTGGCTGGATAGCAACTGCGCCCACTGTCACAATCCGGCGGGCTCTGCCTCTAACTCCGGCCTCGATCTGCGGTGGGAACAGCACGACCCGGTGGCGCTGGGGATTAACAAGCGGCCGGTGGCAGCCGGGCGCGGCTCGGGCGGGCTGGAATTTGACGTCCTGCCGGGGCGCCCGGATAAGTCGATCATGCTCTACCGGATGGGCAGCCTCGAAGGCGGGATTTCCATGCCCGAGGTCGGGCGATCAAGCCTGGATAGCGATGGCATCGCAGCAGTTACAAAATGGATTGGGGAGATGAAGCGGTGAAGCGTCTGAGCAAGTGGCTGCTAGCCATCATCTTCGTTCTGGCAGGTGCATTCTTGCTCCTGCGTACCCCCGATACGGACCCGGCGGCGATGAAGGCCAAGTATGGTGGCGCGCCATCACAGTTCGTCGATCTGGGCGGCGGATTGACGGTCCATTTGCGCGATGAAGGCCCCAAGAATTACCGGGGCGATGCGCCGGTGCTGGTGCTGCTCCACGGCTCCAACGCTGATCTGCACACCTGGGATGCCTGGACCCGCATCCTGTCTGATCAGTTCCGGGTGATCCGCTTTGACCAGATCGGCCACGGATTGACCGGCCTGATCCCCAGCGGTGAATATAGCCAGCAGGAAATGACCGCCGTGCTCGAACGACTGCGGGTCAAGCTGGGGATTGATCGCTTTGCGCTGGCTGGGAATTCGATGGGCGGCGGTCTGGCTGCGCGCTATGCCAGCACCTATCCACAGCACCTTTCCGCGCTGATCCTGGTCGACGCCGCTGGCGCACCGCGCAACGCGGGGGGCGGCCGGGGTAACATCGGCTTCACTATTGCTGCCATGCCGGGGATCAACCTGCTGGCTGAATCCATCACTCCGCGCAGCTTGATCGAGCGTAGTTTTAGGCAATCGGTCAGCAATCAGGCGGTGGTGACCGAGGCTGCGGTCGATCGCTATTGGGAATTGCTGCGCTATCCCGGCAACCGCGCCGCGACACTAAAGCGCTTCAGCGGGGTTCGTACGCCGTTCAAGCCTGCTGAACTGGCCCGGATTACCATGCCAACCCTGATCCTGTGGGGGGATGAGGACAAGCTGATCCCGGTTGGCGATGCGCAGTTCTTCGCCCAGGGCATCAAGAATTCGCGGGTGAAGATATTCCCGGGGGTCGGTCATATCCCGCACGAGGAAGCGGCTGACCTCTCTGCGGCCGAGGTACGGGCTTTCCTCAGCCCACAGGGCTGACCGGCCTGGTGCTGGACCTGAAGGAGAGCCTCCGGTAAGGCCGCAGGCAACGGGGAACCACCGCCTCTACGGAGAATGTCTTTGCGCAAGATCGGTCTGATCGGCGGGATGAGCTGGTACTCAACCCGGACCTATTACGAACACATCAACCGTCTGGTCCAGGCCCGTGTGGGCCAAGGCCATAGCGCGCCGATGGTCATCGAAAGCCTGGATTTTTCGGAGCTGTCGAGGCTATCGAATGAAGAGGAATGGCAACGCGCCGCCAAGACGCTGGCCGCATCGGCCAAGCGTCTGGAAAAAGCCGGTGCGACAGCAATCCTGATTGGCGCCAACTCCATGCACAAGGTCTATGACCAGGTCGCCAAGGCAGTCGACGTGCCAATCATCCACATCGCGGAATGTGTGGCAGAACGGATGGCCAAGGGCTCGGTGCGCAAGGCGGCATTGCTCGGAACCAGCAATGTGATGCTGGAAAGCTTCTACCGCCAGAAGCTGATTGCCCGCGATATCGAACTGCTGCCGCCAGAGATGCCCTTTGTCGAAACGCTCGACCGGGTGATCTATGACGAACTGTTGAAGGGTAAGGTTAGCCGTCAGGCCGAGCGGGAACTGAAGACCATCATCACCAACCTTGAGCAGGATGGGGCCCAGGCCGTGGTGCTCGGCTGCACAGAGCTTGAGATGATCGTCGATGTCGATGCCAATGTCCTGCCGATTTATGACTGCACCCGGATCCACGCTGAGGCGGCAGTTGAATGGATTCTGGCAGACGCGTGATTGCTCCTTACGCCTCAGATCCTGCCCAATCGCGCGGGCGTGAGTTTCCGCTCGAAGCCTCGTTGGCGCGCGGACCGCGCAGCGCGTTTCAGCGCGATCGCGATCGGATTGTCCATTCGATTGCCTTTCGCCGGCTGCGCCACAAAACCCAGGTGTTCGTTGCGCCGGATGGTGATCATTACCGCGTCCGCCTGACCCACAGCCTTGAAGTGGCCCAGATTGGCCGGGTCATCTCCCGCGCACTGGGACTGGATGAAGACCTGACCGAAGCGCTGTGTCTGGCGCATGACATTGGACATCCGCCGTTCGGGCATGCCGGGGAGGATGCGCTTAACGCGGCGCTGGATCGTCATGGTGGGTTCGATCACAATGCCCAGTCGCTCCGCACGCTGATGCGGATCGAAAGCCCCTATTGCGAGCATGATGGCCTGAACCTGTCGTGGGAAGTGCTGGAAGGGCTGGCCAAGCACAACGGGCCGGTCGGCATGGTCAACTGGGCGCTGGCCGAGCTTGACGCAGCCTATCCGCTCGATCTCAAGACCTGGCCTTCGCTGGAGGCACAGGTCGCGGCGATTGCTGACGACATCGCCTATGACAACCATGATATCGATGACGGCCTGCGCGCCGGATTCCTGGAACTGGACGAACTGCTGACGCTGGACTTCGTGGCCGACCAGTGGCGGGCGATTGAGCTCAAGTTCCCCGCCGCTCCGCAGGACCGCCGCTTGCGCGAACTGGTCCGCAGCCAGATCGGCTGGATGGTCAACGATGTCATCGCTGAAACGCGGCTGCGCGCGCATGGAATGGACAGTGCCGATGCCGTCCGCAGCGCGGACCGCGCAACCTGCGGCTTCTCCACTGATCTCGCCGTTCAGGAACGCGACCTTAAGCGGTTCATGTATGATCGGCTCTATCACCATCCGCAGCAGCTTCAGACTGCTGACCGCGCCCGCACGGTCACCGCAGAACTCTATGCCGCCTATGCCCAGAACCCCGCGCTGATGGAGGCCGGCTGGGCCAGCCGCCTGCCAGCCGAGGAACCGCGTCGCAGCCGACACATCGCTGATTATATCGCCGGGATGACCGATCGCTTTGCGATTGCTGCCCACGCCGCGATCTATGGCCGAACTCCAGAAGGACTCCGTAATGTCTAAAGTTACCCGCATCGCCGTGGTCGGCGCTTCGGGCCTCGTGGGGCAAAGCTTGATCCGCCTTGCGGTCGGGCGGAGTGATATTCGCCTGGTTGCGATTGCCCGCCGCGAAATACCATTGCCAGTCGGCGCACGGATGGAAGTGCTGGTCGCGCCGCCTGAAAACTGGGGTGACGCCATCGCCGCTGCCAATGCGGATGTCCTCGCCTGCGCGCTTGGCACCACCTGGAAGAAGGCGGACAAGAACGAAGCCGAGTTTCGGGCCATTGATCAGCACCTTGTCGTAGCCTGCGCCAAGGCGGCCAAGGATGCCGGGATGCGGCAGGTGATCGCCGTGTCTTCGGTTGGGGCCGATGCGATGGCCAAGAACTTTTACCTGAAGGTCAAAGGCGAAACCGAGCAGGCGCTTGGCCGGGTCGGCGTGACGCGGCTTGACGTATTGCGGCCTGGCCTGTTGCGCGGCCCGCGCGAGGAAATGCGCCCGGCCGAGCTGGCGGGCCGGATCTTGAGCCCGGTGGCGGACCTGTTCCTCAACGGCAAGTATACCAAGTACCGATCAATCAAGGCGGAAACGATTGCCAAGGCAATCATCGGGCTGACTAAGGAAAAAGCGGCAGGTCGGTTTGTCTTTGAACACGAAGCGATCCTGCGCGCCGCCCGGAAGGCGGACTGAGCCTGCTGCGGGGGAGGGCCGAAGGGTCGGGATTGACTCTCGCCGGGCCTCCCGCCATCGCCTTTTTCATCGCTGATCGCGCGGGAGAGTTCCGGCGATTCGTCTTCTGACGTTTCGCCGGGCGCCGAAGGAGCAACCGCCCCGGAATCTCTCAGGCACCAGGGACCGCGTGGGTCAATAGCGATACTCTGGAAAGAGTCCCGGACCAGTCCGGGGCCGCCGAAGGGGTAACCTTGAACTTGGTTCAGGGGAAAGCTCTCAGGTTTCCGTGACAGAGGGGGCACCGGTTTTGGTGCATTCTGTGCGGGGTACTTCTGTGGGCGACGTCCATTCAAATCACGATGACGAAGCGGTTGAGCCTGAAGTGCTCACCCTGCCGCTAGACGCCTGGCATCGCGCCAAGGGCGGCCGGATGGTGGATTTCGCCGGCTATTGGATGCCGGTGCAGTACGTAGGCATTATTGCCGCGCACCTCTGGACGCGGGAAAGCGCC
>CAZNFV010000115.1:0-7495 GCA_964572445.1 uncultured Novosphingobium sp. | reverse complement strand
TACGCTGCGAGAGCAAGTGCTTCGTTGTCGTTGGCACTTGTGAGTTTTGAGCCTTGAACGGGTTACTCAGCCCGGGCAAAAACTGCGCTTTTCAACACACGTCGATCCTAGTTCGGCCCCGTCAACACCTCTGCGACAACAGAGCCCCGGATGGTCCCAAAAGGGGTTCCGGGATGGTGATGGTGGAGCCGCCGGGTACCGCCCCCGGGTCCGCTGCATCTATTGCACGCCGCAATTTATCGCCATAGCCGGGCGAACCCGGCAGACCGAATATAGGTGGGGCTTGGTCAAATGAAAAGGGCGGGAGCACTGCCCCCGCCCAATCAATCCTCAATCCGTCGCGATTCACGCTTTCTTGAGCGAATCCCGGATCTCAGTCAGCAGTTCGACTTCGCTCGGCCCCGCGGCGGCGGGCGCCGGCATCAGCTTGCTGGCCTGCCGCACGATCAGGAAGATGACGAAAGCCAGGATCACGAAGTTAATCACCGAGGTGACGAAGCTGCCCCAGGCAATGACCGTAGCCCCGGCCGCCTTGGCCGCTGCCAGCGTTGCGCCCGCGGGCGCTTCCCCAGCCAGCACCGTATACTTGTTCGAGAAATCGACTCCGCCGGTGACGAAGCCGATGACGGGCATGATCACATCATCGGTCAACGACGAGACAATCTTGCCAAAGCCGGCCCCGATGATCACACCAACGGCCAGATCAAGCACATTCCCGCGAGCGATAAAGGCCTTAAATTCCTTAAGCATTTCCTGCGTCCCCTTCATTCACATCCTAAAGCACGTGAAACTGCTAGCAGTCTGATCGGATGGCAACAATCAATTGCAACAAAATGATTTTTGGCATGGCCGCTTGAACCGCTGACACTGCACGCTACATCTTCAAGCATTCGCGGCCCCAAGGCCGCCCATGGAAGAGGACCGCATCGCATGACCGCTGCCATTGTTCGCCATTTGGGCCGTTTTGCCCTGGTTGCCGCTGCCGCCGCTGCGTTGGCCGGCTGCGGGATCAACTCGGTCCCTAGCTCTGAGGAAGCCGCGAAGGCCAAGTGGGCCGATGTCGAAAGCGCCTATCAGCGTCGCGCCGATCTGGTCCCCAACCTGGTTGAAACAGCCAAGGCCGCCGCTGCCTCGGAAACGACGATCCTCACCAACGTCACCAATGCTCGCGCCGCCGCGACTTCAATCAATGTGCGCACGGAAGACCTTTCCGACCCCGCCACCTTCGAGAAGTTCCAGAGCGCGCAGAACCAGCTGACTCAGGCACTGGGCCAGCTGCGCACGGTGGTTGAAAACTACCCGCAGCTGCAGAGCCAGGCCCGCTTCGCTGACCTGATGGCCCAGCTTGAAGGGACCGAGAACCAGATCAACGTGGCCCGCATGCGCTACAACGAAGCGGTGCAGGAATATAACACCACGATCCGCACCTTCCCCGACGCCATTGGCGCCAAGGTAATCTACGGCGCCAAGCCAATGGTCGGGTTCAAGGCTGATCCCGGCGCCTCGGCTGCCCCCAAGGTCAACTTCGGCACTGGCGCAGCTGCCCCCGCCGCCAGCGCCAACGACAATGCTGCGCCGGCTTCTTCGGCAGCAGCAGCAAACTGATCACAGGAGCAACAAGGACGCGCAGCATGCGCCTGATCCTAACCTGGCTTCTTGCCGCGCTGGCTCTGTTCGGTGCCAGCGCGGCGCAAGCCGCCTATCCCGCCCGGCCCGACGGGCCAGTGCTGGATGCCGCCCAGATCATCCCCGATGCGGATGAGGCTGCACTCGACGCCAAGTTGCGCGCCTACAATCAGCGCACCGGACGCGCAGTGCTGGTGACGACGGTGCCGTCACTCGATGGCGAGACTATTGAGCTTTACGCCGTCAAACTGTTTGAGGCCTGGGGCATCGGCGGCAAGGAGACCGATGAGGGCCTGCTGCTGTTGGTTGCGCCCACGGAACGCAATGTCCGGTTCGAGACAGGCTACGGTCTCCACGGGATCTTCCCCGACGTTTACGCATCACGCATCATCCGGGGCGAGATCACGCCGCGCTTCAAATCGGGCGACATCGCCGGCGGGATCAATGCCGGGATCGATACCGCCATCGCACAACTTGATCGCAATCCAGCTGATGCAAAGGCCGTGGCGGAAGCTGCCGCTGCGGCCGAAGCGGCGCAGCGCAAGCGTGGCGGAGAAGCTGGCGGGGGCGCGGTCGTCTTCTGGATCATGATGATCCTGTTCTTCATGCTGATGTTTGGTCGGCGCCGCAGTCGCGGTTATCGCCGCAGCGGGATCGATCCGGGCATCGTCCTGTGGGGCGTCAGCGAAATCTTGCACCACGCCAGCCGCGGTGGTGGCGGTGGGGGCTTTGACTTCGGCGGCGGCGGAGGCGGCGGCGGCTTTGGTGGCTTCGGCGGCGGCGGGTCCGGCGGCGGCGGGGCTTCGGGGAGCTGGTAATGGCACAGACTGCAATCCACCTGACACCCGCCGAGCACGAGGCTGTGTCCGCAGCCGTCAGCGCGGCCGAGAGCAACAGCGCCGGCGAGATCGTGACCATCGTCACGGATCGATCGGACGGTTATGCCGACATCGCACTGGCCTGGGCGGCGCTGGCGGCGATGACTGCACTGACCGCGCTCTCACTATTCCCGGCCTTCTACCTCGGCCTCTACGATCGCGTCCTGGGTGACTGGGGCCGCGAATGGTCGCCGCATGGGATCTTCACGCTCGCCGCGACTGTCGCGATCCTGAAGTTCATCGGGATGGTGCTGTTGCAGCTGTGGCGACCGCTGAAGTTCTGGCTGGTTCCCGGCTTCATCAAGGCGGCCCGGGTTCGCACCCGCGCTGAAACCTGCTTCAAGATCGGGGCCGAGCGCCGCACCCACGGCCGCACCGGTATCGTAATCTATGTCTCAATGGCTGAACACCGCGCCGAGATCGTGGCCGACGCTGCGATTGCCGGAAAGGTCAGCCCCGAGGTTTGGGGCGAGGCGATGGCAGCACTGCTCAAAGGCATCCGCGCTGGTGACCTGGCGGGTGGTCTGGTCAGCGCGACCGAGCGGGTTGGTGCGGTCCTGGCCCAACACTTCCCGCGCGCGGCCGATGACCAAAACGAACTGCCTGACCGGGTGATCGAGGTATGAGCGAAGACGATCGCAACCTGCCCGAAGAGATCCACTGGCAGGGCAAGTACATCGTCGCCAAGACCCGCGGCCGCTGGGAATATGTCAGCCGCGCGCGGGGCATCCGCGCCGCCGTGATCATTGCCATCGATCCTGAGGACCACGTGATCCTGGTCGAGCAGTTCCGCGTTCCGCTGGGCCGCGCCTGTATCGAATTGCCCGCCGGGCTGATCGGTGATGAAACCGCCGGCGAAGACCCGATCGAAGCCGCCGCTCGCGAGCTGGAGGAAGAGACCGGCTACCGCGCCGGGCGGATCGAGGTGCTCGGCGAGTTCCACTCCTCGCCCGGCATGGTCAGTGAGAGCTTCACCCTGCTGCGCGCGCATGATCTGGTTCAGGTGGGCCCCGGCGGCGGGACGGAGAGTGAGCAGATCACCGTCCACCGCGTGCCCCGCAACGCCCTGCCCGCCTTCATTGCCGAACGCCGCGCACTGGGCGATGCGATGGACGTGAAGCTGCTGCTCCTGCTCGGCCCGCAACTCCTCGGGTAAAGCGCGGCGCGCCCCTCTCGCCAACCCTGCCGATTGCCGCTATCCATCGGCGAAAGAAGAGACGGCAAGAACAGGGAGAGGCGACATGGCAGGATCGGCCAACGGAAGAGTTGCAGGCAAGAAGGCACTGATCACCGGCGCAGCGCAGGGTCTCGGAGCGGCCCAGGCGATGATGCTGGCGCGACACGGCGCGACCGTGCTGCTGGCTGACATCAATGCCGAAGGCGCTGCTGAACAGGCCGCCAAGATCAACGCCGAACTCGGTGCGGGCATCGCCCATTCGGTCAAGCTGGACGTGACCAGTGAAGACCAGTGGGTCGTCGCGGTTGAATATGCCGCAGCCAAGCTGGGCGGCCTCTCGGTCCTGGTCAACAACGCCGGGATCGGGGTGCGCGGCAATATCGAAACCTGCACCCTGGCCGAATGGCACAAGGGCTTTGCCGTCAACGTCGATTCGGTCTTCCTTGGCTGCCAGAAGGCGCTGCCTTTGCTGAAGGACAACCAGCCCGGCTCGATCGTCAACATCTCCTCGATCGCCGGCCTGATCGCTTCCGATACCATGCCCGGCTACAACGCCAGCAAGGCGGCGGTGTGGATGCTGTCCAAGTCGGTCGCGCTGTACTGCGCCAAGATGGGCTGGGACATCCGCTGCAACTCCGTACACCCGACCTTTATCGACACCCCGATCCTTGATGGCATGGTCGCCTCTTCAGGCAAGGCCAAGGAAGTGATCATGGACAAGCTGGCCCGTCAGATCCCGCTCAAGCGGGTCGGCCAGCCGGACGATATCGCCAACGGCGTGCTTTACCTTGCCAGCGATGAGAGTCGCTTCATGACCGGCGCCGAGCTGAAGCTCGACGGCGGCATTTCGGCGATGTAGCCACAAGCCCATGGCTGACGGCCCCACTCCTACCAAGGCCCGCACCTTCCGCGTCACCTCGTTCGATGTGGCGGCGGAGGCTGGCGTCAGCCAATCGACGGTCAGCCGCGCGCTGGCGGGCGATCCGGTGGTGAGCGAGACGACCCGCAACCGCGTGTTCGAAGCTGCCCGCCGGCTGAACTATGCGGTGGATGAGAATGCCGCCCGGCTCCGCTCTGGCCGCACTGCCACGCTGGCCGTGGTGGTGATCTGCCGCCCGGATGAAGACCGCAAGGACCTCAACCCCTTTACCTACGCCCTGCTCGGCACGGTCTGCGCCGCCGCCTCGGCGCGGGGGTATGAGACGCTGGTCAGCTTCCAGGACGGGCCAGAGAACCTCTCGGGCCGCTATGAAGACCGGCGCCGCGCTGATGGCCTGATCGTGATCGGCACGACCCAGAACCTGCCAGCCTGGACCTATTACCGCGATCTTGGCCTTGGCGGCACCAAGCTGGTCTGCTGGGGCAGCCCGTTTGACGAGCTGGACTGGATCCGCAGTGATAACCATGCCGGCGCCCTGCTCGCCACCCGCCACTTGATCCAGGCCGGCTATAGCGCCCCGGCCTGCATCGGCTCCGAAGCCTCGCTCCAGCGCCAGTTCAAGGAGCGCTACGATGGCTATGTTGAAGCGATGAACGAAGCCGGATTGACCCCGCATCTGGTTGAGATCGAGGAAGGCCTGTCCCGCGAAGAGCAAGGCCGCCGCGCCGCCCGCCAGTCGATCGAGGCTGGCCTGCCTTGCGATTCCATCTTCGCCGTCTGTGACGAGATCGCGCTGGGCACGCTGCGCGAACTGTCCGAAGCCGGCATTGCGATCCCCGGGCAGCTGGGCCTGATCGGGTTTGACGGCATCCGTGCCAGTGCCAATGCCATGCCGCCGCTGACTACCATCCAGCCAGACTTCGCCGCCGCCGGGGCGATGCTGGTCGACAAGCTGCTGGCGACTATCGCCGGAGAGCCCAACACCGATCGCCGCGTGCCGGTCACTCTGCTCGCCCGTGAGAGCACGCGCCGCCCGGCGTGATAGCACCCGGACGATGACCCATTACGACACCACCATTCCCGTCCTTATCGCCGGGGGCGGCGCTTGCGGCGCGCTGGCTGCGCTGGCCGCCCATGCCGCCGGAGCCGAGGTGGCCTTGCTGGAGGCAGAGGCCCGGCCAATGGGCTCATCCGGCATGTCGCAAGGCCTGATCGCCGCCGCCGGAACCCGCGCCCAGGCCGAAGCCGGGATTGAGGACAGCCCCGAACGCTTCCTGGCCGACATCATGGCCAAGACGCAGGGCCAAGCCGATCCGGTCATCGCCCGGACGCTGGCTCACCAGTCCGGCCCGACGCTGGACTGGATGGTCGATCAGCTCGACCTGCCGTGGACCCTCGATCGCACCTTCCGCCCCTCTTACGGCAACTCCACCTGGCGCATCCACGGCTGGGCCGGGCACGGCGGGCAGGACATGGTGGACCTGCTGCACGTCCGCCTGGCCGAAGCCGGGATCCCGGTGCTGACCGAGGCCCGCCTCCGCGATGTTACCGCCGACGCAGCGGGCCGGATCAGCGGCGCGGCGATTGAGCGGCCCGGCGGCGTGACCGAGCACATTGGCTGCGGCGCGCTGGTCCTGGCCTGCGGAGGCTTTGCCGCCAACCATGCGATGATCGCCGCGCACATCCCCGCGATGGCCGCCGCGCGCAACCATGGGCACGAGGGCAGCCAGGGCAGCGCGCTGGCCATCGGCACGGCGCTGGGCGCGGCCGCTGGTGATCTGGGCGCCTTTCAGGGCTATCCCATGCTGGCGGAGCCGCACGGCGTCACTGTCCCGCCGCCGCTGCTGATTGAAGGCGGTGTGCTGGTCAACCTGCACGGCCAGCGCTTCGTGGATGAGAGCTTTGACATCGCCGGCATGGTCCACCCGGTCCTCGCCCAGCCCGCCGGCCCGGATGGCAGCTATGTCTGGGCGCTGCACGATGCCCGCATTGCCGCGGCGCTGATGGCGATCCCGGAGTACGCCCAGCTCGTCACCCTCGGCGCAGTCCGGTCCGTCGAGGCGACCGGCCTGCCCGCCGCTGCTCTCGCCGCCCTGCTGGCCGAGGCCGCCGCAGCCCACGCCACCGGCCAGCCCGATGCCTTTGGCCGCCGCTGGTCCAGCCCGCCACCCACCGGGGACCTGCGCGCGATCAAGGTGGTCGGCGCGATCTATCACACCCAGGGCGGCCTGCAGATTGACAGCGCGGCCCGCGTGGTCCGGCCAGACGGCACGCCGCTGCCCAACCTGCTGGCGGGCGGCGGCGCAGCACGCTCGGTCTCCGGGCCGTCGTCATGGGGCTATCTGCCGGCGATGGGGCTGTGCACAGCGGTCACGCTGGGGCGGCTGGCCGGGCAGAGCGCGGCGCGGCTCACCGCCTGATCCGCACCCCGCAGCGTCCCCAGCCCGTGGTCCGATCGAGCGTCCCGCAAAAGTTTACATAGTTTACACCTTGTCCGCTTTTTCCAACACAGCGTTTCGGGCGGAATTCTGCGCCATTCGGCCTGTTTTTGGGCCAGTGTGCACACTGCGGAAAAAATAATCGGGCCGGTCAGCGTCTGGCGCGCGGCGCCTTTTCGATCCGGGCGAGCAATTGGTCAAACGTGCCGGCGGAATAGACCCGCCCCTGCTCCCGGCAGCCGACCTTCCACGGGTTCTCCAGCACCCAGCGCGCCAGCCGGTTGTCAAACCGCTGCCGCGTGCCTACCAGTTCGCCGCGGTAATAGTGCGGCACCTCCTCCCCATTCAGCGCGCGGTCCATCACCGCCTGGGCCAGCGTGGACAGACCGAACTCCAGCGCCACGCCCCAGCCCAGTGCGAACGGCTCCCCGTGCAGCCGGTTGCGCAGCTTATAGGCCGCCGTCCGGCTCATCCCCACCGCCCGCGCCGCCGCCGC
>CAZNFV010000114.1:4447-7554 GCA_964572445.1 uncultured Novosphingobium sp. | reverse complement strand
GCGGGGTTGGAGCGCGGGGTGCGGCCGATGGGCGACTGGTCGATCTCGATCACCTTGTCGCAATGCTGGAGGCCGGTGACCTTGTCATGCGCCCCGGCGATCACCCGCGCGCCGTTGAGCGTGCGGGCGGCGCTGGCATAAAGCGTATCGAGCGTCAGGCTGGACTTGCCGCTGCCCGAAACGCCGGTAACGCAAGTGAAGGTGCCCAGCGGGATCGCGGCGGTGACCCCACGCAGGTTATTGGCGCGGGCGTTATGGACGGTCAGCTTCAGGCCGTTGCCCTTGCGGCGCGTGGTGGGCACCTCAATCCGGCGCGCGCCGGTGAGGTATTGCCCGGTCAGGCTGTTTGGCGCATCGAGGATATCCTGCAGGGTGCCCTGCGCGACGATCTTCCCGCCGTGGACCCCGGCGCCCGGCCCCAGATCGACCACGTGATCGGCGGCGCGGATCGCGTCTTCGTCATGCTCCACCACGATCACCGTATTGCCCAGATCGCGCAGCCGCTTGAGCGTGATCAGCAGCATATCGTTATCGCGCTGGTGCAGACCGATTGATGGCTCATCCAAAACGTACAAAACGCCGGATAGCCCCGAACCAATTTGGCTCGCGAGGCGAATACGTTGGCTCTCCCCGCCCGACAGGGTGCCGCTGGTGCGATCGAGGTTGAGGTAATCGAGGCCAACGTTGTTGAGGAAGCCCAGCCGCTCGTTGATTTCCTTCAGGATAGCACGGGCGATCTGGCTCTGCTGGCTGGTCAGCTGGCTATCCAGCGCGCCGAACCAGGCCACCGCGTCGGAAACCGACAGGTGGGTGATGGCGGAGATGTCCGCCCCGCCAACCTTGACCGACAGCGCCTCTGGCTTCAGCCGCTTGCCTTCGCAGGTTTCGCAGGGCTGCGCGGTCTGGAACTTGCCCAGCTCTTCGCGCATCCAGGCGCTTTCGGTTTGCAGCAAGCGGCGGTTGAGATTGCCGATCACGCCTTCGAACGGCTTCTTGACCGTGTAGCTCTTTTTCCCGTCGATGAAGGTCAGGCTGACCGGCGCGCCGGCGGTGCCGTGGAGGATGACGATACGCACCTCGACCGGCAGATCCTGCCAGGGGGTATCCAGGCTGAAGCCGAACTCGGCGGCCAGGCTGGCCAGCACCTGCATGTAATAGGGGCTTGGCGGGTTGCTCTTCGCCCAGGGCACGACCGCCCCCTGCTTCAGGGACAGCGCCTCATTCGGCACGACCAGCTGCGGATCGAACAGCAGCTTTTCGCCCAGCCCATCGCAGGCCGGGCAGGCCCCCATCGGCGCGTTGAAGCTGAACAGCCGCGGTTCCAGGCTTTCGATGGTAAAGCCAGAGACCGGGCAGGCGAACTTCTCGGAAAAGACGATGCGGTTGTCCGGCAGGCCAGCGCCTTTCATCTTGCCCCCATCGAGAGCCCCCGCGGCGGCGGGGGCCTCAGGCGGTTGTGCGCTCTCGACTGAGACCCCCGCCTTCGCGGGGGCTCTCGGCAGTTCGGCCACAGTCGTATCCGCCAGATCAACATAGGCCAGCCCCTCGGCCAGCTTCAGCGCCTGTTCGAAGCTGTCAGCCAGCCGCGTCTCGATCCCCTCGCGCACGGCGATGCGGTCAACCACGACCTCGATGTCATGCTTGTACTTCTTGTCGAGCGCCGGGGCTTCCTCGATCGGGTAGAACTCGCCGTCGATCCGCACGCGGGTGTAGCCGGCCTTCTGCCACTCGGCCAATTCCTTGCGATATTCCCCCTTGCGGCCGCGCACGACCGGAGCGAGCAGATAGGCGCGGGTCCCCTCGGGCAGGGCCATCACCCGGTCAACCATCTGGCTGACAGTCTGGGCCGCAATCGGCTCCCCCGTGGCGGGGCTGTAAGGCACCCCGGTGCGCGCCCACAGCAGGCGCATGTAGTCATAGATTTCGGTCACGGTCGCGACGGTGGAGCGCGGGTTGCGGCTGGTGGTCTTCTGCTCGATCGAGATCGCGGGGCTGAGCCCGTCGATATGCTCGACGTCCGGCTTCTGCATCATTTCCAGGAACTGGCGCGCATAGGCGCTCAGGCTCTCGACATAACGGCGCTGGCCCTCGGCATAGATCGTGTCGAACGCCAGGCTCGACTTGCCAGAGCCGGACAGGCCGGTGATCACGATCAGGCTATCGCGCGGCAGCTCGACATCGAAGCCCTTGAGGTTGTGTTCCCGGGCACCCCGGACGACGATTTTGGACAGTGACATGCGCCGTCCGTTCCAGATTTGTTCGATTCCCGCAAGGGGGACGCAAGGCCATGCGCCCTTCCCGGCCCGGATCGCGGCGATCGATTCAGGCTTGGCAGCGCGCCGGATTGGATTAACTATTGCAGATCAATTGTATAGGCCGAGTCGGCTAAAAATTGCGGGGGAATTTCATGCGGAAACGTTTTGCCTGTGCGGTCGTGCCGCTGACGCTGATCCTGTCAGGCTGCTACAGCTTCCAGGGCCCGGAACGGATCGTTACCAAGGACGCGCGCCCGGCCACGCTGACCTCTAGCAACATTGACATGTTCATCAATGATTTCAAGCAGGCAGAGGGATACCGCAACCAGAATCCGTCAGCCGACAATCCCTTTGTGCCGCAGATGCTGCGCAGCGGGTTCATGTACAATTACAGCTTCTGCGAAAACTACTTCACCCAGATGGGCCAGAACCAGCGCCGATCGCAGATCCTCCGCAGTTCGCTGGTGCCGATCACGGCGCTGATCACCGGGATCATCGGTCTGCAGGATTTCTCCAAGAACCCGGGCGCGAAGGAAGATCTGATCACCTCGCTGGCGATCGGTTCAGCGGCAACGACGGCGGCGCTCAACATTTATGATGAGCACCTGTTGTTCGGGGCGGAGAATATCGGGGCGGTCCAGGTGATGGCGTTGAAAGCGCAAGATGCCCACGCCACCAAGGTGTTCGAGCAGAACAAGCTGACCTTCGAGCGGGCGATGCAGCACCTGATCGACAATCAGGGCCAATGCAGCCCGCAGTCGATCCTCTCGCTGGCGCGGAGCGTGCTCAAGACTGCCAAGCTGAAGGCGACTAACGAAAATGGCGCGCGCGGGGATGATAAGGGCGGGGTTA
>CAZNFV010000114.1:2842-4347 GCA_964572445.1 uncultured Novosphingobium sp. | reverse complement strand
TGCCCCGGTTCGCCCAGCCAGCGCGCCGTCACGCCCCAGACCTGCGCCAGCACCGGTTCGGCCAGGGCCAGTTCGGGCGTGCCGTCCGCTATGACTGCACCCTGATCCAGCACGACCACCCGGTCGGCATGGTTCATTGCCAGCGCCAGATCGTGGAGCACCAGCACTACGCCCATCCCCTGCCCTGCACAGGTGCGAAGATGGCCCAGCAGCGCGAGCTGGTGCGCCAGATCGAGATTGGCGAGCGGCTCATCCGCCAGCAGCCAGCGCGGGGTGCCGGCCAGCACGCGGGCAAGCAAGGCGCGGGCGCGTTCTCCGCCAGATAGCTGGGAGACCGGCCGGTGCGCGAAAGTGGGCAGATCGAGCGCCAGCAGCGCCGCATCGACGGCGGCAGCATCCTCCGCCGGGCTGGTTCGCCAGGGCAAGCGGCCCAGGCTGGCCAGCGTTTGCACCGAAACATCCCAGGCGACTTCAGGCGTCTGCGGCAGATAGCCCAGCGCACGGGCGCGGGCTGCGGCCGGAATGGCGCGGAGTGCGTCCTCATCCAGCGTGACCTGACCGCTGCCGGGCGCGAGCAATCCGGCCAGACAGGACAACAGGCTGGACTTGCCCGCCCCGTTCGGCCCGCAGATGGCGGTGACTTCGCCCGCGCGCAGGTTCAGCGAGACGCCGTGCAAACGGCCGGGCAGGGTCAGCGCATGGGCGGTCAGCATCACACTAGCTCCCGCCGCAGGCGCAGCAACAGGTGGAGGAAGAATGGCGCACCCAGCAGGCTGAGCGCGATCCCCAGCCGCAGCTCCCCGCCAGCCAAGGGCAATAACCGGCACAGGCAATCGGCCAGCAGCACCAGCAGCGCGCCGGCCAGCGCCGATGGCATGATCAGGCGGCTGGGCCGGCCATCGGTGAACGGGCGGACGAAATGCGGCACCATCAGCCCGACAAAGCCGATGATCCCGGCCACGGCCACGCCGCCGCCAACGGTCAGCCCGACGCCCAGCACCAGCAGGAACTGCAAGCGCCGCGGGTTCATGCCGAGCGACCGCGCCGCGGCCTCGCCCAGGGTCAGGGCATCAAGCCCCGGCCCGGCCAGGCGCAGTATGGCGATCCCGGCCAGGGTCAGCGGGGCCGCGATCCAGACCTCGCGCCACGAACGATCAGTCAGCGCGCCCATCAGCCAGGTAACAATCTCACTCATCGCGAAGGGCGTGGGGGAAAGGCTGATCGCCAGGCTCATCAACGCGCCGGCCAGACTGGCGATCATCATCCCGGCCAATGTGAACAGCACCACCCCGCCCTGCCGTCCGGCAATCAGGGTGAGCAGCAGCATCGCGCCGCCGGCCCCGATCAGCGCGAAGGCGGGCAGCGCCCAGCCGGTGCTGGCCCAGCCGGTCCAGAAGCTCAGCACCGCGCCCAGCGCCGCGCCGGGAGCGATCCCGAACAGCCCCGGATCGGCGAGCGGGTTGCGCAAATAGCCCTGCATCGCCGCCCCACTGGCACCCAGGCCA
>CAZNFV010000114.1:0-2742 GCA_964572445.1 uncultured Novosphingobium sp. | reverse complement strand
ACGCCTTTCAGGCCCGCCAAAGCCGGATGGCTGAGCAGGCGATCTTCCTGCCCGTGACTATTCCCGGCCGACAGGATCACGCGCGGCGGTTCGGCGAGCATGTCCTCCAATGGCAAGTGGCTGGCTTGCGTCAAACCACGAGCGGCGGCGGCGTTGCTAAAGCCGGTGTGCGCGAGCAGTGCCGTGATCAGGGTGCCCTCTCCCGCCACTATTCCGCCACCCTGCCAGACGAAGGCCGAGAGAGGCGGGCCGGGCGGAGCCTTGCTGGCGGCCAGTGCCGCGATAATCTGTTGCGCCAGCGCTTCGCCGCGTTCGGGGTGGCCGGCCAATGCGGCCAGTCGCCGGACTTGTGCCAGGCTTTCCGGCACGGTCGCGGCGATCGGCAGCTGCTCCAGCTTCAGCCCCAGCCGGGCCAGTGCCGCACGCGTGGCGGGCGGGGTGAAATTGCCATCGACCACCAGATCAGGCCGCAGCGCGAGCACTTCCTCCACCGATCCACCAGTCGTGCGGAACTGGCGGGCCTTGGCCAGATCCATCGAGGAACCGGCCGGGTCCTGGCTGTAGTGTGAGATCGCCAAAAGCTGCGCCGGATCGGCCACTTCGGCCAGGATCGCATCGGTGCACGGGTTCAGGCTGACGATAGTTGGCAGCGCTGTTTGCGTCTGACGCGGGGCAGCCTCACGCGCTGGCGCAGCAGTGCAGCCCGCCAGCATCAGCGCAATAAGGCCGCCCCAGGGCTTCACCACTTGGCCCTGATGCCAACGAAGGCAGAGCGGCCGTAAGTGCCGTAATCGGCCACCGTCTGGTACCGGCTGTTGCTGACATTCTCCACCCGTCCGTAAAGCTCGCACCGGTCGCTCAGGGGCAAGCTGGCGCGCAGGGTCAGCAGGCCGTAACCATCGAGGCGGGTCAAGTTGCCACGATCGTCATAGCTGGCGCCCGCGAGGCGCAGGTCCGCCCCTAGCTTGAGCCCGGCGAGCGGCGCCTGCCAATCCAGTCCGGCGCTGACCAGATCGCGCGGACGGCGCGGCAGATCCTGCTGTGTCGTCAGATCGGTTGTTGTGATGTGGCTGTAAGCTGCCCGCGCATGAAGCTGCGCTGTCAGCGCCAGGTTTGCCTCCAGCTCGATCCCTTCGGCGCGGGTCCGCCCGGTGTTGAAGTAGCCGACAGGCTCGACATAATCGATCAGGCCCTGACTATCGCGGCGGAACAGCGTGATTGCGACATGGCGATCCCCCCGCACTGAGCCATATTCCAGGCCCGCCTCATAGGCCTTGCTGGATTCAGGCCGGAGCGCGATGTTCCCGCCATACCCATAGAGCTGGTAAAGTGTCGGGGCTTTGAACCCCTGTCCAAAGGACGCGCGCAAGCGCAGGGCGTCGATCAGACCGAGCGAACCGTTCGCTCCGAATGTCCAGTGCGTGCCAAACCGGTCATGGTCATCAAGCCGCGCGCCGGCGGAAAGGTGCAGGCGGCCCTGATGATAACCCAACAGTGCGTGGACGCTCGACAGGCGGGCAGCTTTCGCAGGATCGAAGCTGGTCGAAAAGTGGCTCCACTCGCTGTCCGCCCCGAAGTTGAGCGTTACCGATTCGGTCAGGTCTGCCTTGCCCGATAAGTCGGCCCGCCACGATTGGCCGCTGGTCTCGTAATTGGCCGGACTGGCGGCATCGTCAAAGTAGGCGCGTTTCGTGTCGGAGTAGGCGAGGCCCACCTTGAACAAGACGCTGCCGGTATAATCCAGCCCCACCCGGCCCGAAGCCTGGCGCGTGGTCTGGACTTCGGGGGTATCGGCAAAGTTGTAGACTGGCGGCGGAAAGCCATCGAAATCGATCCGGTTATCGGCATACCGCGCATTGGCGACCAGCGAGAGTGAACTGGTCAGGTCGGCCTGTCCGCGCAAGGCACCGTACCATTGGCGGAAGCCATCTGGCTCGGTTCCGCCCGCAAACGCCGAAATGCCATCACTGCGAACATGGCCGCCGCTGACGGTCAGGCCATAGCCATCGCGCTGAGTGCCGAGCGAGACGTCGGCGCTGAGCGTATCATTGGCACCATATTCGATCCCGGTGCGCGCGCCCTCGAATTTGGCGCTGGTCAGGGCCAGCACCCCGCCAATCGCATCCGACCCCCAAATGACCGAGTTGGAACCGCGCAGCAGCTCGATCCGGTCGATCCCGCCAGTCACCATGGTGCCGATGTCAAATCCACCTGAAGGGCCGGCAACGTCAGCCAA
The DNA here is from genome assembly GCA_964572445.1 of uncultured Novosphingobium sp. GTDB lineage: Bacteria > Pseudomonadota > Alphaproteobacteria > Sphingomonadales > Sphingomonadaceae > Novosphingobium. Next base: position 506 of record CAZNFV010000114.1, on the reverse strand, counting down.
GCGGACCCCATCCAGCGTCACCACCAATTGCTGTGAATTGGCGCCGCGCACGAACAGACTGGTCTGGCTGCCGAGCGGGCCAGAACGGGCAATCGCCACGCCGGGCAGGCGTTCCAGCACGCGGGTCAGGTCGGGGCCTTGGACAGCGGCAATCTCGTCCGCGCCGATCACGCTGATCGACTGGCCAGTCTGGCTCAACGGCTGGGCAGTACCTGAAGCGACGACCGTGATCGGCTCTTCCGAAGGCACGTCCTGAGCCAAAGCGGGAGCAGCCACCAACAGGGAACTTGATAATAAAAACAGGTATTTCACGCGCAATCCTTCCAACATGAACGAACTGCCGTTCATGGCGAAAGGCGCCGCAACATTGCGGTTCCTTGCTGCATTCCGGTACACCCCGCCCGGCTGCGGAACGACCGTCACTGGCAGGTCTCCTGGCTCCCGGATCAGCGCCTTGCCCCGCCTTCCCAGTTCGCCCACTTGCTTGAGCTTCCCAGTGGCATAAG
>CAZNFV010000113.1:0-7558 GCA_964572445.1 uncultured Novosphingobium sp. | reverse complement strand
GTCCGGTGGGCAAAGGCGATTTCCAGCCCGAAGCGATCAAACAGGATCGGCCACAGCTGGGCGACCTGTTCGCCCTGGCAGATCGAATTGGTCGAAACAAAGGCCACACCAATGCGCGGGTTAATTTTCGCGAACTGGCCCGCCTTGATGAACCAAGCTGCCACATAGTCCAGCGTCCCGCCGGTCCCGCCCAGTCCCGCGATCCGGCGGACCTGCGTGCGCTGTTCCTCGCTTTGAAACTTGGCTCCCACGAACGGCGGATTGCCCATGATGAAGCTACACCGTTCCGGTGGCAGCAGGCCTGACCAATCGGTCTCCAACGCATCGGCATGCAGAATATGCGCCGTGTCTGACAGCGGGATGCGGGCATAGTTCAGGCGGAAGGCCTCGTTGATCTCATTGTTGGCGATATGGTCCATCATCCACATCGCCACTTCGGCGATCCGGGCGGGAAATTCCTGATACTCGATCCCATAGAACTGGCCCACGTTGACCCGCGCCCACAGCGCAGCATCAATCATCTGGTCGCCATGCCGAAGCCGGAGGGCTTCCAGTTCCAGTCGCCGGATTTCGCGATAGGCGATGACCAGAAAATTGCCGCAGCCGCAGGCCGGATCAAGGAAGGTCAGCCGGGTCAGCTTTTCCTGAAAGGTTGCCAGCGCCTTGTCCTGTCCGGTGCGCCGCTGCTTGATGGCTTCCAGTTCGGCGGTCAGATCGTCCAGAAACAGCGGGCCGATCACCTTCAGGATATTGGCTTCGGTCGTGTAATGTGCGCCCTTGGCCCGGCGTTCCTTGGCATCCATCACCGATTGGAACAGCGATCCGAAGATCGCCGGGGAAACGCCCGACCAATCGTGCTGCGCCGCTTCCAGCAGCAGAGTGCGCATCTTTACATCGAACTTGGGCAGCCGCAGCTGCTGCCGAAACAGCGCCCCGTTGATATAAGGAAAGGCATTCAGTTCGGCAGAGGTGCCAGCCAATCGCTGCCCCTCTGGCGTATCCAGCACGTCAAACAGTTCGGCCAGCACGTTACCGGTGTCGGTGCCGTCGGGCTTGGTGTCATTCTCCACCAGTTGCAGGAAAATGTCCTTGGGCTGGAAAATGCCCGTATCATCGGCAAACAGGCAGAACAGCAACCGGACCAGCAATTGCTCCAGATCGTGGCCGGTATAGCCTGAACCCTCTAGCGCATCGTGCAGCTTGCCCATCAGCTCGGCCGCCTTGATGGTGACGCTGGCCTGGGTTGCAAAGGTGACTTTGCGGCCCTGAACGAAGGCAAAAGCCTCCATGTGCTTGTGCAGGTCGGCCAGCTTGAATTCCAGCTGGCGCTTTTCCTCCAGATCGATCAGCCGCCAGTTCTGGAAATCGCAAGCCAGGACAAAGCGCGGCCGCTCGGTCGGGTGGACGCCATCGATATAGTCCAGCGCCTGCTGTTCTGCCGCGATCAGGCTTTTGCCCAGTGACTTCATCTCGACGATGATCTGCCCGGGCCAGAAGAAATCGATGTAGCCGCGCTGCTTTTGCGCAACGTCCGATACGCGCCGCTCGTAGCGCCCGATCTGCCGCGACGACATGCCGAAGATCTTGAAGAAGTCGTTCACGAACAGCTGCGCGTCGGCGCGTTCGTCGGTCTTGTTGGCGTGTGTCGCGCTAAACGTCTTGGCGCGGCGTTTGATCTCGTCCCAGCCAAGCCGCATGTTCGCCCCCTGTGTAGGGGACTGTTTCTATTGCACTTTTTGGTAAGTGAAAACCTCTATCTGCGGTTTTGTGCTTTTAAATCATGGATTAAGCGGTGCTTGGCGCCCGCCGCCGCGTTTTCCTACACGCGCGCCGCCTGCTAGCTTCGCTGCGGCGCTTTGTAATCGTTGGTTGGGGCGCGCGCGGTGGGGCGGTGGCTTTCTTTTTCGCGCGGTGTGCTCCGGTTGGCGATTTGGGGGCGAAAAGGCCGGATTTCCAAGGGTTCTGGCGTGTTGGGATAAGCGGACACAGTGTCAACTATGTAAACTTTCGCGGCGGCGATCCGGGCCGGCTCAGCGCAGCGCCGGATCGCGTGACCAGCGTGAAAAGGCGCTGAGGCAGGAAAAGCCAAGCCGTCCGGCGATCTCGGTCTTGTTGCAGCCCGCTGCCACCAGGGGCGCCAAGGCTTCGCACCGGGCTTGCTGGACCAGCGCGGTGAAGGTGGTGCCGTCGCGGGCCAGCCGGCGGTGCAGGGTGCGGCGATCGATCCGCAGTCGCTGCGCGATCCGGTCGGCCCGGCAATCGCCCTGACTTAACGCGCCGCGGATCAGGGTGAGCACCCGGTCCGCCTCGCGCGCGGCGGGGCCGGGGCCGAACTGGCCCAGCATCCGCTCAACCATCGCGGCGGCACCGGGATCGCCGCCTTTGATGGGCATCAGCAGTTCCGCGCTGGTCAAAACCAGCCCGTTCTGTTCCTGTCCGAACATCGGCACCCGGCCAAAGCAGCTCAGGTGCCGGGCCAGGCTGGCGGGGCGTGGATGGGTGAACAGGACCATCTCTGGCTGCCACCCGGCGCCCAGGAATTCGCGCAGCAGCGCCGTCAGCGCAGCCAGCGTCAGTTCACTGGCCTCGCGGCTGGCCCGGCCCAGCTCCGGATCGATGGCCAGCCGCAGCAGGGCGATCTCGCCATCGTCTTCGATGGTCAGGCCCAGGCCTTCGATCTGCGCCCAGCTGAACCTGGCCAGGGCGGCGATCGCCTGACCGATAGTCGGCTGCTCACGCAGCAACAGGCGCAGCGGGCCCATGACCGACGGCGGCCGGACCAGCGCCAGCCGCAGGCCCAGGTCGTCAATCCCGGCCTCTCGGCTGGTCAGCTCAAGCAGGGCCGCGACCTGCTGCGTGGGCACCCGCAGATCACGTTCGGTCAGGGCCTGTAAGGGAATGCCAACCGCGCGGAGCAGGGCCGCCGGGACCAGCCCGTGATCGCGCGCCACCAGATCCAGCCCTTGAAGGACGGCACTGCGGGCCAATCGGGTCATGGCGGGGATTCCATGTCCCTGAATGTCAATTAGCTGTCCCGGTATGTCAAGCGGCGGCGGCCAATCGCGCTAACCTCCCGCCATAGACAGCAATCGGGCTGGATCTGCCTGCTGGTGGATACCAGGCCCGAACGGGAGAATGCCAATGACCTACTTTTCCGACAATGTCGGTGCGGCAATGATCGATGTCGATGCGCTGCCGTGGGTGCCCTTCCTGCCCTATTCGGAGGAGCTGCAGCTCAAGCTGATCAAGCTTAACCCGATCAATGGGGAATGGACCTCGTTGCTGAAGGTTCCAGCCGGAATGGTCATGCCCAAGCACCACCACGCCGGGACCGTCCATGTCTATACGATCCAGGGCAGCTGGCGTTACCTTGAGCACGACTGGATTGCCCGTCCCGGCAGCTTTGTGTTCGAGACGGCGGCCTCCTCTCACACTCCCGTTGCCGAACCGGGTGAGGACGTGATTACGCTCAACATCGTAGTCGGAGACTGGAACGTGCTCGATGAAAACGACAACGTACTGGCAGTCGAAAACTGGAAATCGATGCTGAAGCGCTACGTCGATTTCTGCGCGGCCCAGGGCATCACCCCGGTCGACATCACCAGCATGGCCGGCAACTGACCTGACCCCGCGATAACAGAGGAATCCTGATCATGGCTGAACTGCTTCAAACCCGCGATTACTCCCAGTTCCGCGTGGTGCCGCGCACCCCGGTGATCGGCGGCTGGATCGAAGGCTGCAACCTGGCCGAACTGGATGACGCGGGCCTGGCCGAACTGCGCGAGGCGCTGTGGACCTATGGCGTGCTGTTCGGGCGCGGCCAGCACTTGTCATTCGATGCGATGAAGCGCGTCGCGCTGGGCTTTGGCGATCAGCTGGAAAAGCACACCTTCGCACCGACCATGGCGGACGATGGCCACCCTGAAGTGGTGGTGATCCAGCGCCTGCAGACCGAAAACGCCAAGTCCACCACCGATCTGTGGCACCATGATGTGACCTCGCGCAAGCACCCCAACGTCATGTCGATCCTGCAGGCCGATCAAGTGCCGTTCGGGGCCGATACGATGTGGGCCAGCATGAGCGCTGCCTATGAACGCCTGCCCGAACCGCTCAAGCAGATGTTCTGCGGGATCGAGGTTGAGCATGATTCGCTCTACCTGATGCTGCGTCACGATTTCGGTGATCCGGCGATTATTGAACGGATCATGGGGACCCGCGAACACGCGGTGCACCCGGCGGTGGTCCGCCATCATTCCACCGGCAAGCCATGTCTGTTTGTCGGCAATGCCTATGTCCAGCGGGTCCACGGGTTTGAGACGGAATTGTCTGAGCCCCTGATCAAGTTGGCCAACGAGATGTCGAAGATCCCGGAAATCCAGGTGCGCCATCAGTGGGAGCCGGGCGACGTGGCGCTGTGGGACAATTTCGGCACGACCCATTATGGCGTGTCGGCCGATATCGGCACCCAGCTCCGCCGGCTCTACCGGGTGGCAAGCTGGTCAGAAAAAGTCTCCCCAACGGCCTGGTCGGCAGCGGCGTGAGCGCTGCCGACGATCCGGAAAGCTTCAACCACCGGACTATCGTGGTCGAAGGACTGCCGGTTCATTTCGTTGAGGCCGGCGATGGACCGGCGGTGCTGCTGCTCCACGGCTTTCCTTACACCTGGTTTGAATGGCGGCATCAGGTGGGCCCGCTGGCAGCGGCAGGATATCGGGTAATCGCCCCCGATATCCGCGGCTTCGGGCAAAGCGGTAAGCCTGAGCAGACTGAAGACTATACCCTGCTGCACTGTGCCGGAGACGCGATTGGTCTGCTGCGCGCGCTGGGGATCGGTCAGGCCACCGTTGTCGGTCACGATCTGGGTGCCTGGGTCGCAGCGACTGCGGCGCGGATGCGGCCCGATATGGTTACCGGGCTGGCGCTGCTCTCCACACCGGTTGGTGCCCGCGAAGCCGTCCGCCCCAGCATCACCTGGGCGGCGCTGGAGCAGGCCCGGGCGGGCAAGCTCTATCACGACTATTTCCAGCAGACCGGCCTGGCCGAGGCCGAACTTGATGCTGATCCGGCGCGCGCGCTGCGGGGCATCTATCACGCGATCTCAGGCGATGCCCAAGGTGCAGAACGCTGGCGGCTGTTCATTGAGCCCGGCGAGGCCCTGCTTGATACGATGCCGGATCCAGCGCAGTTGCCGCCCTGGCTTCCGCAGGCCGCACTGGATGAGTATGTGCGCCAGTACCGCGCGGGGGGCTTTGCTGCGCCGTTGGCCCACTATCGCTGCCGCAACCTCAGCTGGGACCTGACTGCCGCCTGGGCTGGGCAGCCGATCACTTGTCCGGCGATGTTCGTTGGCGGCGATGCTGACCCGGCGCTCGATCTGATCCGCGGGCAGTACGATGCGCTGGAAGCGACCTACACCGATCTGCGTGCGAAGCGGATGCTGCCGGGGATCGGCCACGGCGCACCAGAAGAAGCGCCTGCAGCCGTAACGGCGGCACTGCTGGAATTCCTTGCAGGCTTGCGGCAACCATCATGAGCTGCCGCTAGTGGCCACACTGCCAGAGGCTGCCGGCCAGCGGACACCATGGGGGCTGGTGCTGTTCATGCTGTCGCTGCACGTGCTCAACCAGATTGATCGTCAGCTGGTGGCGGCTTTTGCTGCCGATATCATGCATGACCTGTCGCTGAATCGCGGACAGTTTGCGTTGATCGCGGGCCTTGCATTCAGCGGGGTCTATGCCCTGGCTGCGCTGGCCGCCGGGGTGCTGGCAGACCGGTTCGGCCGGGTTCGGGTTCTGGCGGGCGGGGTCGGGGTGTGGAGCATTTTCACCGCCCTGGCGGGACTTGCGACGGGGTTCTGGACCATGCTGGTTTCACGGCCACTGGTGGCAGCGGGCGAGGCGACATTGGTGCCCAGCGCCACCAATGTGATCCTGGCGCGCACGCCCGATCGCCAAAAGGCAGCGGCAATCGGTCTGTTTTTCGCGGGAATCCCGCTTGGTATTGGCGGCGGGTTCCTGATCGCCGGCCTGCTCGGTCCGGTGCTGGGCTGGCGCGGCACATTCATCGCCATGGGGGCGGTCGGGGTGGCGGCTTTCTTCGCCGTGCTGCGGCTGCGCGATGATCCGCCTGTTCCGGGTGAAAAGCCCACGCTGCGCGGCAACCTTGTAGAGCTGTGGCAGACGGCCCGGGCCCGTCCGCGGGTGCTTTACGCCTCGCTTGGTCTGATCGCCGCTCATGCCCACACGGGTACCAGCCCGTTTGTCCAGCTCTGGCTGGTGAGCGAGAAGGGTTATGACAAGGCCGCCGCGGCCAGCACCTATGGCCTGATGTTCGTCACGGTTGGTCTGATCGGAACTTTTGGCGCCGGCCTCGTCACCGATTGGGCACACCGACGGCTCGGCTGGGATCGCACCCGGTCGATTCTAGTGATCCTGTGCCTGTTGGTGCCCCTGCTGGCGCTTTACCGCTTTGCCCCCGGCGATTCGCCGGCCTTTCTGATCGGCATGGTCGGGTCGATTCTGTTCATGACCGTGATCTACGGCCCGATCTTTGCCGTGATCGAAGAGCAGCTCCCCGCGCGGCTTAAGGCAACGTCCACCGGGTGCAATATGCTGGGCGTGAACATCCTTGCGCTTGGTACGGTGGGGCTCGGAATCGGCATGGCCAGCGATGCGCTGGTCACCGCTGGATCGGCGCTAAGCTGGACCATTCCGCTGATCGGTGCCGACGTTCTGGCGCTCACAGCGCTACCGTTGCTATGGCTCGCGCTGCGCAGCCCACAGGGCATCTCGGACTAACGGTCCATGCGGGCGGATGCGCTGCCAAAGCGGCCTTCCCGCGGCAGTCAAGACGGCAAAGTTTGCTATTTGGGGGGAACTGGCGCATAGGGTCCGGGCTACGTCGCCTGCGACGGGACTTTCGGCAGACGATGCCTCAAATCCCCTTACACGCCACATTGCCCCAGCCGCACGTCGCGTCTGGGTTCTGCAGGTTTCGTGAAAGGACCGCATCATGCCAGTAGGCACCGTAAAATTCTTTAATACCGACAAGGGCTTTGGCTTTATCGCGCCTGATGGCGGCGGCACGGACAGCTTTGTCCACATCACTGCCGTTCAGGCTGCTGGTATGGCGACCCTCGACAAGGACCAGCGCGTCAATTTCGAACTGGAAACCGATCAGCGCGGCCGCACTTCGGCCGTGAACCTTTCGGCGGCCTAATCGGATGGCCAAAGAGGAGTTAATGACCCTCGACGGCCGGATCGATGAAATCCTCCCCGACGGCCGATTCGGTGTGGTGCTCGAAAACGGGCACCGCATCGTGGCTTACACAGCTGGCAAAATGCGGAAATTCCGCATTCGCTCGGTCGTCGGGGATACGGTTAAGGTCGAAATGACTCCCTACGATCTCAGCAAGGGCCGGATTATTTTCCGCGATCGTGGCCCGGGCTTCACCACAGGGGCGCCGCCGCGACGTCAACAACAACGTCGCTGAGGGGGCAATTTCCTCAGGAGAATGCCGATGTCTGTGTCCACCCAATTCTATCTCGATCAGGCCGCA
>CAZNFV010000112.1:4260-7701 GCA_964572445.1 uncultured Novosphingobium sp. | reverse complement strand
CCCTTCCTTTTTGAGCCGTTCCTGCCCGGCACAGATCGGCAGCACCCAGTCCGATCGCATCTGCAGCTCGTCATTCAGGGTCTTCATCGCGCGATAGTTGAACGTGTACTTGGCCTTCTCACCCATCGAGCACCAGATCAGCGTTTCGTGCGCGTTGGTGAAGCGGGTGCCCTTGAAGTTGGGCATCGGGTTGGACTTGCGCCAGACGATATCATTCAAGATCCAGAAGCCCATATCCTGCAGCATCGCGCCAAGGCGGAAGATGTTGTGATAAGACCCGATCACCCACAATGAACCATTGGGCTTCAGCAGGCGGCGCGCTTCGGTCAGCCATTCGCGGCTGAACTTGTCATAGGCAGCAAAGCTATCGAACTGGTCCCAGTGATCGGTCACGGCATCAACGTGGCTGCCATCCGGGCGCGACAGGTCACCACCGAGCTGAAGGTTGTAGGGGGGATCAGCAAAGATCATGTCGATCGAAGCATCCGGCAAGCTGCGCATCGCCTCAATGCAATCGCCATCGAGGATGCGGCTAACCGGGAGATCCGGCCGAACCACTTCGCGCACGGCCTTCAACCGTGCTTTTTCGCCCACCAGCATCTGGCCCATGACATTCCCTGAAAACTGCAAAAGTTATCCACAGGGTGAGTCATTCCAAGTCCCGCGTCAAGGGGCGACTCCTTAGGAATCCTTTCGATTCAGCGCGATTCAGAAGCGGAACACAACGAGTCCGCCACAGCATCTAGAGTCCCAGGATTCACCAAGGACTCAACATGTGGTGGGTGTGGCACGGGGGACTCGTCCCGGAATTATTTCAGTCAGATCAAAATCAACTGCGCCACCGGGGCGAAACTGCGCCGATGCAGGGGAGTAGGTCCATGCTCGCGCAGCGCCGCCAGATGCTCGGCAGTGCCGTAGCCCATGTTGGTGTGCCAGCCGTAGTGCGGATGGGCCTCTGCATATCCGCGCATCAACCGGTCCCGGTGTTCCTTGGCGAGGATCGAGGCCGCGGAAATGCAGGGTTCAAGCCCATCCCCGCCGACGATGGCACGCGCTGGCCAGCACCAGTCCGGATGACGGCCGGCGGGGGTCATGTTGCCATCGATCAGCACTTCATCCGGCTCCAGCGCCAGGGCACCGACTGCCCGGGTCATAGCCAGCATGGTCGCAGCGAAAATGTTGATCCGGTCAATTTCGTCCGCCTCGACCACGCCAAGCGCCCAGCGGCAGCTATCCTTGATCTGCGGTTCCAGCACGGCCCGGCGCTTGGCCGAAAGCTTTTTGGAATCGTCCAGTCCAGCCGGAACTTTGCTGCCCAGCACGCAGGCGGCGGCGACGACCGGTCCAGCCAGCGGGCCACGCCCAGCCTCGTCCACGCCAATCACGACCCGGCCTTTTGTGCCCTTGGCAAACAGGAGTGCCGCTTCCATCTATCGGGCCATGACCAGAACCATCATCCGGACCTTTTTCCCGCTCGCCGCCTTCCTCGCAAGCTGCGGCCCTTCAGTTGCTGGGGATAGCCCCAAGCCTGCGGCGAGCGAGACCAAGGGCGCTTTCGCCATAACCCCGCTCGCCACACTCAATGCGCCCTGGGCGATCGCAGTCCTGCCGCGCGGCGGCGTGCTCGTTACCGAGAAGGCCGGCACGCTCAAGTTGATCGACGGCGGGATCAAGGAAGTGATTGGCGTGCCGCAGGTCGATGCTGGTGGCCAAGGCGGACTGGGTGATGTCGTCCTGGCCCCGGATTACGCCAAAAGCGGATTGATTTACCTGTCATGGGTCGAAGCCGGAGACAGCGATACGCGCGGCGCCGTGATCGGCCGCGCCAAGCTGGTGTTGGGTGATACGCCCCGCCTTGAGGGACTAGAAGTGCTCTGGCGCCAAATCCCCAAGGTCAGCGGCCGCGGTCACTTTTCGCACCGCATCGCCTTCTCCCCCGATGGCAAGCTGATGTTTGTTGGCTCTGGCGAACGGCAAAAGATGGACCCGGCCCAGGACCTGAGCGTCAATCTGGGCAAGGTCTTGCGCCTGCTGCCCGATGGCAAGCCGGCCCCCGGCAACCCCTATGCCGATAAGGGGGGCGTCAGCGCCGAAATCTGGTCTTACGGCCACCGCAACATTCTGGGGCTGGCGTTCGATCCCCAGGGGCGGCTGTGGGAACTGGAACATGGCCCGGCTGGTGGCGACGAACTCAATTTGGTCCAGCCCGGCCAGAACTATGGCTGGCCGGTTGTCTCAGAAGGCGATCACTATGATGGCCGCGACATTCCGGCGCACAGCACCCGGCCAGAGATGACGGCTCCTAACATCAGCTGGACCCCAGTGATCGCGCCGGGCGACATGACCTTCTATCGCGGCAAGGCTTTCCGCGACTGGCGCGGACAATTGCTGATCACCGGGCTGGTCTCCAAGGGGCTGGTCCGGGTGACGATTGACGGGACCAAGGTGACCGAAGTCGAACGCCATCCGCTCGATAAGCGCATCCGCGATGTGGCCGAAGCGGCGGACGGAACCCTGCTGGTGATCGAGGATGGCAAGGACGGCCGCCTGTTGAGACTTTCGCCCGCGAAGTAGCCTCAGGGGCAAAATCCATCGACAAGCGCGCAGCCGCGCCTTAGGGCCCCGCGCCTATGGCAGACGGTCCCACCCTTATCCCGCTCGACAATGTCGATTCCGCGCTGGTCGATGCGCTGCTTGATCGCGCGTTCGAACCGGACCGGCAAAAGCGCACCGCATACAAAGTGCGCGAGGGGACCGACTGGTTGCCCGGCCTGTCTTTCGCAGCCATCGATGCCGACGAACATCTGGTCGGCACGATCCAGTGCTGGCCGGTTGCGCTGACCGATCCGGATGGCCGCCGCCACCCATTGATAATGGTCGGCCCGGTTGCAGTTGATCCGGATGCCCAGGGTATGGGCTATGGCAAGGCCCTGATGACAGCCAGCATCGCTGCGCTTTCACCCGAAGCCCCGCTGCCGCAGGTGATGATTGGCGATCCGGAATACTACGGCCGTTTTTGGGGCTTCACCAACGACCGGACCGCTGGCTGGGATCTGCCCGGCCCGTTTGAGCGTCATCGGTTGCTGGCTAGGTGCGACAATCCGTCCGTCCTGCCGGACAAGGGCATGCTGGGCCCTTGGCGCAGCTAACCTGATCTGGCATCGCAGCCCCGATGCCTTATGAACCCCTGCCCGACCTTGCCACGCTAAGCCTGGCTCAGATTGCCGAGCTGAACGCCGCGCGCAGACTGCCACCGGTCGCCCAGTGGAACCCGCAAGTCAGCGGTGATAGCCTGATGGTGATCAAGGCGGACGGGCGCTGGTTCCACGATGGCGGGGAAATCCGCCGTCCAGCCATGATCCGCGCTTTCGCGGGCCTGCTGCGCCGGGAAGCGGACGGTGGCTATTTTCTGGTCACCCCGGTTGAGAAGCAATCGATCGT
>CAZNFV010000112.1:0-4160 GCA_964572445.1 uncultured Novosphingobium sp. | reverse complement strand
TCCAACATGCGTTCGCACCCCGGACAGGTGGCTTTTCCCGGCGGCAAGATCGATCCCGGCGAAACCCCAGTCGAAGCCGCCCTGCGCGAAGCGTGGGAGGAGCTGGGCATTCACGAGCGTGACGTAACCGTTATCGGCACCAGTGACACTTACCGCAGCGGCAGCGGCTATGCCGTGACCCCGGTGATCGCCGTGGTGCCGCCCGATCTTGAACTAAACCCCAGCCCGACCGAAGTCGCCCAATGGTTCGAAGCCCCGGTCGACTTCGTGTTCGACCGCCAGAACCAGGTTGAACAATCGGCATTTTGGCAAGGCGCTGAAAGGCGCTACATCGAGATCATGTGGCAACAACATCGGATCTGGGGCGTAACCGCAGCGATCATCCATAACCTGTCGCGGCGTATCGCCTGGTGAGCGTGACCCTGCCCCCGGCTGATTGGACCCGGCGCGATGACCTTGCCGTGGTCATTACCGCGCTCGGCACTGGCAATGCCCGCTATGTCGGCGGCGCGGTACGCGACACCTTGCTGGGTATTCCGGTCAAGGACGTTGATCTGGCGACTCCGCTGGAGCCGCAAGTGGTCATGCAGCGCCTGAAAGAAGCGGCGATACTGGTCGTACCAACCGGTATTGAGCACGGCACAGTCACCGCCGTCCTGCCGCAGGGTCCGGTTGAGATCACCACGCTGCGGCATGACGTCAGCACCGATGGCCGCCGCGCCACCGTCGCTTTCGCCAGCGACTGGCAGGACGATGCTGCGCGCCGCGATTTCACGATCAATGCCCTCTACGCCGATCCCGCAACGGGCGAGATTTTTGACTGGTTCGGCGGACTGGACGATCTGGCCGCCCGGCGCGTGCGCTTCATTGGCGATCCGCATCAGCGCATCCGTGAGGATCACTTGCGGATCCTGCGTTACTTCCGGTTCCAGGCACGGTTTGGATCGACCCCGGCCGACCCCGCATCGGAAAGCGCCTGCGCCGAGCTGTCCGCAACGCTGAAGGGCCTATCGCGCGAGCGCGTAGGCATGGAGATGATGAACCTCCTTTCGCTGGCCGATCCGGCGCCGACCGTGGCGCGGATGGCTGAGCTGGGGATTCTGAAAGTAGTCTTGCCCGAAGCCGATGTGGCGGCGCTGGCGGCATTGGTGACGCAAGAATTAGCCCAGCAGGTCGCTCCGGATGCCCTGCGCCGGCTCGCGGCACTGTTGCCACCCGATGTGCAATTGGCCGAAGCTGTCGCCAGCCGCTTCCGCTTGTCCGGAGCGCAAAAGAAGCGGTTGGCACTGGCGGCAGCACGCGATGGCGCTGTCCTCGATGCGCGGCTGCTTGCCTATCGCGTTGGCCGCGAAGCCGCGCTGGACCGTTTGCTGATCGAAGGAGCAGATATTGCACCGCTAGCCAGCTGGGCCATTCCACAGTTCCCCCTCAAAGGCGGTGAAATCGTTGCGCGCGGGATCAAGGCCGGGCCGGAAGTGGCCCAGGTTATGCGGGCGATCGAAAGCGGCTGGATCGCCGCCGGCTTTGCCGATGCAGTGATACCGGCCCTGCTTGACGCGGAGCTGAGCGAACGCGCGTGAGCGACCTGGCCTTCAACGAACCGCTGCTGATCATCGCGATTATCGCCGTTCTGGCCGCCGCGACTGGCTGGACGATCGAACGGGAGCACCCGGCACTGGCGCGCGCCCTGCGCAAAACTGGCTATCTGGGCATGCTGGCGGCCGGCTTGTTGCTGGTCGGACAACTCGCCTATACCGCTGAGCGGTCCGACGCCGCGCTGGAACTGCACCGCCGTCCTGCCATTACCGTTGCCGGTAAAGAGACAATCGTTCCCATGGCCAGCGATGGCCACTTCTGGGTCACCGCCAAAGTCAATGGGCGCGAGCTAGAGTTCCTGATCGACACGGGCGCCACTTTCACCGGTATCGGGCGCGATGCTGCGGCGGATCTGGGCATCAAGCCTGACGCCGGACGAGCCCCGCTCGAACTTCAGACCGCCAATGGCGTGATCACGGCAACGCTTGGCAAAGTTGGATCCTTGCGCTTCGGCAATATCGAAGTGCGCGGGCTACCGGTGGCTGTGCCCCAAGACACGGCGGATGACACCCAGGTGATCGGTATGAACCTGCTCAGTCAACTCGCCAGCTGGCGGGTTGAAGGCGACAAGCTGATCCTGGTGCCGAAGGCCTAGAACTTGTTATCCCGGGGGAACCCGTTCGGTGGCAGGCGCCCGGCGGCCCCGCGAGCAACTTTCCAGAGCCGCATATCACCTTCGGTCCGGGTTCGGCCGGAATCGCCACCCATCCGCCAGCTCAGCCCCTCGTCCAGCTTGAGCGTCGTCGCGTCAGCCAGCCCGCCATCGCGGAAGCGCTGCAGGGTAACACCCTGCCCCTTGGCGAGGATCGGCAGTTCTTCCAGGCTGAAGATCACCAGCTTGCGGTTATCACCCACCACGGCGATGTGATCGTGTTCTGCCGGAATTTCACGCACTACGACCAGCTTCACACCTGGCTTGGTGTTCATCACGCCCCGGCCCTTGCGGGTTTCGGCCAGCAATTCGTCCGCCTCGGCGGCAAAACCCCGGCCGACATTGCTGGCCAGCAGCAATTGCGCCTTGGGCTTGTAAACCAGCAGCGCGACGATCTCTGCCCCAGCATCGATATCGATCATCGTGCGAACCGGTTCACCAAAGCCGCGTGCCGAGGGCAGTTTGTCACAACCCAGCGTATAGAACCGGCCGTTATCACAGGCGACCAGCAGCTTGTCGGTGGTCTGGGCGTGGAGCGCGAAAGCCGGGCCATCGCCTTCCTTGAACTTGAATTCCTTATCAAGCGCCTCGTGCCCAGAGGCACCCCGGATCCAGCCCTTTGCCGAGAGGATCACCGTAACCGGCGCCTTCTCGATCATCGCGTCCATGCTGAATTCAACCGTCGGTGCGGCTTCGGCAATCGTGGTGCGGCGGCGACCGAGCAGAGTGGTCTCGGCGTAATCCTTGCGCAGGTTCGCCAGATCGCGCTTTAGCCGGGTCCGCTGGCGCGCCGGGCTTTCCAGCAGCTTATCCAGCTCATCCTTTTCAGCCAGCAGCGCGTCGCGTTCGCGCCGCAGCTCCATTTCTTCAAGCTTGCGCAAGCTGCGCAGCCGCATGTTGAGGATCGCCTCAGCCTGGCGATCAGTCAGGCCGAATTCAGCCATCATCACCGGCTTGGGCTCATCCTCTGTGCGGATGATCTCGATCACCCGGTCGAGGTTGAGATAGGCGATGATATAGCCGTCAAGCAGCTCCAGCCGGTCAGCAATCTTGGCCAGCCGGTGTTCGCTGCGGCGGATCAGGATATCGATCTGGCTCTTGACCCATTCCTGCAACACCAGCTTCAGGCTGATCACGCCCGGCGTGCGGCTGGCATCCAGAACGTTGAGGTTAAGCCCGAAGCGGGTCTCTAGATCGGTCAGCTTGAACAGCGATTCCTTGAGCAGTTCGGGATCGACGTTGCGGCTCTTCGGCACGAAGACCAGCCGGATCTGCTCATCCGATTCATCGCGAATATCTTCCAGGATCGGCAGCTTCTTGTCGGCGATCAGCTGCGCGACCTGCTCGATCAACTTGCCCTTCTGGAGCTGATACGGGATTTCAGAGATGACCAGCTGCCAGGCACCGCCGCCCAGCTTTTCGATGCCCGTTTCTTCCCACGAACCATCCGGATTGCGCCCGGTCGAGAACCGTCCGCGCACGCGCAACGCGCCCCGGCCGGTTTCGTAAGCCCGCGAAATCACTTCGCGGCTTTCCGCCACGATCCCGCCGGTCGCCAGATCGGGGCCCTGAAACAGCTCCATCAATTCGGCATGTTCGGCGTGCGGGTTGTCGATCAGCAGCAATGTCGCGTCGATAATTTCGGCAACGTTGTGGCTGGGAATGTTGGTCGCCATCCCCACGGCGATCCCGCTGGAACCATTGGCCAGCAAGTTAGGGAACAGCCCGGGGAAGATCTCAGGCTCTTCCTCTTCCCCGTTATAGGTCGGGATGAAGTTGACCGTGCCTTCGTCCAGCCCGGCCATCAACTGGATCGCAGTCTTGGTCAGGCGGGCTTCGGTATAGCGATAGGCGGCGGCGTTATCGCCATCGATGTTGCCGAAGTTACCCTGCCCGTCGACCAGCGGGTAGC
>CAZNFV010000111.1:0-7721 GCA_964572445.1 uncultured Novosphingobium sp. | reverse complement strand
CAGATCGAATCGGTGCTCGACCTGTCGCAGAGCGAGGCCGGAATGCTGCCGCTGGTCAGCGAAGAGATCGAGCTCTACCCGCTGGTCACCCGGCTGGTAGAGGACCGCGCCACGCGCATTCGCGATGCCGGGCTAACGCTTGATCTGCGCGGCGATAAGGGCGTCGGCCGGATCACCGGTGATGCCCGCCGGCTGGCCCGCGCCGTTGGCCATGTTCTGGACAATGCCATCGCCGCCACGCCCCACGGTGGGCGGGTGCTGGTGGAGCTATCCGGGCGCAAGGGGCGCGCGCGAATCGTGATTTCGGATAATGGTCCGGGCATGGATGCCGTAACGCTGGCGCGGGCGCTGGAAGGGATCAAGCTATCGGCCGATGGCAAGGCGGTTGAGCGCCGTAAGGGGCTGGGCCTGCCGCTCGCCCGGCAGCTGGTTGAGGCGCACGGCGGCACGCTGGAGCTGCTGTCCGAGCCGGGCCAGGGCACCGCCGCGATCATCGACCTGCCGTGAAGATTCCGCTGCCGGACATGGCCGCAACCGAGGCGCTGGGCGCGCAGATTGCTGCGGCACTGCGGGCTGGTGATGTCGTTGCGCTGACGGGTGGGCTGGGTGCCGGCAAGACCACCCTGGCCCGGGCGATTATTGCCGCGCTGGGGCATGAAGGCGAAGTGCCTTCGCCAACTTTTGCGATCGTTGAAACCTACGATCCGCCCGGCGTGCGTCTGCCGCTGGTCCACGCCGATTTCTATCGGCTGCAGCGGCCGGAAGAGGCCGAGGAGATCGGACTGGACGATTACCGCGAAGGGGCGGCGCTGATCGCGGAATGGCCTGTTCACGCCGGCGGCTTTGCCCATGAGCCGGGATGCCTTTCGATCACAATCGAAACTGCGGAAACGGAGCGGACTGCGATTGTCGAGCAGGGGGCAGATTGGCTAGGGCGTGTGGGATGGATGTAGAACTTCCCCAAGGTATCGAAGCATTTCTGGCCGCAGCCGGCTGGCAAGGCGCCGCAATTGAGCCGCTGGCTGGCGACGCTTCGTTCCGCCGCTATTTCCGGATCCGGATGGGGGAGCGCAGCGCCATGCTGATGGATGCGCCGCCGCCGAACGAGGATCCCGCCCCGTTCCTGCGCGCCGCCAAGTGGCTGGACGCAAATGGCCTGCGCGCCCCGCGCATCCTGGCCGAAGACGCCGCGCGCGGGCTGGTCCTGATCGAAGACTTCGGCGAAGTGCGGATGCGCGAGTATCTGGATCAGTGGCCGGCTGATGAACGTGCGGTCTATGAAGCCGCGATTGACGCGCTGGTTGAACTGCACCGTCTGCCGCCGGGGCCGTTCGTCGATTACGCGCTGGCCGAATACCAGCGTGAGGCCAAGCTGCTGATCGATTGGTACTGCCCGGCGCAGAACCTATACGTCGACGGGGCGGGCTACACCGCGGCCTGGGAAGAGGTGCTTGGCCCGATGCTGCCGCGCCAGCGCCCGGGGGTGGTGGTCCTGCGCGATTATCACGCTGAAAATATCATGCTGCTGGGCGGGCTCCACGATCAGGGATTGCTCGACTTCCAAGACGCACTGGTTGGCCATGCCGCTTATGACCTGGTGTCCTTGCTGCAGGATGCACGCCGCGACGTTTCGGCTGAGCTGGAAGCGGCGATGCTGGAATATTACCTGAAGAAGTCTGGCGCAGACGCTGAATTTACAGCCGATTATGCCCGATTGGGTGCGCAGCGGAATGCCAAGATCGTCGGCATTTTCGTGCGCCTGTGGAAGCGGGACGGCAAGCCGCGCTACCTTGATTACATCCCCCGGGTCTGGGCCTTGCTGGAGCGGGATCTCGCCCACCCGGCGCTTGCCCCGGTCGCGCGCTGGTTTGATGCCAACATCCCGGGAGAGCTGCGCGCCAACGGCGGGGGCAGCTGGCAGCCGTGAGCATCTTGCCCGGCACCGCGATGATCATGGCTGCGGGCAAGGGCACGCGGATGATGCCGCTTACCGCCACCCGGCCCAAGCCGCTGGTGGAAGTGGCGGGGGTCACCTTGCTCGATCACGTGCTCGATCTGCTGGCCGATGCCGGGGTGGAGCGGGTTGTCGCCAACGTCCACTATCTGCCTGACCAGATCGAGGCGCACCTGGCCGGACAGAATGACCGCTTCACCGTGACGATTTCGGATGAGCGTGCCCTGCTGCGCGATACCGGGGGTGGTCTGGTTCAGGCCCTGCCGCTGATTCCGGACGATCCATTCTTCTGCATCAATGCCGATAACTGGTTCACCTGGGATGGCGACAACCCGCTGGTCCGGCTGGCGCAGTTTTGGGACCCGGCGCAAATGGACGTGCTGATGTTGCTGGTGCCGCATGCGCGCGCCAACAATACCAAGGGCAGTGGCGATTTTGATCTGGGTTCCGATGGCCGTCTGTCGCGCGAAGGCCCCAAAGGGCCGCGTGGCTATGACTGGACCGGGGTGCAATTGCTGGCGAAGCGCCTGATCGTTGACCCACCCGGCGAGGTGTTCTCCACCAATGTGTTCTGGGATCGCGCCATCGCAGCGGGGCGCTGCTTCGGGCTGGTCCACCAGGGTGAATGGTTCGATGTCGGCTATCCCGAAGCCATCGGACTTACAGAGGCTGCGCTTTCCAGCGCTCAGGCCGCCGATGGCTGAGCGGGCGGGGCCGCAGGTTTACTCGATTGCCGCGCACCGCGGGTTTGCCGATGCGCTGGTGGCGGGGCTGATCCCGCGCTACGCCGATCCAGACCTTGGCCTTGCCCGGCTGACCTTGCTGTTACCCAGCCGCCGCGCCGAACGGATCGTGACCGAGGCCTTCGTGCGCCTGTCGGGCGGGGGGCTGCTGCTGCCGCGGATGGCGGTGGTGGGCGATCTTGATCTGGATGAAACGCTGGGGCCGCTGCTCGATCCGCTGGGTGCGGGCAGTGCGGTGCCGCCTGCCGCCGATCCGGTGCGCCGCTGGTTGCGGCTGGCAGACCTGTTGCGGGCCGAACTGGGCAAGGACGCGCCCAAGGCACCCGGCCTGCTACGGCTGGCCTTCGATACCGCGCGCACGATGGACCGGCTAGCGATTGAAGGGATTGAACTGGGCGATCTGCTGCAGGAACGTGTCGCCGGGATCGTTGGCGACCTGGCCCAGCACTGGCAGCAATCGACCCGCAGCTTTGCCCGCGTCCAGGCGCTCTGGCTGGCTGAACTGGCTGCGCGTGGCGAGGTTGATCCGCCGGTGCGCCGCAACATGCTGTTCGATCATGCCGCAAAGCGCTGGCAGGAACTGCCCCCCAAATTGCCGATCGTGGCGGCCGGGATCACCAGTGCATCGCCGGCACTGGCGCGGTTGCTGCGGACCATTGCCGACTTGCCGGACGGCGCCGTGATCCTGCCAGACCTTGACCTGGCGCTGGATCAGGAAACCTGGGATGGCCTGGGCTGTGCCGGGATGCCAGCTGAACCCGGTGGCCCCCCGTTTGGTGAGCGCGATGCGCTGACGCACCCGCAATATCATCTGAAGCTGTTGCTTAACCGGATGGGCGTCGCGCGGGGCGAGGTTGATCCCTGGCACCGGGCGGGACTGGCCGCAGCACCGCCTGAACGCAGCAAGGCGATCTCCAACCTGTTCCTGCCGCCAGAGGGCAGTGCGCGCTGGGTTGATCTGAAGCCAGAACAGCGCCGGCTGGCTGGCGTGCGGCTGATGGAAAGCGCCCACCCGGGTGAAGAGGCTCAGGCGATTGCGATCCTGATCCGTGAGGCGCTGGAACAACCGGAACGGCGCATCGCGCTGGTCACGCCCGATCGCGGCCTGGCCGGGCGGGTCGTTGCGCACTTGCGGCGCTGGAATATCGTGGCTGATGATACGGCCGGCCTGCCACTGCCGCAGACCCCGGCTGGGCGGGTGCTGCTGCTGCTGGCCGAACTGGTAGCAAGCGAAGCTGCACCCGTGCCTTTGCTGGCCTTGCTGGTCCATCCGCTGGTCGGCGCCGAAGCGGGCCGAGCGGCCTGGCTGGAGAATGCCCGCGCGCTGGACCTTGCGTTACGCGGCCCGCGGCCCAAGCCGGGTCTTGCTCCGATTGAAGCGGCAGTCACTCGGCTGGCCAAGCGCGGGCAGGGCAAGGCGATTGCCGAGTGGTGGCAAGGCGTTGCGGCACTGCTCGCGCCTGTGCTGGCCTTGCCGCAGGAAACTGCGCTGGCTGAAGCGCTGGACGTGCTGGCGGCGGCGGCTGAGCTGCTGTGCGGCCAGCGCGTGTGGGGAGAAGCGGACGGGAGAGCGCTGGCGGGCTGGGTCGAAGAGCTGCGCGATGCCAGCGCGGCCATCGGCACCCGGCTGGACCGGGCTGACCTGCCGAAAGTGCTGCGCGATGCGATGGACCGCGTGCCAGTGCGCCCATCGTGGGGCGGGCATTCGCGGATTTCGATCTATGGCTTGCTGGAAGCGCGGATGAGCCGGGCCGACCTGGTGATCTGCGCCGGGCTGACCGAGGGCTCGTGGCCGGCCAGCCCGTCGCCAGAGCCGCTGTTGCCGCCGGCCGTGCTGCGGGCGCTGGGCGTGCCATCGGGTGAGTTTCGCATCGGGCTTGCGGCGCACGATCTGGCCGGATCGCTCGGCGCGCCGGAAGTGATCTTGAGCTGGGCCTTGCGGGACGAAAGCGGACCGGTGATCCCGAGCCGGTTCGTGTTGCGCGTGGAAGCCATGCTGGGCGATCTGGCCGAGCCCTATCGCGAGCGCACGGCAATCGCACTCGCCCGGGCCATTGATCACGCCAACCTGCTGCCGCCCTATCCGCAGCCAGCGCCGGTCCCTTCAGCCGAGCAGCGCGACGTGGCCTTGGCCGTCACTGCGGTCGACCGGCTGCGCGGCGATCCCTATCAGTTCTATGCTCAGGCGATCCTGCGGCTGCGGTCGCTCGATGGGCTTGATGCCGATCCCAGCGCGGCCTGGCAGGGCACCGTGGTCCACAATGTGATGGAGCGCTGGCACAAGGCTGGCGGCAAGGCGGGAGAACTGCTGGCGATTGCTTCGGAAGAGCTGGCCGAGATGCAGGCCCACCCGGTGACGCGCAGCCTGTGGTGGCCCCGGCTGGAACGCGCCCTGCAATGGATCGACGCCCGGATCGCAGCCGATAGCGGACAGGGCCGGCAAGTGCTGGCGAGCGAGATCAAAGGCCATTTCCAGCTGGCCGGTGTTACCATCAAGGGCCGGGCCGACCGGATCGACCGGGCTGCCGATGGCCAGTTGATCGTGGTCGATTACAAGACCGGCGCACCACCCAAGGCCAAGCAGGTGCAGGAAGGGTTTGCGCTCCAGCTCGGCACGCTGGCGCTGATGGCAGCAGCCAATGGGTTTGAAGGCATCGCTGGCGTGCCCAATGGCTTTGAATACTGGTCATTCGGTAAGAGCGACGAGAGCGAAACCGGGTTTGGCTATTGCTCCGAACCGGTGCTGGAAGGAAAGAAGCAGACCGGCCTGCCGCGCGAAGAGTTCCTGAGCAAGACTGAGGAGTTCCTGCTCGATGCCATCAATCGCTGGATCAAGGGGAACGAGGCTTTCACGGCGCGGCTCAACCCTGATCTGGCGGGCTACAACGATTACGACCAGCTGATGCGGCTGGACGAATGGCAGGCGCGCGGGGAGCAGGGGGCATGAGCAAGGTCTATCCCCTGACCCCGGAACAGCGCCCGGCGGTTGAGCCGGGTGAGGTTGTCTGGCTGTCCGCTTCGGCCGGGACGGGCAAGACGCAGGTGCTTTCCGCCCGCGTGCTGCGGCTGCTGCTGGAAGAGAGCGTGCGGCCGGACCAGATCCTGTGCCTGACCTTCACCAAGGCCGGGGCGACCGAAATGGCCGCTCGCATCAACGAGGTGCTGGCACGCTGGGTCCGGCTGGAAAGCACGGCGCTGGCCAAGGATCTGCTGGCGATCGGTGCCGATCACGGGCCAGAGGCAGTGGCGCGCGCCCGCAAGCTGTTTGCCGCCGTGCTCGATTGCCCGGGTGGCGGCTTACGGATTGATACGATCCATGCCTTTGCCCAGTGGCTGCTGGCGGCTTTCCCGAGCGAGGCGGGGCTGCTGCCCGGCGTGCGGGCAATGGAAGATCGCGACCGCGACCTCCTGCTGCGCGAAGTGCTGGCTGAGCTGCTGCTGGTGGCTGAACGGACCAACGATGCGGCAACGCTGGATGCCTTGGCGCGCCTGTCAGTGCGGATGGGGCCGGACAAGGTTCCCGCGTGGTTGCTGCGCTGTGCCGCCATGCGCGAAGCCTGGACCGGTCCGGGAGGCTGGCTGCCGCCGATGAAGGACGGGGTTCACCGGCTGCTCGGCCTGCCGGCCGATGCTGGTCCGGATGACCTGATCGATCTGTGCAGCGACGGGGTGTACGATACCGATGCGCTGCATTGCTGCCTCTCGGCCTATGGGGCCTGGAAAGCGGCCACCGGCACCAAGGTCGCGGCCCTAATCCGAACCTGGATGGAGGCCGGCGCGGCGGAACGGCTGGCCAGCCTGGACGATCTGCACAAGGAACTGTTTGGGCAGAAGGGCCAGATCAAGAACCTCAAGTCGCTCGCTCCGTTGGAAAGCAGCTTTGAAGAGGCGGCGCTGGCCGTGATGGAAAGCAGCCTGGCCGTGCGGCAGCGACGCACCCTGCTTGAGCTGGTCGATTTCCTCGTGCCCGCGCTGGAAGTGGGGCGGAAATTTGCCCTCGCCTGGGAAGAGGCCAAGGCCCGCGCCGGATTTATCGATTTTGATGACCAGATCCGTCAAGCGGCTGAACTGCTGACCCGCAGCGACTTGTCGGAATGGATCCGCTATAAGCTGGACCGGCAATTCGATCACATCCTGGTTGATGAGGCGCAGGATACCAATGCCGCGCAGTGGCAGATCATCGGCGCGCTGACGGACGAATTCTTCGCCGGTCAGGGCGCGCGGGATGACAAACTGCGGACTTTGTTCGTGGTGGGTGATTACAAGCAGGCGATCTTCCGCTTTCAGGGTACCAGTCCGGAAAACTTCGCCAAGGCCAAGGGGCGCGTCGCGGGGCGGATGGAAGAGGCGGCGGTCAATCTGGCCAGCACCCGCAGCGGCGGAACCGGGCGGACCTTGCGCGATCTCGATCTGGGGCAAAGCTTCCGCACGGCCAGGGCGATTCTGGAATTCGTCGACAAGGCGATCGGGGAAATCGGCCACGACGGGCTGGGACTGGCCACGCCGCCCGAACCGCATGTCGGGCAAGAGCGTCCGGGGCAGGTCACCCTGTGGCAGGTTATTGGCGGTGAAGTCAGCCAAGGGGATGAGGCTGAGGCGGCAGACGAAGGCGCTGAGGGCTGGCTCTCCCGCGGGGATCGCCAGATGGCTGAGCGGATCGCCCGGCAAGTGCGCAACTGGATCGATCACGGGTTCCCGCTGGTCAAAGGTGAGGATGAGGGCAAGGCCCGCCGCGCCACCGCTGGCGATGTCATGGTGCTGGTCCGCAAGCGCAAGGAACTGGCCGGGCTGATCGTCGCACGGCTCCATGCGGCGGGCGTGCCGGTGGCCGGGGTGGACCGCTTGCGGCTGGCCACTCCGCTGGCAGTGCGCGATCTGATGGCGGCCATCCGCTTTGCCGTGCAGCCAAACGATGACCTAAACCTGGCTTGCTTGCTGGTTTCGCCGCTGTTGGGGTGGAGCCAGGATGACCTGCTGCGCTGGGGCTGGCGGCCCGATGGGGTGAATCTTTATGAGCACCTGCG
>CAZNFV010000110.1:0-7745 GCA_964572445.1 uncultured Novosphingobium sp. | reverse complement strand
CCGGGATCGCCCTGCTTGTCCTCCGGCGCCATCGAAACCATGTCGATCCCCGGGCCAACCTTCACGTCAGGCGGCAGCAGGCTGATATCGCGCATCGGCATGCCGGCCATGCTGGTGCTGGCCTTGGCGCCCCCGTGATCCATGCCGCCATGACCCATGCTGCCGTGGTTCATGCCCATGTCGGCCATGGTCAGCAGCGGAGCCTGGCGCAGCGGCGGTACCGGCGCGCGCAGACCCGGCGCGGTGGTCAGCGCGGCCAGCGCCATGCCCGAACGGTCCATCGATTCGCAGACGATTGAAAAAGCCGCGCCATCGGGCTCGACCAGCAGGTCATAGGTTTCCGCAACGGCGATCTGCAATTCTTCGACCGTCACCGGCTTCACCGCCTGGCCATCGGCCGCAACGACCGTCAGCTTGCAGCCCGGAATGCGGACGTTGAAGAAAGTCATGGCCGATCCGTTGATCAGCCGCAGCCGCACGCGTTCGCCCCGCCGGAACAGGAATTCCGGCGGCTGGAGCGCGGGCCGGCCATTGGCGAGGTAGGTATAAGTCGGCGCGCTGACATCGGCGATATCGGTCGGCGGCATCCGCATCTGCGCCCACATCCGCCGTTCCGCGCTGCTGACCGGATAGTCGTCGGTCCAGGTCGTCTTCTGCCGATTGAAATAGCCCTCGCCGGTCCGCAGCCGGTCAAAGATCTTGTGCGGGTCCATCGCGGTGAATTCGCTGAGTAGCAGCACGAACTCGCGGTCGGACTGGATCGGATCGGGCTCAGCCGGGTCGATGATTAGCGGGCCATAGTGGCCGGACTGCTCCTGCAGCCCCGAATGGCTGTGATACCAATAGGTGCCCGATTGGCGCAGCGGGAACTTGTAGGTGAAGGTTTCCCCCGGCTTGATCCCGGGAAAGCTGATCCCGGGCACGCCATCGAACTGGAACGGCACCAGCAGCCCGTGCCAGTGGATCGAGGTATCACCGGCCAGCCGATTGGTAACGCGCAGGGTTACCTCATCGCCTTCCTTCAGGCGGAGCAGTGGCCCGGGCACGGTGCCATTGACGGCCACGCCCAGTCCGCGCCGTCCGGCCACTTCGCGCAGGCCATCGGCGACGGTCAGGTCAATCTCCGTGCCGGTCAGCACGCCGAACCCGGCCGGGATCAGCGGACCCTTCGGTAAAGGACCGCTGTGATGCGATCCGCCATGCGCCATCCCGTGCCCCTGCGCCCAGGCAGGCAGCGGGGCGAGGGCAAGACCTGTTCCAGTGGCGGTGAGAAATCTGCGGCGTGATAACTGCATGGCACGCAAATGGGGGCGAACTGCCCCCAACGCAATACTGGCCGATGGTCCGGGTTTAGAGTTTCAGCACCCAGCCATGCGGGTCAGGCGCTTCACCGCGCTGGATCGAGACCAGGCGGTTGCGCAGCTTCTGCGTAATCTGACCAGGGCCGCCACTGCCGATCGTGAATTCGCCATCGTGGCCGGCGACCTTGCCCACGGCAGTGACCACGGCGGCGGTGCCACAGGCGAAAGTTTCCAGCAGTGCGCCAGAGGCTGCATCCTCGCGCCACTGATCTAGGCTGTACGGCTCTTCAGAGACGTTCAGCCCTGCTTCGGCCGCCAGTTGCAGCAGGCTGTTACGGGTCACGCCCGGCAGGATCGTGCCGGTTAGCGGCGGGGTGACGATCCGGCCATCCGCCATCACGAAGAACAGGTTCATCCCGCCCAGTTCCTCGATCCACTTATGCTCGGCTGCATCCAGGAACAGCACCTGATCGTGGCCCTTGGCAAAGGCTTCGGCGGTCGGGACCAGGCTGGCGGCATAGTTGCCGCCGCACTTGGCCGCGCCGGTGCCGCCGGGGGCCGCGCGGGTATAGTCGCTGACCCAGATCGAAACCGCCGGTGCGCCCGACTTGAAATAGTTGCCGGCCGGGCTGGCGATGACGACGAACTTGTATTCCTTGGCCGGACGGACGCCCAGGAAGGCTTCGGTCGCGATCATGAACGGCCGCAGGTACAGCGAGCCACCTTCGACCGATGGGAACCAGTCGGCATCGACGGCGACCAGCTGGCGGATGGCCTCGATAAACACCTCTTCAGGCAGTTCCGGCATCGCCAGCCGCTGGGCCGAGGCGTTGAAGCGCCGCGCATTGGCTTCTGGCCGGAACAGCGCCATCGTGCCGTCGGCCAGGCGATAAGCCTTCAACCCTTCAAAGATTTCCTGCGCATAGTGCAACACGGCGGCCGCCGGATCGAGCGCGATCGGCCGGCGCGGGCCGAGCGTGGCCGAATGCCAGCCCTGGCCTTCGGTCCATTCGATCGTGACCATGTGATCCGAGAAGATCTTGCCGAAACCCGGATCGGCCACCAGCCCATCGCGCACCGCAACCGCCGTCGGGGCGGGGTGGGGCACTTGGGTAAAGGGCAGGGCGGCAGACATGGAACGCGGATCCTTTCGGCTTTGTCGCTTGGCCTCTGGGTGAAAATTACCCGCGAGACAAGAAAAAGGTAATTATCGTGCACGACCAACATGCCGCGAATATGAGAAGGGCGGCCCCGGCAACCCGAGAACCGCCCTTCGCATGGTCAGCGGCCGGAAGCGCCGCTCACGAAGCCTCTATCGCTAGGACTGACCTCAGCGATAATGCTCCGTTTGGCGGGTTACCGACCTCCCTGCTGAACCATGAGACATCGGTCACCTCCTTTCGCGCTGTTGAGCCAAGGACTGCCCCTTCCGGGGAGCCGGGGCGATCGGCGAGCCCGATCAACCTTGACCGGGAATGTGAATCATTCCGGGGCGGACAACAAGTCTTGCGTTTGAATTTTTTGGCGTCAGACTTCGACGCTTCGCCAATCATACACAGGTCGATCACGACCAGGCATGGAAGATTACCGGCAATCCTCCACCACCCGCGAAAGTTCAGGCCAGGCGGGCAGATAGCCGGGCATCTGGCTGGCCACTTCGATCACGAATCGGCCGCGGCTGAATGCCATGGCATCCAGCACCGGCGCGCGGGCCGGCAATGTCACGGTTATGCCGGTGGCTCCGGGTACCAGCGGATCGCTCATCAGCGGGAAGGTTCCCGAACCGGTTGTAACGATCAGCGGGGCGGCAGCGCTTGCGGTTCCGGCATGAGTCAGCTGGATTGTGCCACGCGTCATGCAGGTGACAGTCACCAGCGGCGCTTGGCCAGCGACGCCAAAGAGCGCGGTTGAGCGGCCGTTGCCGCCCGACCAGCGCCAGCTGCCTGCGGTTAGAGGCACATCGCGCCAGTCCGAGCTGACTGGCGGCGGCTGCACAGGGATCGGCTGAGTGGACTGGACCGGGCGCGCCGCTGCCACCGGCGCCGGGGGCGGGGTCTTGGGCGCGCAGGCGCTCAGCGCGGCCAGAGCAAGGGTGCCAGACAGCAGGACATTTGCCTTCATCGCTTCCCTATGGAATGAGGCCGCCGAAGCGACAAGCCCTACACATCATGAACCCACCCCGATCAGCCAAATCGCCCAAGACGCGCGTTGACCAGTTGCTGGTTGATCGTGGGCTTGTTGAAAGCCGCTCCCGTGCGCAGGCACTGGTGCTGGCCGGGCTGGTATTCAGCGGTGAGACCAAGCTGGCGAAGCCCGGCCACAGCTTGCCGGCCGACGCCCCGCTTGACGTGCGCGGGCGCGATCATCCCTGGGTTTCGCGCGGTGGGATCAAGCTGGCCCATGCCATCGATCACTTTGGTCTCGATCCTGCTGGCGTAACAGCCATGGATATCGGCAGCTCGACCGGTGGCTTTACGGACGTGTTGCTTCAGAAGGGGGCGGAACACGTTTTCGCAGTTGATTCCGGAACCAACCAGCTGGCCTGGAAGCTGCGGCAGGATCCACGGGTCACGGTTCTCGAACAAACCAGCGCCCGCATCCTCACCCCGGCGGAAATCAACCGGCCGTGCAGCTGGGTCGTTTGCGACGCTAGTTTCATTTCGCTGCCCAAAGTACTGGAAGTACCGCTGAAACTGGCGGCGGCGCAATGCCAGCTCGTCGCCCTGATCAAGCCGCAGTTTGAAGTGGGCCGTGGCGAAGTCGGTAAGGGCGGGGTGGTCCGCGATCCGGCGCTCCACGCCCGCGTTTGCGCTGAAGTCCGTGACTGGATCGAAGGGCTCGGCTGGGCTGTTCAAGGGATCGTCGAAAGCCCGATCACCGGCCCCGAAGGCAACATTGAGTTCCTGATCGCAGCGCGGCGCGGCGATCTTCGGTAACGGGGCCCCGGCACGGGGCGAACTATGGGTGATTGCCTAGACAGTCAGACCCGGCCATATCCCCTTCATTCTCCGCCTCTTGGGCGAATCGGAGGGAATGCATGTCGGCCTTAGCCTCGCCTTCGCAATTGCGCGCCAGCTTCATCCGCTGGTCACTGTTTCTGGTGCCCGGGATCGTCCTGCTTGGCGCATTGAGCGGCACGGCAGGCGGCGGCGCAAACACACCTTGGTTTGCATCGCTGGAAAAACCGTCGCTGTTCCCGCCACCAGCCACTTTCGGCATCGTCTGGACCATCCTCTATCTGTTGATGGGCTTTGCCCTGGCGCTGATCATCACGGCACGCGGCGCACGGGGGCGCAATGTCGCGGTGGTGGTGTTCATCGTTCAGCTGCTCCTCAACCTGGCCTGGACGCCGCTGTTTTTTGGCGCACACCAGATCACCGGGGCCTTGATCCTGCTTGGCGTGATCGACCTGGCCGTGCTGGCAACAGCGGTGCTGTTCTGGCGGGTGCGGCCGATCGCCGGTGCGCTGCTGCTGCCCTACCTGGCCTGGGTTTGCTTTGCCACGGCGCTCAACTGGCAGTTCCTTGAAGCCAATCCGGGTGCCGATGGGCAGGAAGTTTCCGGCGCGGTCTCCACGGTTCAGTTCGAATAGGGCTTGAACCCGTCCGCCGCCGGGACCATTTAGCCGGAATGCAGAGCCAGAACCCCTTGTTCGCCGATCTTGCCAAGCTGCTTAACAGCGCTGCTGGAACCGTTGCCGGTGCAGGCCGCGAAGCGCGTGAAAGCGCGCGTGAGCGTTTCCGTGAAGCGATGGGCGGCCTGGACTTCGTCAGCCGTGAGGAATTTGACGCGGTCAAGGACATGGCAGCCAAGGCGCGCGAAGAGAACGAGGCGCTGGGCGAACGGATCGCGAAGCTCGAAGCTGCACTCGCCGCCAAGGCCAAGAAGTAAGTCTTCCTCAAGCATGGTTCGGCGGGCTAAGGCCTCGCCATGGACCTGCGCACCCCAGCAATCGTCTGCGCCGCCCGCACCCATGGTGAGACGGGCGTAATCCTGCGCCTGCTGAGTGAGGATCACGGCCTGATTGCCAGCTATGTGGCCGGGGGCCGTGGGCGCAACCTGCGGCCGGTGCTGCTGCCGGGCAATCTTGTGGAAGCCGAATTGCGGGCCAGGCCCGGCAGCCAGCTGCCCTGGGCGCGGGTCGAGCTTGTCGCCAGCCGCGGCCCATGGCTGACAGAACCGCTGCCGGCTGCAGCGATCACCTGGGCCACGACGCTGACCGCCGCCGGTTTGCCTGAACGCCAGTCCTACCCCGCGCTGTACCAGGCGCTGGTGGCCGTGCTTGATGCGATCTGCCACGCCCCGTCAGCGCGCGGCTGGTTGCCCGGAATGACTGCTTTTGAGGCCTTGCTGCTGCGCGAACTGGGTTATGGTGAAGTGGCCCGTCCAACCGACCCGGACTGGAATGTTCAGCTGGCGGCGTTCGACAAGCTGGGGCCGCTGGTGGCGCGCTATCCGCTTGCTGATCGGAGAAGCGATGTTATGGCGGCGCGCGCCATGCTGCGGGAGCGGCTGGGCCGGATTGAATAGGTTGGGACTCACATGAAAATCGCGGTTTTTGCAGGCGACGGAATCGGACCGGAAGTAACGCGCGAAGCGGTGCGTGTGCTGGAAGCGCTGGACCTGCCTGGCCTCGTGCTGTTCGAAGGCGATGTCGGCGGCGTCGCTTACAAGCGCCATGGCCACCCGCTTCCGGCTGAGACGCTGGAAATTGCCCGCGCCAGCGATGCCATTCTGTTTGGCGCTGTGGGCGATCCTGACTGCGACCAGCTGGAGCGTCACCTGCGTCCGGAACAGGCGATCCTGGGCCTGCGCAAAGAACTGGGCCTGTTCGCCAACCTGCGCCCGGCCAAGGTCTTTGCGGGGCTGGAAGATGCCTCTGCCTTGCGCCCCGAAGTGGCCAGCAAGATAGATCTGCTGATCGTGCGCGAACTCAACGGCGATGTCTATTTTGGCGAGAAGGGCATCCGCACCCTGCCTGACGGCCGCCGCCAGGGCTGGGACATGATGTCCTACGCCGAAGACGAAGTGCGCCGGATCGCCCAGGTTGGCTTCAAGGCTGCGATGGGCCGTGGCAAAAAGCTCTGCTCGGTCGATAAGGCCAACGTGCTGGAAACATCGCAGCTCTGGCGCGATGTCGTGATCGAAGTGGCCAAGGACTATCCCGAAGTCGAGCTGAGCCACATGTATGTCGATAACGCGGCGATGCAGCTGGTGCGCAATCCCGGCCAGTTCGACGTGGTCGTGACCGGCAACCTGTTTGGCGATATCCTGTCCGATCAGGCCTCGATGTGCGTCGGTTCGATCGGGCTGCTTGCTTCGGCCAGCCTGTCAGATGGCAAGATGGGCCTGTACGAGCCGATCCACGGCTCGGCACCTGACATTGCCGGGCAGGGCCTGGCCAATCCGATGGCGACGATCCTTTCGGCGGCGATGCTACTGCGCCATTCGCTGGGGCTGGAAGCACAAGCGGCACGGATTGAAGCGGCGGTTGCCAAGGCACTGGCCGATGGCATTCGCGGCGGCGATCTGGGCGGAAGCCTGGGCACGGCTGCAATCGGCGATGCCGTGCTGGAGCGCCTGTAACATGTCCGTCCGGCTTGGCGTTGTCCTGCCAACCTATAACGAACGCAAGAACTTGCGGACGATGATCGAACGCCTTGATCAGGCGCTGGCCGGGATCGGCTGGGAAGTGATCATTGTCGATGACAACAGTCCCGACGGTACTTCTGATGAGGCGCGCGCGATTGCGCAGGAAGACCCGCGTGTGCGGGTGATCCAGCGGATTGGCCGGCGCGGTCTGTCTTCCGCCGCAATCGAAGGGATGTGCGCCACTGCCGCACCAGTTGTCGCGGTGATGGACGCGGACCACCAGCACGATCCCGCGCTATTGCCGCAGATGCTCGCCGCGATCGAAAGCGGGGATTATGACCTGGCCTATGGCAGCCGCTTTGCCGAAGGTTCCAGCACGGCGGAATGGGGACGGCCTGACCGCGTCAAGGCTTCCAACTTTGCCAACCGGATCGCCAACAAGGTGACCGGGGTTGAACTGAGCGACCCGATGAGCGGTTACTTCATGCTGCGCAGCACCACGCTGCGCGCCGATGCCCACCGCCTGTCCGGCGTAGGTTTCAAGATTCTGCTCGATATTCTCGCGACGGTGGAAGAGCCGCTGCGGATCAAGGAACTGCCAATGAATTTCGCCGCCCGCGCCGAAGGCGAGAGCAAGCTTGACCGCACGGTCGTGTTTGAATTCCTGATCGGGCTTTACGACAAGTGGCTCGGCCGCTTCATCCCGACCCGGTTTGCCCTGTTCGGCACGGTCGGGGCGATGGGCGTATTCGTCCAGCTGGGCGCGCTGTGGGTGATGCTGCACCTCGTGTTCGCGGAGCGTTTTGTTTACGGCAACTGGGACGAAAGCACGACCTTCAACGTTGCCAACAC
>CAZNFV010000109.1:0-7843 GCA_964572445.1 uncultured Novosphingobium sp. | reverse complement strand
GGCAAGCCGTCCGTCTGGCGCAGCGCCTCGCCAAGGGCCAGCGCGGCTGAGGTCGCGAGGTTGAGGGAGCGCACTTCGGCCCGCATCGGCAGGCGGACGCGTTCGTGGGCGGCTTCGACCACTTCGGGCGGAACCCCGGCGCTTTCCTTGCCGAACAGCAGCACATCGTCCGCGCGGTAGGCCAGGGCATAGGCGCTCTGGGTGGTCTTGGTGGTGAACAGGACCAGCCGGCCCTGCCCCAGCGTGGTCTGGAACGCCGCAAAGCTGGCGTGGCGCGTGACCTTGACGTGATCGATATAGTCCATCGCGGTGCGGCGTACCCGGCGGTCATCCCACGGGAAGCCCAGCGGCTCGATCAGATCGACAGCAGCGCCCAGACAGGCGCCCAGCCGCATGACGGCACCGACGTTGCCGGCAATTTCAGGTTCAAACAGGGCAATCCGCATCGCGGCTGATTGGCGGGGCCAGAGCCGAAGTGCAAGGGCCCAGATCAGCCCTCGGCCAGCAGCCGCCGGGCCATGGCCCGCACTTCATCGGCCATGTCTTCCCGTTCCAGCGCCAGCGCCAGCGTCGCTTCGACAAAGCCGGTCTTGCTGCCGCAATCGAACCGCCGTCCGGCGAAAGTCACGGCATGGAACGGCTGCGCGCCGATCATCCGCGCCATGGCATCGGTCAGCTGGATTTCTCCGCCAGCCCCGGCGGCCTGCCCTTCAAGCACGCGCATCACTTCGGGCTGGAGGATGTAGCGGCCCGAGATGATCAGGTTGCTGGGCGCATCTTCGCGCTTTGGCTTTTCAACCAGGCCGGTGACTTCGGTGATCTGCTCGCTCACTTTCGCGCCCGGAGCGATCACGCCGTAAGAGGAGACTTCCGTTTCCGGCACTTCCAGCACGGAGATAATATTACCGCCGTGCTCTTCATAAGCCTGACACATCTGCTTCATGCAGCCGGTGGAGCCCTTGTTGGCGATCATCAGTTCGTCCGGCAGGAAAATCGCGAAGGGTTCGTCCCCCACGATTGCCCGGGCGCACCAGATCGCATGGCCCAGGCCCATCGGCACCTGCTGGCGCACGGCGACCAGATTGCCCGGCTGAATCCGCGTCGGTTCCAGCACGGCCAGCGACTTGTGGCGATCAGTCATGGTCGTCTCAAGTTCAAAGGCCATGTCGAAATGTTCTACAATCGCCGACTTGCCGCGACCGGTCACGAAGATCAGTTGCTCAATCCCGGCCTCGCGCGCCTCGTCCACCGCGTACTGGATCAGCGGGCGGTCGATGATCGGCAGCATCTCCTTCGGGATCGCCTTGGTTGCCGGCAAAAACCGGGTGCCAAGCCCGGCAACAGGAAACACGGCTTTCTTGATCGGCTTGCGGTGCGTAGCGTCTGTCATGGGGGCGACGTCTATCCTATTGTCGTTGCAGCGGGGTTAAGGCGAGCGAGGGCTGCTTGGCAACCCGGTTGTGCATAGCATTGCAGGACGCTTGCCGGTTCCCGGAATCCAGCTAAATCAGGCGGCCATGGACAAAATTATCATTCAGGGCGGCAAACGCCTTTCTGGCACCATCCCGATTTCAGGCGCCAAGAACTCCGCGTTGACGCTGCTACCCTGCGCGCTGCTGACCGACGAGCCGCTGACGCTGCGCAATTTGCCCCGGCTGGCGGACATCGACGGGTTCCAGCACTTGCTGAACCAGTTCGGCGTTTCAACCACGATCGCCGGCTCGCGGCCCGAGGATTTCGGCCGGGTGATGACCCTGGCAGCCACGCGGATGACCTCAACAGTTGCGCCGTATGAACTGGTCCGCAAGATGCGCGCCTCGATCCTGGTGCTGGGGCCGATGCTGGCACGAATGGGCGAAGCGACTGTTTCGCTGCCGGGCGGCTGCGCGATCGGCAACCGTCCGATCGACCTCCACCTCAAGGTGCTGGAAGCGCTGGGCGCAACGATCGAACTGGCGGCGGGCTATGTCCGCGCGATTGCACCCGATGGCGGCCTGCCCGGCGGACGCTATGCCTTCCCGGTGGTATCAGTCGGCGCGACCGAGAACGCGCTGATGACTGCGGTCCTCTGCAACGGCAAAAGCGTACTGCACAACGCGGCGCGTGAACCGGAGATTGTCGACCTGTGCAAGCTGCTGGTGGCAATGGGCGCCCAGATCGAGGGGATCGGGTCGAGCGACCTGACCATTCACGGCGTGCCGCGGCTCCACGGCGCGACCTACCGCGTGATGAGCGACCGGATCGAGGCCGGTTCCTATGCCTGCGCAGCAGCAATCACCGGGGGCGAAGTGTTCCTGAAGCACGCCGTCGCCGATGAAATGGACGCGACGATCCAGGCCCTGCGCGACGCAGGCGTGCAGGTTGAGCCTGGCGATGACGGGATCAAGGTCTCGTGCGACGGGCCAATGAAGGCAGTCACCCTTTCAACCGCGCCCTACCCGGGCTTCGCGACCGACATGCAGGCCCAGCTGATGGCGATGCTGTGCCTGGCCGAAGGGAGCTCGGTCCTGACCGAGACGATCTTTGAGAACCGCTACATGCACGTCCCCGAACTCAACCGTATGGGCGCGCACATCGAAACCAAGGGCCGTACCGCCGTGGTCCACGGCGTGAAGAAGCTGACCGGCGCCGAAGTTATGGCGACCGATCTGCGCGCTTCGATGAGCCTGGTGATCGCCGGTCTGGCGGCCGAAGGTGAAACCCAGGTCCA
Organism: uncultured Novosphingobium sp.; assembly: GCA_964572445.1. GTDB lineage: Bacteria > Pseudomonadota > Alphaproteobacteria > Sphingomonadales > Sphingomonadaceae > Novosphingobium. Next base: position 5,133 of record CAZNFV010000109.1, on the reverse strand, counting down.
CCGGCTCTACCACCTCGACCGCGGCTATGAGCGGCTTGAAGAGAAACTGGCGCTGGTGGGCGCACAGATCGAACGGGTGGGCGGGGACTGACTTGATCGCCGGAACCCGGCGCGCCCATATCCCTTAGGCAGGGGGCAGACTCGCAGAAGGAGCCCATGCCATGCTGCTCAAACTCGCTGCCGCCGGCGCTGCCGGCTACGCGCTCTACCGCTATGCAAAACGCAATGCGGCAAACACCACTCCAGCCGCCTTTGCTTCGGGTGAAGCAACCGAAGGCTTCGCTCCCGTCCGCAATGCCGGGCCGGATGCCATGAAAAGCGACCCGCCCCACTGGGACAAGGTCGACGAAGCCAGCGATGAAAGCTTCCCGGCCAGCGACCCGCCATCGGCCGGGAAATTCACCTGAAGCCCAAAGCTGGACTCAGCCGGGGCGCATCATTAGCCAAAGCAGATGCACCCCGGCCCCACTTTTCCTGATCTGCTCCGCACCTTCGCCCGGATCGGCTGCCTCAGCTTCGGCGGGCCGGCTGGCCAGATCGCGCTGATGCACCGCGAAGTGGTCGAGGAGCGCGGCTGGGTAAGCGAAGACCAATACCTCCACGCCCTGAACTTCTGCCATTTCCTGCCCGGACCCGAAGCCCAGCAGCTCGCAACCTGGATCGGCTGGAAGCTGCACGGCTGGCGCGGCGGCCTCGCGGCAGGTTTACTGTTTGTCATCCCCGGGGCGCTGGTGATACTTGCACTGTCGGTCCTCTATGCCGCTGCGGCCAGCCTCAGCTGGTTTGCCGCGCTGTTCCTGGGGATCAAGGCGGCGGTACTAGCGCTGGTAATCCAGGCTCTGCTCCGGATCGCCGGGCGCGCGCTGGATACGCGGGTGAAGCAGGGGCTGGCGCTGGCGAGCTTTCTCGCCCTGGCGTTCTTCGCCCTGCCCTTCCCCATCGTCGTCCTCGGTTCGGGCCTGATCGGTTTTGCAGTTGCTGCACTGCGAGCCGGCCTGCTGGCGCTCAAGCCGGTGGGACCGGCGGTCGACCTGCCGCCGTGCCCATGGTCTGCCTCGCTGTTGTCGGTACTGATCTGGGGCGCGATCTGGGCCATGCCAATGGTGCTGATCTTCATCACGCTCGGGCCCGATCATGTCCTCTGGCAGATCGGCAGCTTCTTCTCGCAGCTGGCCGTGGTCACATTCGGCGGGGCCTATGCGGTCCTGGCCTATATGGCGCAGGAGGCAGTGGGCAGCTTTGGCTGGCTGCTGCCGGGCGAAATGGCAGATGGCCTGGGCCTGGCGGAAACGACGCCGGGTCCGCTGATCCTGGTGACCCAGTTTGTCGGCTACCTGGCCGCTTTTCGGGCGCCAGAGCCGTTCAGCCCGCTGATCGCCGGCGTGCTTGGTGCAGCACTGACCACCTGGGTAACCTTCGCCCCCTGCTTCTTGTGGATCTTCACCTTTGCCCCGTGGATCGAGCGGATGGAACAGGCCGTCCGGCTGAAGGGCGCGCTGGCGGCTGTCACGGCAGCGATAGTCGGCGTGATCGGCAGCCTGGCGCTGTGGTTCGGCGGCCACGTGCTGTTCCGGTCCTATCAGGGCAGCCTGCCGATCTGGACCAGCCTGGACTGGCGCGCAGCCGCGCTCAGCCTGCTTTGCGCAGTCTTGCTGTTCCGCCTGAAATGGAGCGTGGTGCCCGTGCTAAGCACCGCCGCGTTAGGCGGTCTGGCCTTAGCCCAGTTTTGAGGGGCTCAGCTTTGAAGTCAGCCAGCCGACCAGCCACACCCGCACGGCTCCGGCCAATCCGGGCGGCGTTGGCGCGATAATCCGTTCGCTGTCGATCCGCGCGACCAGTGCGCTGATCGGCAAGCCTTCGGCAACGGCAGCCTGCTTGAGCAGTTCCCAGAACAGCGGCTCTAGGCTGATCGAGGTCTTGTGCCCGGCGATCTCGATCGAACGCTTGATGGGGGGATGGAACGGCGTGGTCATGCCGATGGTCATAGCGCCACCCGACCCATGTCAAAGCGCCTTTTTACAAGTGGCCGGCGCGGTCCGAAACGTTTTCCTACTGGGCTGCAGCCTGCGATAAGGCCGCGCTCTTTGAAATTGTCGAATGTGCGGTTGTGTGTTGGCTGCTCCGCGCTGGCCGGAATTTTTTCCGCTGCAGTGGAACAGTTATGCAGCGGCGGACCAAAACTGGCGGAATTGCGGGATATATCTGGCAAATTGGGCTGTTGGGAAAAGCGGACACAGTGTAAACTATGTAAACTTATCCCAACAGGTCAGTACATGTGCTGGCCGCCGTTGATGGACAGGGTGGAGCCGGTCACAAAGCCACCGTTATCGCTGGTCAGGAAGGCCACCCCGCGGGCGATTTCCTCGGCCATGCCCAGCCGGCCGACCGGGATCTTGGCAACGATCTTTTCCAGCACCGGGGCGGGCACGGCGGCCACCATATCCGTATCGATATAGCCCGGGGCGATGGCGTTGACAGTCACGCCGAACTTGGCCCCTTCTTGCGCCAGCGCTTTGGTAAAGCCGTGGATGCCAGACTTGGCCGCAGCATAGTTGACCTGGCCATATTGGCCAGCCTGACCGTTGATCGAGCCGATGTTGACGATCCGGCCCCAGCCGCGATCGCGCATGCCAGGGAAAGTCGCCTTGGCCATGTTGAAACAGCCGCCCAGGTTGATGCGCAGGACTTCGTTCCAGTCCTCAAAGCTCATCCGGTGGAGCGTGCCATCGCGGGTGATACCAGCATTGTTGACGACGATATCGATCGGGCCGAACTCCGCCTCAACCCGGGCACAGCCTGCCAGCGCCGCCTCGTGATCGCCGACATCCCAGCGATGGGCCGGAATTCCAGTGGCGGCGGTGAAGGCTTTGGCCTTCTCCTCGTTGCCGGCATAGTTGGCGATGACGGTATGCCCCTGACGCATCAGGCGCTGGCAAATCGCCTGACCAATTCCGCGCGTGCCCCCGGTAACCACTGCCACTCGTGCCATCCGACCTTCTCCCGTACGGCCATAACGTAGCGGCAGCCTATGCAAGGCCAGCGATCCCGGCAAGGGTACGCAGTGTTTTTTAAGGTATTTTTACGAAGGAGCGATCAGAACTTGAACTGGGTGCCGACGTAGACCGCCTGGTTATCCTTGCGTCCGTCACTGAGCGGGGCAAGGCGGTCGCGGTCAGACGTGCTGCGCACGCCAGCTGTCACGTTGAGGTTGCGGGTCAGGCGATAGGAGCCGCCCAGATCGACCACCTCTTCCGGCTGCCCCTGCAAGGTGCGCGGTGAACGGCCAGCCGGTTCGCGCCCGTCCAGCGCAATCCTCGGACTGAAACGCGAAGGGGCGCCCGTGGCGCCAGCCGATGGCTTGAAACTGGCCAGGTCAGGCAGCTCGATCCGGCGCAGTTCCGTGCCTGCGCTGCTGTTTTGGGCAAAGCTTTTATAGCCGCGCGAAACGCCCAGACTATAAGCCGTGGGGGCAATGCCGAAACCGCCCTTATCGCTGGCTGCGGGCCTGGCCCGATTGCCATCGACCCGCACTGCAACAGTGACCGAACGATCGAGTCGATTGGGGGCGGCGCCGGGCGTAAACTGGAAGGTCTGACCTGCACCCAGTGCCCGAACCGAGATCGAGCGGGCCAGCCGCGGGTCAACCCGGGCAGCCTGAAAACCGCTGACCGTTTGATGGCTGGATGGTGCCGAGAGCACGGGGCCAATTCCAACCGACAGGGCGAGGACGGCGCTCGGCAATGCCAAGACCGTAACCGCCGCAGCGAGCAGCAGCGCGGAAGCGGCATTGTTGCGCCCCTTGCCCTGAATGCCAGCTGTTTGCGCAGTCATATCCATGCGGCTCCGTCGCCCCAGTTCGGGGCCCGGGCGATTTTCGCGCGGTTGCCCCCAAATTCCAAGCACTATCTGGTGTCAGCACCCTGAATTCGCGCTTAACGGCTTGGCTCCGCGTTGCATTCAGCGGGCGTTCACGGCTCCGGCGGCCAATGCGGACTTGCCGCTGTGGCCGCCTTGGCTATAGAGGCTTCGCAGGTTTCGCGTGGGGCTCGTTCCCGCCGCCAAGACAGGATCGTACGTTGACCATGATGACCGTCACTTCCGGCCAGAGCACCTTTTCCCGGATCGGCCGCACCGGCCTGGTCGCCTTGGCGGCGTTCGCGTTGGTCAGCTGTGGTGGCAAGGATCGCCCGAGGGCCGACCTTGCTGCTTCGAAGATCACGACGATTGGCGTCAACAGCTATCTCTGGCGCGCCAGCCTTGAAGCGCTAAGCTTTATGCCAATGCTCCAGACTGACAGCAACGGCGGCGTCATCATGACCGACTGGTACGCCAACCCGAACAACGCGGGTGAGCGGATGAAGGTTACCGTCACCATCCTCGATCAGGACCTGCGCGCCGATGCCTTGCGCGTCGCCGCCAGCCGCCAGGTCGCCCAGAATGGCGTCTGGGTGGATGCTCCGATCCAGGCTGCTACGGTCCAGAAGCTGGAAGACATCATCCTCACCAAGGCGCGCGATCTGCGCCGCGGGGCTGTCGCCGAATAAGCCACCCCCTCGACAAGCCGCGTGCAGCGGTTAGAGGGCAGGACATGACGACCGCACATCAAGATTCCGGACGCTTTGATCCGTCCAGCGCCGATTCGCGCTGGCAAAAAGCGTGGGACGAACGCCAGACCTTCCGCGCCGACGATGATAGCGCCAAGCCGCGCTCCTTCGTGCTGGAGATGTTCCCCTATCCATCGGGCCGCATCCACATCGGCCACGTGCGCAATTACACGATGGGTGATGTGCTCGCGCGGACCAAGCGGATGCAGGGCTTTGAAGTGTTGCACCCGATGGGCTGGGACGCTTTCGGCATGCCGGCCGAAAACGCCGCGATGGAAAAGGGCGTGCACCCCGGCGGCTGGACCCGCGACAACATCGCCAACATGAAAGCCCAGTTGAAGCGGCTGGGCTTCGCGCTCGACTGGAGCCGTGAACTGGCGACCTGCGAGCCGGACTATTACGGCCAGGAACAGGCGCTGTTCCTCGATCTCTATGCCGCTGGGCTGGTTTACCGCAAAGAATCGGCGGTCAACTGGGATCCGGTCGACATGACCGTGCTGGCCAACGAACAGGTGATCGACGGGCGCGG
>CAZNFV010000108.1:0-7931 GCA_964572445.1 uncultured Novosphingobium sp. | reverse complement strand
AGCGTGCCGGTGTGCACTATGTCGGCATTTCCAGCCGCCTCACTCCGCCCGAGATTGCCTATATTCTGGAAGATAGCGCTGCGAAGATCCTGTTCGGATCGGCCTATCTCGCCCCGATCCTGGACGAGGTGGCCAAGCTGGCTCCGCAGGTTGAGCAGTTGCGCTTTGATACACCCGGTGCACTTTCGGCCGAAGCTGCCCTTGCTGGCATGCCAGAGACCCCGATTGCCGATGAACGCGCCGGGGTGGACATGCTCTATTCTTCCGGCACCACTGGCCGGCCCAAGGGGGTGAAGATCCCGCTGCCCGAAGACCCGGCAATCGATCAGGCCAACGCGCTGGTCGGACTGACCATGATGGCCTTCGGGATCAAGCCGGATTCAGTCTATCTGACCCCGGCCCCGCTGTACCACGCTGCACCGCTACGCTGGTCGATGACCATCCAGAAGCTGGGCGGCACCGTGGTGGTGATGGAAAAGTTCGATCCCGAGGCCGCGCTGGCCGCGATTGAAAAGTACCAGGTGACCGACAGCCAGTTCGTGCCGACCCATTTCGTGCGGATGCTCAAGCTGCCCGAAGACGTCCGCAAGAAGTATGACACCTCGACCCTGAAGTGCGCGATCCACGCCGCTGCTCCCTGCCCGGTGCCGGTCAAGCAGGCGATGATCGAATGGTGGGGTCCGGTGATCTACGAATATTACGCCGGGACCGAAGGCAACGGCTTCACCTTTGTCACCAGCCAGGAATGGCTGACCAAGCCCGGCACTGTCGGCAAGGCGCTGACCGGGATCATCCGGGTCTGCGACGAAGACGGGAACGAGGTGGCTCGGGGCAGCGAAGGCCAGATCTTCTTCGAGCCGACCGAAGGCATGGTGCCGTTCGAATACCACAACGATCCCGACAAGACCCGCGATGCCCGCAACAAGCACGGCTGGTCGAGCCTGGGCGATGTCGGTTACCAGGATGAAGACGGCTACCTGTTCCTGACCGACCGCAAGAGCTTCATGATCATCTCGGGCGGGGTCAACATCTACCCGCAGGAAATCGAGAACCTGCTGGTTACGCACCCCAAGGTGGCCGATGCCGCAGTAATCGGCGCGCCCGATCCGGAAATGGGCGAAAAGGTGGTGGCGGTAATCCAGCCGCTCGACATGAGCCAGGCCGGGCCCGAACTGGCTGATGAGATCCGCGAATACCTGAGCGGGCAACTGAGCCGGGTGAAGATGCCGCGCCAGATCGATTTCCGCGAACAGCTGCCGCGTGAACTGACCGGCAAGCTCTACAAGCGGCTGCTGCGCGATGAATACAAGGCGGCCTATGAAGCCGTTCAGGCGCAAGGATAAGCACCATGACCGGACCCGTCGCCAGCCCCGCCGATGCCCTCGCGGTGATCGATCCCAAGTCCTACGCCGATTGGAACGTCGCGCTGGACCTGTTCGACCGGCTGCGGGCCGAAACGCCGGTGGTGCGGATTGTCAGCCCGACCGACGATCACGAGCCATTCTGGCTGGTCACCAAGTATGACGATGTCATGCGCATCTCGAAAGACAACGCGACCTTCCTGAATGCGCCGCGTTCCGTGGTCTTCACCAACCGCGCTGGTGAGGCGCTGGCCCGCGAAGTGACGGCCAAGCAGGGCGATGAAAGCCCCAACCTGGTCTCTTCGCTGGTTGCGCTCGATGCGCCGAAGCATCCCAAGCTGCGCCGGCTGACGCAGGATTGGTTCATGCCCAAGAACTTGCGCAGCCTGGAAGCACGGGTCCGCGAACTGGCCCGGGCGACGGTCGAGCGGTTCATCCAGGCCGGACCGGAATCGGATTTCGTCACCCACGTTGCTGCGCCCTATCCGCTTCATGTCGTGATGCAGATCCTGGGTGTCCCCGAAGAAGACGAAGAGAAGATGCTGTTCCTGACCCAGCAGATGTTTGGCGGGCAGGATGAAGACCTTTCCAAGAGCGGCATGGCCCAGATGACGCCCGAGATGATCAGCCAGATCGTGTTCGGTGCCGTGGCCGAGTTCGAAAGTTATTTCGAAGGCCTGGCCGCCCAGCGCCGCGCCAATCCGACCGACGATGTCGCCACCATCCTGGCCACGGCGGAAATCGATGGCGAGCCGATCTCGGCCCGTGACCGCGCGGGTTATTACATCATCACGGCCAGCGCCGGACACGACACCACCAGCGCCAGCACGGCCGGGGCCATGCTCGCCCTCGCCCGCGATCCGGAGCAGTTCGCCAAGGTCAAGGCGGACCGCAGCCTGCTCGCCAATATCGTCGAGGAAGCGATCCGCTGGACCACGCCGGTGCAGCACTTCATGCGCATGGCGAACGCGGACGTTGAGCTTTCGGGCGTAAAGATCGCCAAGGGCGACTGGATCATGATCAGCTATGTCGCGGCCAACCACGATCCAGCGCAGTTTGAAAACCCGCGCAAGTTTGACGTGACCCGTGACCAGACCCGCCACCTCGCCTTTGGTGCCGGCGCGCACCAGTGCCTGGGGCTACACCTGGCGCGGCTGGAAATGCGGCTGCTGTTCGAGGCCCTGCTCGACCGGATTGAAAGCGTCGAACTGGCCGGCGAACCGCGCCGCGCCAAGAGCACTTTTGTCGGCGGGCTGAAGACCCTGCCGCTGCGCTTCACCGCCAACTAGGCGGCGAGGGGCAAGGGCACTTCGGCTTGCTCTATAGCGGGCTGCTGCGCCGTGTTACCCCAATCGGCGGGGATGCCGGGCACGCTGGCAAGCCAGCTGATCCAGTCGAAGCGGGTGTCTGTCTGGTCCATGAGCAGCAAGGTCTCACGGGCCTGTTTCAGGATCGTGACAGGCGCGCTGCGGCTTAACGCGTAATCCGCGCGAACAGTGTGTCCATGCTGCTGGCCATCCAGGCGGCGTCGATCCCGGCGAAGGGGACGGAAAGCAGCGGGCCGGGCGCCACCTGATAGGGGCTGCGCTCAATCGGCTGGATCGTCAGCTCAGCCTGGCCAGCCTCCAGCCGCATCGCCAGGGCCGCGATCCGGTTGCCGTGGACCTTGAGCACGAAACGCTTGATCGTGTTGGTCGCGCCTTCTTCAGCCAGCTCGAACTCATCACGGCCTTCCAGCACGCCGTGGGCCAGCTCTACGAGGTTGGCCAGTACCGGGGCTTCGGTTCGTTCCCAGACCAGGCGATCAAACAGCGTCTTGTCGACGGTTTGCGAAAGGCGATCGCATTGCTGCGCAAAACGGGCTTCGGGCACGGCAGTCCTTTGGGCTGGCGAAGGAAGACGGGGAGCCGTTCGCCGGGCGGCAGCGCCTTGCTAGTCCCAAGAGGTGAAGGAATTGCGTTGAACGATGCGCTTAAACCACGGCCCATTTCCCCGGCGCCAACCCATCCAGCGTCCAATCGCCAATCGCCCAGCGCACCAGCCGTAGCGTGGGGTGACCCACAGCAGCAGTCATCCGCCGGACCTGGCGGTTGCGGCCTTCGGTGATCGTCACGCGCAGCCAGCTATCCGGCACAGTCTTGCGGAACCGCACCGGCGGATCGCGCGGCCAGAGTTCGGGCGGGTCGATCCGTTCCGCCAGCGCGGGGCGCGTCAGGCCATCGTTAAGCCGCACGCCCTGGCGCAACTGCACCAGCGCCGCATCGGCTACCGCGCCCTCAACCTGCACCAGATAGGTCTTGGTTAATTTGAACCGGGGATCGGCAATCCGGGCCTGCAGCGCGCCATCGTCGGTCAGCAGCAGCAGCCCTTCGCTATCCCGGTCGAGCCGCCCGGCAGGATAGACGCCCGGGCAATCGATATAGTCCGATAGCGTGGCACGCGGCGAGCCATCCGTGCCCGCATCGGTGAATTGCGAGAGCACGTTCATCGGCTTGTTGAAGGCAATCAGCGTCATTGCCCGAAGGCTTAGTGCACCATTGGTCGATGCGGAAGGGTGATTGGCAGGATGCCTGCTGACCTGTAGCGGTTATCCCGGCTTCACTGACATGGAGCGGCGCTCCATAAATGCGCGCTGCACAAGAGGGACTGAACCGACATGACCAAGCTTTCCACTGGCCTCGCCGCCGCAACACTCGCCCTGTTAGCTTCAACCGGGCTGTCCGCCCAGACCGCCGCGCCAGCCCCGGCTGCTGCCAGCGCACAAACGTCTGAGGATGCCCGGCTGACGCAGTTCCTTGATGCCGAATTCGCGGCCTATGTGAAGACCCAGCCGCAGCTCGCCACGCGCCTTGGCATCAAGGACGGCGGCGACAAGTGGAACGACATCAGCGATGCCGCTGCCGATGCCCAGGTTGCCTGGCGCAAGGCCAGCGCCGCCCGGATGAAGGCGCAGTTCGATCGCAGCAAGCTCTCCCCCGAAGGGCAGGTCAACTATGATATCTGGGCGCTGGAGGCAGAGCGCGCCGCGCTGAGCAATCAGAACAGGATCTACCGCCCGCCGTTCTATTCGCGGCTCTATTCGGCGCACAGCCAGATGCCGGACTTCCTGATCAACACCCATACGGTCAGCGATGTCACGGACCTGAAGAACTACATCGCCCGCCTGCAGGGGATGCCAGCCGTGCTCGACCTGGCGATTGCGCGCAGCAAGGTTAGCGACAAGGCGGGGATCCGCGCGCCGAAGTTCCAGATCGAAACGATCATCTCCAGCAGCGAACAGCTGACCAGCGGCGCGCCCTTTGGCGCAGGACCCGATGCTGCGCTGTGGGCTGACGTCAAAGCCAAGACTGCCGCACTCGTCAGCGCTGGCAAGCTGCCGCAAGCCGATGCAGACGTGCTGCTCGGCCAGGCCAAGGACGCGATCCTTGCGCTAAAGCCGGCCTATGGCCGCGTGATTGCCTGGGCCAAGAGCGACCTCGCCACCGCCCCCAGCGGCAAGGTTGGCGCGGTCACCCTGCCAGGCGGGCTGGCTTACTATGCCAATGAGTTGAAGCTGGTCACGACGACCGACCTGACCGCTGACCAGATCCACCAGATTGGCCTGAAGGAAGTGGCGCGGATCGAGGCGGAGCAGGATGCGCTGGCCCGCAAGGCCGGCTTTGCAGACCGCGAAGCCTTCTATCAGGAACGCAAGCGGCTCTACCCGCCGCAGCCCTTCACCGATGCAACCCGCGCCGAATACCTTAAGACCGCGAACGAGTTCGTGGCTCACACCCGCACCCTGCTGCCCGGCTATTTCGGGATGCTCCCGGCCTATGGCATCGAAGTGGTGCGCGAACCGGCCTTCTCTGAAGTCCCGGGCGGCGCGGCCCATGCCAGCCAGCCAAGCCCCGACGGCACCCGCCCGGCGCGCACTTACGTCCACCTGGTCGGCACCCGTCCCGATCCGGCGGCGCTCTACACCCTGATGTGCCATGAATCGGTGCCGGGCCATAACACCCAGGGCGATATCCAGGTGCGCCAGCAGGGCGGGCCAAAGTTCCGCTCAGCCACCGGCTATGTCGCCTTTGGTGAAGGCTGGGGCCTCTATGCCGAGGCCGTCTGCAAGGAAATGGGCGCCTTCCCCGATATCGCTGCCGATTTCATGCGGCTGGATGCCGAACTGTTCCGCGCGGCGCGACTGGTGGTTGATACTGGCCTTCACGCCAAGGGTTGGACCGAGGATCAGGCGGTAACCTATATGAACACCACCGGTCGCCAGCCGATCGAGCGCTCACGCTCTGAAATCCGCCGCTACATCACCCTGCCGGGCCAGGCGACGGGCTACAAGATCGGCATGCTCAAGATCATGGAGCTGCGCGCCCGCGCCGAACAGAAGCTGGGCGGGAAGTTCGATGTGAAGGCCTTCCACGATCTGCTGATCGCATCAGGCTCGCAGCCGCTCTCGATCCTGGAGCGCCGGGTGGACGAATGGATCGCCGCCCGCGCTGGGTGAGCGGTTACTTAAGCGCCAGCAAATAGGTGATCAGGGCCCGGCGCGCTGCCGGGTCCTGAATCCCGCCAAAGGGCATTTTGGTGCCCGGAACCGTTTTCTGCGGTGACGTCAGCCAACGATCGAGCGTGGCAGCGTTCCAGGTGATCTTGGTCTTTTTCAGAGCAGGGCTGTAATCATAGCCCGGCAAACTGCCCGCCTTGCGGCCGCCCACGCCGTGCAGGCTGGGCCCGAACACGGTCTTGCCCGGTTCGGCCGAATGGCAAGAGGCGCACTGGGCAAAGGCCGGTGGACGGCTCTGGCCCTGCGCGGGCACCGCCAACAGCGCGGCCAGCGCCGGGATCAGGGCAAAGACACGCACGGGCATTCTCCAGCTTCAACGTCAGGTTACAAACGCGCAGGGGCGGTGGCCGGATGCCCGGTCACCGCCCCCTTGCTGTTACAAGCGGATCAGAAGCGGTCCGCGTTCATCACCTTGGTCCAGGCCTTGACGAAGTCGGCCACGAACTTCTCCTTGGCATCGTCCGAGGCATAGACCTCGGCCACGGCGCGCAGTTCAGAGTTCGAACCGAAGACCAGGTCAACCGGGGTGGCGGTCCACTTGGCTGCGCCGCTGGCGCGGTCCTTGCCTTCGTAGAGACCCGGCGTTGCCGCCGACTTGCTCCACACCGTGTCCATCGACAGCAGGTTGACGAAGAAGTCATTGGTCAGGCTGCCCGGTCGGCTGGTGAAGACCCCAGCGGTCGAACCACCGGCATTGGCCCCCAGCGCACGCATCCCGCCCACCAGCACGGTCATTTCCGGCACGGTCAGGTTCAGCATGTCAGCCTTGTCGATCAGCGCCTCGGTCGGACCGAAGTAGGCATCCGCGCCATAGTAGTTGCGGAAGCCGTCAGCCGTTGGACGCAGGTCGTTCAACGCCTTCACATCGGCCTGAGTCGGCAGCGCATCGACGCGGCCTGGGGTGAACGGCACAGTCACATCGTGCCCGGCTGCCTTGGCGGCCTGCTCGATCCCGACAGTCCCGCCCAGCACGATCAGATCGGCCAGCGATACCTGCTTGCCGCCGGTCGCACCCTTGTTGAACCCGGTGCGGATTGTCTCAAGCGAGGCGAGCACCTTGGTCAGTTCGGCTGGATCGTTGGCCGCCCAGGACTTCAGCGGTTCAAAGCGGATGCGTGCGCCATTGGCGCCGCCCCGCATATCAGTGGCGCGGAAGGTGGAGGCTGAGGCCCAGGCCGCGCGGACCAGCTCGGCTGTGGTCAGGCCCGATGCTGCGATCTGGCCCTTCAGCGTGGCTACATCAGCCGCCGCGATCGGGGCATAGCTAGCCTTGGGCAGCGGCTCCTGCCAGGCGAAAGTTACCTTGGGCACGTCAGCACCCTGATAACGGGCCTGTGGCCCCATGTCGCGGTGGGTCAGCTTGAACCAGGCGCGCGCGAAGGCGTCCGCGAATTCCTGCGGATTCTTGTGCCAGCGCTGCGTGATCTTGCGGAAGCCCGGGTCTTCCTTCAGCGCGACGTCAGTGGTGAACATGATCGGTGCATGGCGCACGTCAGGGCGGTGGGCATCCGGCACCAGGTTGGCCGCAGCCCCGTCCTTGGGCACCCACTGGGTGGCACCGGCCGGGCTCTTGGTCTTGACCCATTCAAAGCCATAGAGGTTATCGAGGTACTGGGTGGTCCAGGCGATCGGGTTAGCGGTCCAGGCCCCTTCAAGGCCGCTGGTCACGGTGTCTTCCGAATGGCCCTTGCCGCACTTGTTGGCCCAGCCCTTGCCCTGCTGCTCGATCGCAGCCGTGCCCGGATCATTGCCAACGCAGTCTTCCGGCTTGCGCGCACCGTGTGCCTTGCCAAAGGTGTGGCCCCCGGCGATCAGCGCGACAGTTTCTTCATCGCTCATCGCCATCCCGCTAAAGGCGCGGCGGATGTCGTTGGCCGCAGCCAGCGGGTCAGGAACGCCGTTCGGGCCTTCAGGATTGACGTAGATCAGACCCATTTGCGTCGCGGCGAGCGGACCCTTCAGGTTGCCCTTGGCATCGCGGCGTTCATCGGTCAGCAGCTTCTTTTCCGGGCCCC
>CAZNFV010000107.1:0-7977 GCA_964572445.1 uncultured Novosphingobium sp. | reverse complement strand
ATGCGAGCGATGGCATGCCGCAAGGTTTAGGTGACCTTGCTTAACGGAACGTAAATTGGCCTGCCCGCTTCACCAGCGCCCCTTGTCTTTAAGATAACGCCCGGCATCGTGGATATCGTGGGGTTGGTAGGCGCTGAACAGGTTCGGTCCATAGCGCGAGCGGTAACCCTCGTAGATCGGCATTACCAGTTCAGTGTGCACGATCGGCTGGCGGTGCCGGGCGCGAAAGTCGCGGATCGGAATGCGGGCTTCGATGCAGGTTTCAAAGGCAGTAGCGGCCAGCGAGATCGCGTTGCCGTCTGGCCCGTAAAGCCCCGATCCGCCCCCGCCGGCATCTTCGAAGTAGAGGCCATTGTCTGGCGAAGCGGCGTTGTTGGCGATGGCCGTATAGACCTGATTGTACATCGATGTGGCGGCGATATCTGCCGGGGTAAACCCGCCCGAGGCTGTTCGCAGGATAATCTCCGCTCCCTTCATTGCCATGGCCCGAAACAGTTCCGGCTCCCGCTGGATCGAGGACGTGGCGATATTGCCAATCGGGGTACGGGTCACCGGGATAACGGCATCTGCGCCGTACATTTCAATATAGCGGTCCAGCACATCATAGACTGTGGTGGTGAACAGCTCGAAGCCGCCAAACGCCCCCTTGATATTGCGCGCCTTCCAGTGTCGATCAACGACCTGCCCTTGGTCGTTCATGATCGTGGTGATCGACAACAGGCTATCGGGCCAATCCGGATCGCGCACGTAAGAGCCGAATACCAGCCAGGTGCCGTGCTCGCGGGCTTTTTTTGCCAGGACCTCTGTCTCCTCCCCCGGCACCTCGATCGCCGCACGACGGGCATCGGCCAGATCCCACTTGTAGTTGTAACCGGTGATCGGAAATTCGTGGAAAAACAGTAGATCCTTCTTACCCGAAAAGCCATTGGCGTAGTCAATCAGGTCACACATGTGCGCCACGTTTTCACGCCGCTTCTTTGCAGGATTGGCAGCATCGACCGCCAGGACCCGGGACTGCACGATTCCAATCGAGATCGCGTCCTTGGCCAGTGGCACGGTGTCATAAGTGCCGTCGGCACGCTGACTGATGGGTCCGCCGCGCCGCTCTGCCGCCTTGATCAGGTCGGCATCCAGCAAGGCCGAGCCAGCGAGACCTGCCATTCCCAGCCGGAAGAAATCGCGCCTGCCCCAGTCATTACTCATCATCGTGCCTCCACCAGTTCGGCATCACTAGATTTGTCCGGACAACTATTGTCAACTGCAGAACGCGTCTCACGCCCCCTTGCGCTCTGCCCGCGCGGCGGCCACTTTCCGGTGGTGATTTAAAGAAAGGCGCCTTCGCAATGGCCGATGCTGAATACACCCCGCCCAAGGTCTGGACCTGGAACAAGGAAAACGGCGGGCAATTCGCCAGCATCAACCGGCCGGTTTCAGGCGCGACTCATGACAAGGAGCTGCCGGTTGGTCAGCACCCGTTCCAGCTCTATTCACTGGGCACGCCCAACGGTCAGAAGGTCACCATCCTGCTGGAAGAGCTGCTGGAAGCAGGACACGGCGGGGCGGAGTATGACGCCTGGCTGGTCAACATCCGCGAAGGTGACCAGTTCGGATCGGGCTTTGTCTCGATCAATCCCAATTCCAAGATTCCCGCGATGCTTGACCGTTCCGGGCCAGAGCCGATCCGCCTGTTTGAAAGCGGCGCGATCCTGCTGCACCTGGCCGAAAAGTTCGGAGCCTTCATTCCGGCCGATGCCAAGGGCCGCGCCGAGTGCCTGTCCTGGCTGATGTGGCAGATGGGCAGCGCACCCTTTATCGGCGGCGGCTTTGGGCACTTCTACGCCTATGCCCCGTTCAAGATCGAATATGCGATCGATCGCTATTCGATGGAAACAAAGCGGCTGTGTGACGTGGTCGACAAGCGACTGGCCGAAGCCCGCTTCCTTGCCGGGGATGAATATTCAATCGCCGACATGGCCACCTTCGCCTGGTTGGGCTTGCTTTACCGCGGCAAAGCCTATGGCGATGCGGCGACTTTCCTGTCGATGCACGAATATACCAACCTGGGCCGCTGGGTGGAAGAAATCCTCGCTCGTCCGGCGGTCAAGCGCGGGTTGCGCGTCAACCTGCCGACCGGTCTGGTAGAGCGTCATTCGGCTGCTGATTTCGATAATCTGCCCGAAGAGCAATAGAGGCCTTTTCTCTGCCGCGCGGCGTGCTAAAGGCCGCGCGGCTGCTGGGGCGTCGCCAAGTGGTAAGGCACCGGTTTTTGGTACCGGCATTCGCAGGTTCGAATCCTGCCGCCCCAGCCAGTTTCCCAATTTCTGCTGGTTCCTGGTCTGCCCGCGGTCATGCGGATGCAACTGCGCGTCCTGGACGGGCGTAAAGTTTACTGCCCCTGCGTAACTTTCCCTAGCCGCACCCTTACCCGCAGGCATAGCCAGATAACTATTTGTTTTGGAGTAGTTGAAACAGGGACGCGAACCAAAATGCTCAAGCGAATCAATCCTTCACAGGCTGAACTCGGTATGTTCATCCACAAACTGGAAGGTTCGTGGCTGAAGCATCCGTTCTGGAAAACCAAGTTCGTCATCACCGACGCAGAGAAGCTGACCGACTTGCGCGAGGCCGAAATCGATGCCGTAGTGATTGATATCACCAAGGGCTGCGATGTAATGGAGCGTGCGCCGGCTGCGGCCACGGAGCAATCGGCAGCCGCCACCCTGGTCCCCGCCGCGCTGCGCCGCCGCCGGATCCCGATGCCCAACGAGCCGATCCCCTTCAATCCACGGTCAACCACGCCGCACACCGCTCCGCAGGAGTTCGGCCACGCGAACAAGCTGGCCACGCAGGGCCGCAAAGTGGTTAATAAGGTGTTCCTAGAGGCCCGGCTCGGGAAGACGGTTCGGGTCGAAACGGTCCAGCCGGTGATCGAAGACATCTTTTCCTCGATCCAGCGCAATCCGCATGCCTTTAACGGCTTGATGCGGTGTAAACGCGATAGCGAATTCGTCTACCGGCACGCGCTGGCCTGTTCTGCGCTGATGATATCGCTGGGGCGCCAGATCAAGCTTGGGCCGAGCGAGATCCGCGAAGCCGGGCTGGCCGGGCTGCTATTCGATGTTGGTGTCAGTCACCTGCCAGTCGATCTGGCCGAAAGCGGGGGCGACTTCCGGCTACTGCCGCCCATCGTGTTTCAACAGCACGCTGAGTTGGGCTATAACTTTCTCACTGCCAGCGGGCTGCCCGAGCATATTGCCGCAGTGGCCCTGCAACACCACGAACACTACGACGGCTCGGGCGCTCCGCAGGGCCTGATCGGTGAGGATATTCCGCTGTTTTCGCGAATGGCTGCGATTTGCGATACCTATGATCAACTGGCCAGCAGTCCCGGCGGAGGCGAGGCGGTCGATCCGGGCCGCGTGATCCAGCGCATGTCGGAAATGGCCGGACGGTTCGATCCGGCGATCTTCGCGGCCTTCGTGCAATGCATCGGGGACTTCCCGATTGGCACCTTCGTCGAACTGCGCAGCCAACGGCTCGCCATGGTGGTTGATCAGGGCCAGGCCGACTATGCCCGGCCGACGGTGCGGACCTTCTTTTCGCTCGCGAGTGGCGAGCGTGTTCGTGCGGAAACAATCGATCTGGCCAATTGCTTTGGCGCAGACGAGATCGCCGGATTGGCGGAACTGTCGCAGTTCGAGCCTGAAGAAGTGTTTGATTTGCGCCAGCAGATGCTGGCCTTGGCGATGAAGCCCAGCTAGACCCGCTCCCTCAGCGGGAGAATGTGATGCGCGCGACCCAGGCCTATATCGAACAGACCGGCGGCCCCGAAGTGATCCAGTGGCAGACGGTCGACCTGCCCGCTCCCGGACCCGGCGAAGTGTTGCTGCGGCATGAAGCCGTGGGCCTGAACTTCATCGACACCTATATGCGGACCGGCCTTTACCCGACCAGACTGCCCTCGGGGCTCGGCCTGGAAGCGGCCGGCGTGGTTGAGGCGGTTGGCGAAGGAGTGGCTCATGTCCGCCCCGGCATGCACGCTGCGACCTTTGGCGGCAGCCCGGGAGCCTATGCCACGGCCCGGCTGGTCAAGGCCAATGATGTCTTCGCCCTGCCAGACGGGATCGATAGCCGCACCGCAGCGGCCGTGTTCCTGAAAGGCGCGACGGCTGAAATGCTGGCTGAACGCTGCGCCCCGGTGGCACCGGGCGAATGGGCACTGGTCCCCGCAGCGGCTGGCGGGGTTGGCCAGCTTTTGCTGCAATGGCTGCAGGCGCGCGGCGTGCGGGTAATCGGCACGGTCGGATCGCCGGACAAGATAGCGCTGGCTCAGGCCTGCGGTGCCGAAGTGGTATTCCTGTCAGACGAAGCTGACCTTGTCGCCAAAGTTCGCGAGACCACCGGCGGCAAAGGTGTGCGGGTTGCCTATGATGGGGTCGGCATGGCCACCTGGCAGACTTCGCTCGATTGCATGGCACCGCGCGGCACGATTGCCAGCTTTGGCAATGCCAGCGGTCCGGTTACCGGGGTGGGCCTGCGCGATCTCGCCACCCGCGGCTCGCTGTTCGTTACGCGCCCGGGCGTTTATGACTATTACCGGGATCCCGCAGAAGCGCGCGCCGGTTCGGCCCGGGTCTGGGAGATGGTTGCCAAGGGCGTGCTCAAGGTATCGATCGGCCAGACCTATGCCCTGACCGACGCCGCCCAGGCCCACATCGATCTGGAAACGCGCAAGACGGTGGGTTCGACCCTGCTGTTGCCTCAACCCAGGCAGCCCTAGGCTATCGTCCCCTGGGCCAACTGGGGCATGTCGCGATAGTAGCCAGACTGCAGCCCCATCGTCAGGTGATCCTGAACCCGCCGAATTGCATCGCCGCGTGTCACGTTGCCGTCGTGATCAACGTCGAGCCCCTGGTTCTGCGCATACTGCACGGGATAGGGACCGTTGCGCCCGAACAGCACGGTTGAATCGGCCTTGCCAATCCCGCCCGGCCAGAGGATCGCCATATAGATGTCACCCAGGTTCCTGAGGCGGTTCCGATTGGGCGCAAAGTATTGCCAGACATAGTGCAGCTGGTCTTCCGGCGTCATCGCGCCAAGCGCCTCGGTGCTGGTCCCCATGGCCGATGCGGTTGAAGGCATGAACTGAATCAGCCCGATCGCATGGCTTGTCGGATTCATGACGTTGGCGTGGAATGTCCGGGCGGATTCCCAAGCCATGCAGGCCATCAGGCCATTTGCGTCGAGCCCCAGATCCTGCTGGATCCACAGCACGCGCTGGCAAAACGTCAGGCTGACCTTGTTACCCCAAGCAATTTGCATCTCGCCCTCCATCGCAGTCCGCCACCGCAGGCCGGTGGTGGTGATGGAGTGATAGTCTCAGAACAAAAGTTCCAAGGCAATCCGTTGATATCCTTAAGCTTCTCGCGCGAACCAGATCACGTGGCGCGGCCCCTTGCCCCGGCCTTCGGCATCATAACGGGCGCGCACTTCAACTTCTTCGACTTCGAAGCCGACGCTTTCCATGCGCCGCACGAACTTGTCATCGCGCGCGGCGGACCAGATCGCCAGCACCCCGCCCGCGTTCAGCGCCTTGCGGGCGTTGTGCAGTCCAGCCTTGCCGTAAAGCCTGTTGTTCTCTGGCCGGACCAGCCCATCCGGGCCATTGTCGACATCAAGCATGATGGCATCGAATTTATCCGGTGCGAGCAGCATGGCATCGCCGACATCGTCCATTCGCAGCAGCACGCGCCGGTCATCAAGGCAACCAGCGGCCACTTCGGCCATTGGCCCCCGCGCCCATTGAATGATCTCGGGCACCAGCTCTGCCACCATCACGCGGCCTTGCGGCCCAATGCCGGCCAGTGCGGCGCGCAGGGTAAAGCCCATGCCATAGCCGCCGATCAGCAGATTTGGCGCAGAGCGGCCCTTAAGCCGGTCCAGCGTCATCGTCGCCAGCGCTTCTTCCGAGCCGCGCAACCGGGTCGACATCAATTCGTTATGGCCCAGCACGATCATGAAATCGCGACCATGGGAAAAGAGCTTCAGCTCTTCACCGCCAGGAACCTGGGCAGTGCCCAGCAGCTGCCGCGTGATCACGCGGCGCGCTGGCTGCGGTCGACCGCTTCAGCGTTGAGCATATCGGCCAGCAGGAAGGCCAGCTCCAGCGACTGGGCCGCGTTGAGGCGCGGGTCACAGTGGGTGTGATAGCGGTCAGCCAGCGTTTCTGAACTGATCGCCACGGCACCGCCGACGCATTCGGTCACGTCCTGCCCGGTCATTTCGATATGGATCCCGCCGGCATGCGTGCCTTCGGCACGGTGGACCGCGAAGAAGCCACGCACTTCATTAAGAATGCGATCGAACGGCCGGGTCTTGTAGCCGCTGTTCGCTTTGATCACGTTGCCGTGCATTGGATCGCATGACCAGACCACCGGATGGCCTTCGCGCTTGACCGCGCGGACCAGCGGGGCGAGGCCAGCCTCCACCTTGTCATCGCCAAAGCGGCTGATCAGGGTAATCCGCCCGGCCTCACGGCCCGGGTTAAGCAGGTCAAGCTGGCGCAACAGTTCGTCTGGTGTCAGGCTGGGTCCGCACTTGAAGCCAATCGGATTGCCAACCCCGCGCAGGTATTCAACGTGGGCCGAACCTTCAAAGCGGGTGCGGTCGCCGATCCACAGCATGTGGGCACTGGTATCGTACCAGTCCCCGGTCAGCGAATCCTGCCGGGTCATCGCCTGCTCATAGCGCAGGTGCAGTGCTTCGTGGCTGGTGTAGAAGCTGGTGCCCTGCAGCTGCGGCACGGTGCGGGGATCGATCCCGCAGGCTTCCATGAAGTCCAGCGACTCCCCAATCCGGGTGCTGATTTCGGCGAACTTGTCAGCCCAGGGCGAACGCCCCATGAAATCGAGCGTCCACTGGTGGACCTGGCGCAGATTGGCATAGCCACCGGTCGAGAACGCCCGCACCAGGTTAAGCGTGGCCGCCGATTGCGAATAGGCCTGCAGCAGGCGTTGTGGATTGGGAATGCGGGCTTCGGGCGTGAACTCGATCCCGTTGATATTATCACCCAGATAGCTCGGCAGTTCGACCCCGTCGATCACCTCGACCGGCGAAGACCGCGGCTTGGCAAACTGGCCGGCCAGGCGGCCCACCTTGATCACCGGCTGCTTGCTGGCGAAGGTCAGGACCACTGCCATCTGCAGCAGCACACGGAAGGTGTCGCGGATGTTGTTCGGGTGGAATTCGGCAAAGCTTTCGGCGCAGTCACCGCCCTGCAGCAGAAAGCCCTTGCCCGCCGCAACCTGCGCCAGATCGGCCTTCAGCGCCCGCGCTTCGCCGGCAAAGACCAGCGGCGGGAAGGTAGTCAGCGTATCGGTTACCTTGCCGAGTGCGGCCGTGTCCGGATAGACCGGCAGATGCCGGGCTTCGCATGATTGCCAGCTTTCGGGGGTCCAGTTATTTGCCACTTTACTGCTCCTTTTCGAGCGCGCGCCATAACCCCGTCTCTTCGCAATTGCAAAAGACGAAAAGCCGATCGGCCCAATCGGGAAACAATATGTCGCCTAGCGGCCTTCGTTGATCGGGGTCGCCACCGCCTTGGCTGGCCGGACCGGGATCACTGCAACAGCCCCTGCCTGCGGCATGACCTGCGCCCGCCATGACCGCCCCGGGACAAGGTACTTGCGAGCAAGTGTCTGCATCTGTTCGGGCGTGGTGCGGGTGTAATCCGGCAGCAGCGTGCGCAGGGCAGCAAATTTAGCCGGTTCGCTGCTCGCCCCCTCCAGCTGATACATGAAGAAGGCGCTGCTGGTGCTGGCGCGCGAAATCTGCTGGCGCAGCGGTTCGATCACGCGCTCCAGCTCATCCGCGCTGGGCGGGTTGGCCACCAGGTCGGCAGCGATTTCTTCAGCCGTAGCGAAGAACACCGGCACGGCCTTGGGTGAAAGCTGCGCCATCGCAGTTATCGCACCGCCA
>CAZNFV010000106.1:0-8021 GCA_964572445.1 uncultured Novosphingobium sp. | reverse complement strand
AGGAATACGGCACCGGCTCCAGCCGCGACTGGGCGGCCAAGGGCACCAACCTGCTTGGCGTCCGCGCCGTGATCGTTGAGAGCTTTGAGCGCATCCACCGCTCCAACCTGGTCGGGATGGGCGTGCTGCCGCTACAGTTCAAAGACGGTGCCACCCGCGAGACCCTCGGTCTCAACGGCGATTGCACCTATACGATCCGCGGCGTGGCGGAACTGAAGCCGCGCCAGGACGTGGAAGTGGCCGTCACCCGCCCGGATGGCAGCCAGTTCAGCTTCACGGCGCTGTGCCGGATCGATACCGCCAATGAGGTCGAATACTTCATGAACGGCGGCATCCTGCACTACGTGCTGCGCAAGCTGGCGGCCTGATCCGGTCGCTACGCCTTAGCCTGAATAGAAAAGGGCGGCCCTGGGGCCGCCCTTTTTTTATCCAACTGCCAAGCGGCGTTCCAGCGGCGGCCTATGCCGCGGCCTTCTTGCCAAACCGGCGCCGTCCCGCCAGCGTCGCAGCCGCAGCACCGAACAGCAGCAGCATTGGCGGCGCAGGCACTTCTGTTCCACCCGAACTTGTGCTCGTCGAGCTACCCACGCCACTGCTCGAACTGGTTGAGCCCGAGGTGGACGAACTGGTTGAACCCGAGGTTGAGCCAGAGGTTGAAGTGGATGAGGAGGTAATCCCGCCCGAGGTCGACGTGGAGATGCCGCCGGTTGAGGTCGAGGTTGCCCCGCCGCTCGTTGAAGTTGAAGACGACGAGGATGATGAGGAGGAGGACGAGGACGAGGACCCACCAGAGGTTGATCCTGAAGTCGAGCCACCTGAAGTGGAGCTAGGATTTCCACCAGACGAACTAGAGCTTGAACCACTGGATGAGCTCGAGCTTGAACCGCTGGAGCTTGAAGATGAAGACCCACCGGTCGAGCTTGAACTGCTCGAGGTCGAAATTCCGCCGGTTGAGCTTGAACCGCTGGTGGTCGACGTTGAAATTCCGCCGGTCGAGCTTGAACTCGAACCACCGTTTGACGTTGACGTGAACCCGCCCGTCGAAGTCGAACCGCCTGAGGTGGAAGTCGAGATCCCGCCGCTGGAGGTTGATGTCGCGCCACCGGACGTTGAGCTGCCGCCACTTGAGGATGACGATCCGCCGGTCGAGGTCGAAGAACCACCTGTGGAAGTGAACCCGCCGCCCGTTGAGGTATAAGAGCCACCCGACGAGCTTGATGTCGATACGCCGCCGGTCGAGGTGAACGCGCCGCCGGTCGACGTTACGCCGCCCGTGGTTGAGGTGGTCGTCGTCGTTGAGACCGCCATGCTGCCGCCACCGCCGCTGCTACCGCCGCCAAAGAAACCACCGAAGAAGCCACCGCCAAACCCGAAGCCGCCTGAGCCGCCGATCACGGTCGCTTCACCGCCGCTGCCGCCTTGCGGCGCAGGCATCGGCGGGAACTGCGGCAATTGCGGCAGCGGCATTGCCACCATCGCCAGCTGCTGTTGCGCTGGAACGGCGCAGGGAGCCCCCCGGCTCACAACGCGGCGCGCCCCGTTCGGCTGCTGCGTGTCGCAAACGACCGTCCGGATGATCCGGCGCTTCAGCACCTTCTTGGGGGCGGCACGGGCCGTCCCGCTGCTCTTGGCATGTTTGACATATTGAACCTGGGCTGCCGGAGCCTCGGCCACATGTACTGCGCCGCCGCCAATCACGGCGCCGCCCGCAGCGATCGCCGACAATTTCACTAGGGCCATCCGAACCGACATAAGCTCTGCTCTCTTTGCATCTGGCAGGGACTGATCCGGCCACCCGATGCAGCCGAGACGCCCCTATAGGCCTAGAAACGCAGAGGAATGATTAAGGGACAATCGCGTTAACCCTGTTTCTTGCTGTACAGCCGGGGGAAACTGCAATGGCCGGTCCCGGCACGGCCCACCTGTCCCAAACTGGAACCGAATAACCGCGCAACCCTAACCCACGAACGGGTTGCGGCCGCTATTAGTCTGTCGAATCAGGAGAATCGAACAAGCCGACCTGGTTGCCGGCCGGCGGTGCCAGACCCAGATGCTGCCAGCCCCGGCTATTCAGGCAGCGCCCCCGCGCCGTGCGGGCAATCAGGCCCAACTGGATCAGATAGGGCTCGATCACATCCTCGATCGTGTCGCGCGGTTCGGACAGGCCCGCTGCCAGCGTTTCAACGCCAACCGGCCCACCATTGTAGAGCGCCCCGATCATGGTCAGGTAACGGCGGTCCATCGCATCAAGGCCCAGCTTGTCGACCTCAAGCCGGGTCAACGCAGCATCGGCCTGGTCCTGCGTAATCGCCGCGTGCCCCTCAACATGGGCAAAATCACGCACCCGGCGCAACAACCGTCCGGCAATGCGCGGCGTCCCGCGTGAGCGGCGGGCAATCTCGCGCGCACCCTGCGGCTCAATGCCAATGCCCAGCAAGCCGGCACCGCGGGTCACCACCCGTTCCAGCTCCGGCTCGGTATAGAAGTTCAAACGCACCGGAATGCCGAAGCGGTCACGCAGCGGCGTGGTCAGCAGGCCAGCGCGCGTGGTCGCGCCGACCAGCGTAAACGGCGGCAGGTCGATCCGCACCGAGCGTGCCGAGGGTCCCTCACCAATGATCAGATCGAGCGCGCGATCTTCCATCGCCGGATAGAGCACTTCTTCGACCTGCGGGTTGAGTCGGTGAATTTCGTCAATGAACAGGACATCGCCCTCTTCAAGGTTGGTCAGCAGCGCCGCCAGGTCCCCCGCCTTGGCGATAACCGGGCCAGAGGTGGCGCGAAAACCCACGCCCAGTTCACGCGCGACGATCTGCGCCAGCGTGGTCTTGCCCAGCCCTGGCGGGCCGAAGAACAACACGTGATCCATCGCCTCACCGCGCGACTTGGCACTTTCGATGAAGACCCGCAGGTTATCCTTCGCCGCCGCCTGCCCGACGAATTCGGTCAGCGTCTTGGGACGGAGCGCCGTGTCAGCGTCTTCGAACTGCCGATCGGCGGAGAGGAGCGGGTTATCGGTCATGGCATCGGCCTTTGCGGCGCGATGGACCCTGAAACAAGTTCAGGGTGACGACGTTGAATGGAGCGGGAGGAAGAATGCTCGCATCGCAAACCTTCTTCGTCACCCTGAACTTGTTTCAGGGTCCATTTCGCAGCATATTCAAACACATGCGACAAGAACGGCTTCCGTGCGTCTATATCCTTGCCAGCAGCCACTATGGCACGCTGTACATCGGGGTAACGTCGGACTTGATTTCGCGGCTGTGGCAGCACCGCAATTCGGCTCTGCCCGGCTTTACCAATCGGTATCGCGTCCACTCGCTGGTCCACTATGAGCTGTTTGGCGAAATGGAGCCCGCCATCCTGCGCGAGAAGCAGCTGAAGCGCTGGCACAGGCAGTGGAAGATCAACTTGATCAACGCGCACAACGCACATTGGGTCGATCTTGCGGTCGAGTTGGGCCTGCCGCCGCTTGCTACGGCCAAATCGAGAAATGGACCCTGAAACAAGTTCAGGGTGACGGGATTTAGGGGGCGCATCCATCACCCAGCCACCCGCTTCAGCGCAACCCGGACCAGCGCGTTCAGGTCTGCGCCTTCGCCCAGTTCCTCCAGTGCCCGCGCCACGGCTTCGGTCGCGACGTTGGGCTTGAAGCCAAGGTTTTGCAGCGCCGAGACGGCATCCTGGCTGGCCGATCCGCGCGGTGCGGCGGTGATGGCGGCGCCAGCGGCGGATGGCAGTGCGCCCGCCTTGTCCTTCAGTTCATTAACGATCCGGCTGGCGAGTTTTGGCCCCACGCCCTGCGCCCGCGCCACCATGGCCGCATCGGCGCCAGCGCAAGCCCGCTGCAGTTCATCCACATTCAGCGCTGAGAGCACGGCCAGCGCCATCTTGCTGCCCACGCCCTGCACACCCGTCAGCAGGCGGAACCATTCACGTTCGCCGCCGCTGGCAAAGCCGATCAGGCGCATGTCATTTTCGGAAACCTGCAGTTCGGTGTGGACCGTCACCCGGTCTCCGCGCACGCCCAGCGCATCCAGCGTGCGGGCGCTGCAATGGACCAGATAGCCGACGCCATTAACGTCAATCACGGCCCAGTCAGGACCGAAATCGTCAAGCAGACCAGACAGGCGGGCGATCATGCAGGCGGGTTAACCCGCCGCAGCGCACTCGGCAAGCAAAAGGAACAAGTCGCGAACAGTTATGAACTAGAACCGCGGCAGCGGGATATCCGCCGCAACCCGGCAGGCGAGCGCCGCAGCTCCCACCTGGAACAGCACTTCGCGATCATCAACCCGGCCGGCAACCCGCACCAGATCGCCAAACGTCAGCGGCCCGGCCCGGTCATAATACCGCGCCGCCTTGGTCAGCCGACTGACCTGGCTGGTGCTGAGATGGCCACGCAGGAATTCCGCTGCGCAGCTCGACTGGCTCTCACTAAGCCCATAGCGCTGGAGGGCATCAGAGATTTGATAACGGCTGGCAGTGCAGCCCGAAAGAATGGTGGCGGCGATTGCGGCGAAGGCAAGGGGGCGGTTGCGGGGCATGAGGCGGCTCCTGTCTGCTGCCAAAGCAGCAAGTTGCGACCCGGCGCCTTAACCCTCGATTGCTAAACCCGGTTCAGGTGAGCGTGTGTGATCGCCACCGCCAGCGCATCGGCCGCATCGGCGCCAGCCGGGGTAACGCCGGGCAGCAGCACCTTCAGCATCGCCTGGACCTGCGCCTTTTCCGCGCCGCCTGTACCGACGACCGCTTTCTTGACCAGTGTTGGCGCATATTCGGCCACGGACAACCCGGCCCTGGCCAAGGCCAGCAGGCAAACCCCGCGCGCCTGGCCAAGCTTCAG
Organism: uncultured Novosphingobium sp.; assembly: GCA_964572445.1. Taxonomy (GTDB): domain Bacteria; phylum Pseudomonadota; class Alphaproteobacteria; order Sphingomonadales; family Sphingomonadaceae; genus Novosphingobium. The sequence goes on along the minus strand of CAZNFV010000106.1, from coordinate 3,175 downwards.
CGTGGACTGGGCATTCTTGTTGACGAAGACTTCTTCCACCGCGCCCGTCTCTGGCCGGAATTCGGCGAGCACGGCGGCCAGCTCACGGTCAATCACCACCAGCCGATCGGCCAGCGGAGCCTTGGGGTCAGTTTTGACCTGACCGTTGGCAATGTGACTCAGGCGGTTGCCGTTTTTCGCGACGATCCCCCAGCCGGTGCAGCTGAGGGAGGGGTCGAGACCGATGATGATCAGCCCAACTGCTCCATCACCGCATCCGGAATCTCGTAATTGCCCCAAACGGTCTGAACGTCATCATCGTCGTCCAGCACGTCGATCAGCTTAAGCAGCGTAGCGGCATCGTCTACGCCGACTTCGGCCTTCAGGCCGGGCTTCCAGGCCAGCTTGACCCCGATCGCTTCGCCCAGGGTCTTTTCCAGTTCGCGTGCGACCGGGTGGAGATTTTCCACGGCAACCCAGATTGCGTGACCGTCTTCATCGCTTTCAACATCGTCCGCCCCGGCTTCGAGTGCGGCTTCGAACACCTTGTCGGCATCGCCGGCGCTGCCCGGATATTCGATCAGGCCAAGCCGTTCGAACCCGTGGCTGACGGCGCCCGAAGCGCCCAGATTGCCACCATTCTTGGCAAAGGCCGTGCGCACGTTGGTGGCGGTGCGATTGCGGTTGTCGGTCAGCGCTTCGACGATCAGCGCAACGCCGCCTGGGCCATAGCCTTCGTAGCGGATTTCTTCGTAATTCTCGGCATCACCCTTGCTGGCCTTGTCGATCGCCCGCTGGATGTTGTCCTTGGGCACCGACTGCGCCTTGGCCGCGTTGACGGCAGCGCGGAGGCGCGGATTAAAGTCCGGGTCCGGCATGCCCATCTTGGCCGCGACAGTGATTTCGCGGCTAAGCTTGGAAAACAAGCCCGCCCGCTTCTTATCCTGCGCACCCTTGCGGTGCATGATGTTCTTGAATTTGGAATGGCCTGCCATGGAAAACGCCGTCAGCTAGGAGGTTGAATTGAGCTGCCCCCTAGCCGACCGGCGCCGATCAGACAACCACGGCCGTGCCGGTGGCGCTGACCATCAGCATCGAGCCGTTTGCACCCAGCACTTCGTAATCGAGATCGACCCCGATCACGGCATTGCCGCCAAGGCCAGCAGCGAACTGCTTCATCTCTTCAAGCGCCTGCATCCGGGCGCGGGCGAGCACGTCTTCATACGAACCCGAACGTCCGCCAACGATGTCGCGGATGCTGGCGAACAGATCGCGGAACATGTTCGCGCCAACGATAACTTCGCCGGTGACGACGCCTAGATATTGCTGGACCGGCCGGCCCTCGATCGTGGGGGTAGTGGTGACGATCATGCGTGGGCTCTCCTTATCCCGGTGGTGAACCGAAGATAGGTGATCCCACGCGGTGATCAACCGGGCTGACGTTTAGCCGAGGCCCAGGGCCGCCTTGTAGAGGTCGAGAATCGTTTCCATTTCCGCGCGGTCGTCAGGCTTCATCTTCCGCAGGCGAACGATCTGGCGCATGATCTTGGCATCATAGCCCACGGCCTTGGCTTCGGCGTAAACATCGCGGATGTCGTCAGCGATGCCCTTTTTCTCTTCTTCCAGGCGTTCCACGCGTTCGATCAGCAGGCGCAGGCGGTCGTCGGTGGTTTCGGCCATTTGGGATAAGCTCCGGTAACAGGGTGAATCGGTTGACCGGCTCTTAGGGGGCCGGGGCGTTCTTCTTCAAGCTCTGGGTCATGGCTTCAAGCTGCTCGGGAGTCGCTTCTCTGTGGAAACGCGCTTTCCACTCCGCCGCCGGCAGCCCGTGGATCACTTCACGCGCGGCCTCCTTGTCGAGCGGAGCACCGGCATCGCGAATCCAGTCAGCAAGGCAGTTGCGACAAAAGCCACTCAGGCCCATGAGGTCGATATTCTGGGCATCGTGGCGATGGCGCAGATGGCGCACCAAGCGCCGAAATGCCGCCGCGGCGACGGCATCGTCGAGGCTTTCGAGGGCATCTGCGGGGTTCGCATTCGTATTTTCAGAACAGCTCATGGGCATACCCTTGGGTTTTCCCCCGCCCTTTGCCATAGGGGCCATAATTAGAGGAAGGTATTTTCTGTGGCGAAGTTCGACCCGCGTGGACGCAAGATCAAGATCCTGGCGACACTGGGACCGGCCAGCCGCACGCCCGAGATGATCGAGAAGCTGGTCCGCGCCGGGGCCGACGCCTTCCGCGTCAATATGAGCCACGGCGATCATGAGACCCACGCTCAGACAATCGCGGCGATCCGCGCAGTCGAAAAAGAAATTCACCGGCCGATTGCCGTGCTCTGCGATCTGCAGGGGCCAAAGCTGCGCGTCGGCCAGTTCAAGGATGGCAAGGCTGTAATCCGCCATTCGGGGCACTTCACGCTCGATCGCAATCCCGAACTGGGCGATGAAACACGCGTCTGCCTGCCCCACCCGGAACTGTTCGGGGTGCTGCGCAAGGGCCAGCGGCTGCTGATCGACGATGGCAAGCTGCGCCTCAAGGTGATCGAAGCGAGCCCCGACGCGATCCTCTGTTCAGCTGAAGTGGGCGGCGTAATCATGGACCGCAAGGGCGTGAATGTGCCCGATGCCGTCGTTCCCGTCCCCGCGCTGACCGAAAAGGACCGCCGCGACCTGTCCTTTGCGCTGGAGCAAGGCGCCGATTGGATCGCACTGTCGTTCGTGCAGCGCCCCGAGGACGTAGCCGAAGCGCGCAAGCTGATGGGCGGATCGGCCACTTCGCTGATGGCCAAGATCGAAAAGCCCGCCGCGATTGACCGGCTGGATGAAATCATTGAGCTGGCCGACGGAATCCTGGTCGCGCGCGGCGACCTGGGGGTTGAGCTCAACCCCGAGGAAGTGCCGCCGCTGCAGAAGCGGATTGTCGCGGCGACGCGCCGTTCGGGCAAGCCAGTGGTGGTTGCGACCCAGATGCTCGAATCGATGATCGAGAGCCCCGCACCGACTCGCGCCGAAGTTTCGGACGTGGCCAATGCCGTTTACGATGGTGCCGATGCCGTGATGCTCTCGGCTGAAACCGCCAGCGGCGCCTGGCCGGTCGAAGCCGTCACGATCATGCACCGCATTGCTGGCCAGGTGGAGCGCGATCCCGGCTATCGCCAGCAGGTCAGCTTTGCCGATGTCATGCCAGATCGCACC
>CAZNFV010000105.1:0-8031 GCA_964572445.1 uncultured Novosphingobium sp. | reverse complement strand
CGCCAACCAGATAGAAGTTGTTCACCTTGTCATCGCGGTTGTGGCCGCGGAACCAGGCGCTCTGGGTCAGGATCGGCTCAAGGCTGAAGGCGCTGCCCAGGTGGGCGTTGAGGTCCAGCGCGAAATCGCGCGGGGCATAGTGGAACTTGGTCACGATCCGGTCGTGAATGTCCGGGATCAGGCGGCGACCGACCTCGTCCAGGATCCGCTTTTCAATCATCGGGCCAACGGTTTCCCAATCGATCGGCAGCTTGCCCTGGTTGGCGACCGGGATCAGCGCATAGAAGGTGCTCTTGCCGGCCGGGGCCACCGAAGGATCGGTGACCGTGGGATGGTGCAGATAGATCGAGAAGTCCTGCGGCAGGACTCCGTGCTCATAGATATCGTCGAGCAGGCCCTTATAGCGCGGGCCGAACAGGATCATGTGGTGCGGGATGCCCGGCCAGGTGCCCTCCAGCCCGAAATGGACCACGAACAGGCTGGGAGAGAAACGCTTGCGGGCCAGTTTGCGGGCCATCTGAGGGCCGCGCGGGCTTTCTGACAGCAGATCGCGATAGGAATGCATGATGTCAGCATTGCTGGCGACGGCATCGAACCGCTCGGTCCAGCCGCTCTGGCATTCAACTTCCGTGGCCTTGTTACCCAAGGTGTGGATCTGGACCACCGGATCGTGCAGCCGGATCGTGCCGCCCAGTCGCTCGAAATGCTTGACCATCCCCGCGATCAGCTGGTTGGTCCCGCCCTTGGCCCAGCAGACTCCACCGTCCTTTTACAGCTTGTGGATCAGGGCATAGATAGCGCTGGTGGTCATCGGGTTGCCTCCAACCAGCAGGGTATGGAAAGTCAGCGCCTCGCGCAGTTTCTCGCTCTTGATGAAGCTCGAAACAATCGAATAGACCGAACGCCAGGCCTGGTACTTGGCCAGCGCCGGGGCGGCCTTGATCATCGAGGCGAAGTCCAGGAAGGGCACGTGGCCCAACTTGACATAGCCTTCCTCGAACACGCCGGCGGCGTATTCCAGGAATTCTTCATAACCGGGCAGGTCGCCCGGGGCGACGCGGCCGATCTCGCGCGCCAAACCAGCCACGTCGTTCGAATAGTCAAAGTTGGTGCCGTCGGGCCAGTTCAGCCGGTAGAACGGCATGACCGGCATCAGCGTGACATCTTCGGCGATATCGTGGCCGGTCAAGGCCCATAACTCTTGCAGGCAGGGCGGATCGGTAATCACGGTCGGCCCGGCGTCAAAAGTGAAGCCGTCCTTCTCCCAGTGGTACCCGCGCCCACCGGGCTTGTCGCGGGCTTCAACCACCACGGTCTCGATCCCGGCCGATTGCAGGCGGATTGCCAGGGCTAAGCCGCCAAAGCCGGCGCCGATTACGCAGGCGCGCTTGCCGGTCGGCACGGGCAGGGTGGGAACGGTGGGTACTGCAGCTGTCATCGTCATGTTCTTTCGGCCATCGGTGCGCCTGACGCAAGCAAAGCGCGCATCGCCCCCAGCACCGGCACGGGAGGCTTGCCCACCAGGACCCGAGCCTTGTCGGAAAGGGTTGAGCGAGCGGCATAGAACCGTTCGATACTGGGTTCGGGCAGGCGGTAAAATCGTTCGAAGATGCGATAGCGCTGGTCTGGTGCGCCGGCGCCAAACAGCATGGCGGCCAGCAGGCGATAGAACCTGGTCCGCGCCCAGTGCCGCGCCGCTTCGCCTTCAAGGACGGCGGCCAGTTGTTCGCCCGGCAGATCGGCCTCGCGCGCGATCAGCAGCGCGGTCGCGGCGGCCTGGGGCAGGGTGTAGCTGGTCAGGGGATGGAGAAAACCAGCCCGGGCACCAGCCCGTGCCACACCCTGAATGCGCAGGCTTTCCTGCCAGGCGCCGAAGTTTCCTCCGGTGATGACCGGCAGCACGCCGGTTTCGTGACCAAGCAGCGCACCGTTCCAGCCGTGCTGCGCGCAATAGGCGTCGATCCGGCCTGAGAGCGCAGCGCGATCCAGCACCGGACTGTCGGCGTAATAGGTGTCTTCGATGAACAGCTCATCATGCGCCAGCGGCAGGACATAGACAAAGCGATAGGCGCCGTGCTGGGCGACGCTGGCATCCATGATCACCGGCCGGGTCAGGCCGTGCGGCTGGGCCGTGCGCAGGTGGCGCCCCATGAACACCTGCCAGCCGCCGGACAGGTGCGGGCCTGGCTCAAACCCGCGGCAGTCAATCACCGTCCGTGCCGGGATCTGCTCACCGCTGTTCAGCGTCACGCCGTCCGCGCTGATTGCGGCAACCTGCGCGTTGCAACGGATCGTGCCCGGGGCCAGTTCGCGCTCCAGCGCCGCAGCAAAGTCGGCGGAAGCGAGTGAGCGATACGGTGTGGTCAGGGTCCGCTGATGCGCCGGGAAGGCCACATCGTAGCCGTCTTGCCACTGTGCTGTGCGCATGGTGGAGAGCAGGCTGGCTTCGGCCGGGTCAAGATCACTGGCAAACCAGGACCAGCGGTGATTGCCGCCCAGCGTTTTGCCGGCTTCGAGCAGGACGACCTGCAGCTCTGGCCGCGCCCGCCGCAGGGCAAGCGCGATCAGCCCGCCGGAAAGTCCCCCTCCGGCAATTGCAATATCGTGGCGGCGAACGGTCATTCGTCGCGCTTGTAGCGGGGCTGCACCGGGGTGCAACTGGCCTTTAGGCGTGATCGGTGCCCTTGGCGCGTTCCAGCGCTTCGACAACCAGCTGCTTGGCCTTGTCGACATCACCCCAGCCCTTGATATTGACCCACTTGCCGGGTTCAAGATCCTTATAGTGCTTGAAGAAGTGCTCAATCTGCTGGGTCACGATCGGCGGCAAGTCATCATGACCGGCCACTTCGCGGTAATAGGGGAAGGTTGCATCGACCGGCACGCAGACCAGCTTTTCATCGCCGCCCTTATCGTCTTCCATCAGCAGCACGCCGACCGGGCGAGCCTTGATCACCGCACCGGCCAGGATCGGCGAACGGGCGATCACCAGCGCATCGAGCGGATCGCCATCTTCGCCCAGCGTGTGGGGGATGAAGCCATAGTTCGCCGGATAGCGCATTGGCGTGTGCAAGATGCGGTCGACAAACAGCGCGCCGCTGGCCTTGTCGAACTCGTATTTCACGGGTTCGCCGCCAATCGGGACTTCGATCAGGACATTGAGTTCATGGGGCGGATTGTCGCCGGCGGGGATAAGGTCAATACGCATGCCGGGCCCTTAGCCGCGCCAATGCTGCGCTGCAACAGCACACAGCGTTCAAATGGGCGGAAAGTCAGCCGAGGGCGTTAATGGTGAAGGCGATGACGCCGATGTTGAAGACGAACGAGGCGAGGCTCTGGACCAGCACCAGCCGCCGGATAGACGGTGCGGTGATCGCCACGTCGGATGTCTGGAACGTCATGCCCAGCGTAAACGCGAAGTAGGCAAAATCGCTGTAGCCTGGGTTTGGGGTGCCGGGAAAGTCGATCCCGCCGCGATGCTCCCCCGCTTTCCCGGTGCCAAAATAGTATTCGTGGGCATAGTGCAGCGCATAGGACGAGTTGGCGAAGAGCCAGGCCAGCACGAGCGTGACCAACAGCTTGATCATGGCCATCTGGTCGCCCGCTCGCGCCGCTGCCAGCTCGCCCGAGATTGCGGCCATCACGACCAGGGCCAGCAGGGTCGAGATGACCACGATCAGCGTGCGATTGGCGTCATTTTCGTCCGCGTGGCGGCGCATCTCGGCAACGGGGAAGTGGCGCAGCAGCGGCAGCAACGAAAGCAGGAACAGCGCGGCGGCAAAGTCGAAACCCATTGCCAGCGCGTCTTCCCACGCGGCAGTTGGATTGAGCCAGTTCCACAGCCCTGCGCCGAGCGGCAACAGCAGCGCGAAAGCAAGGAAGCGGGGTGGGGCCAGCCGGTTGCCCAAGGTTTTGGCTGGCCCCGCCATGTTACTTGCCCTTGCCCTTAGCCGGGCTCTTCGCTTGCGGACGCTTTGGCGTCAGCAGCAGGTCCAGCCCGGTTGGGGCCGATCCCGGTGCGACCCGTTCCAGCCAGGGCCAGCGCAGCCCGCCCTGGTAATCAAGCTTGTAGGTGATGAACTTGTCGCCACGCTTGGTCAGCAGTTCCAGCGGTGCACCGGTCTTGGCGGCGGTGATCGCCGTCTTGAGCTCGTCCGGCGTATAACCACTGCCGTTGACGGCCAGCACTGTCGCGCCCGACACGACGCCGGCCTTGAACGCCGGGCCGTCCCACTGGGTAGCGGTAACCTTGCCGTCCTTGTCCAGCACCAGCCCGATTGAATGGGTCAGGTTAAGCTGCTTGGCGTCAGCCATCGAAGCTTTGAAGAAGGGGTTGGGCTCTTCCTTCCAGACCAGCTTGTATCCGCCCAGTTCGATCCCCTTGGTTGGAGCCGGCTGGCCGGGCGTGTTGATCCGCTGGTCAATCAGCTTGGCCCAGTCATGGGGATAGACCTGGTTTAGCTTGGCCACGATCTCATCGGTTTCGAACGCCAGCTGGCCATAATCGCCATCGCGCATGCCGAAGAACAGCTTGGCGAAATCGTCGATCGATTTCTTGCCGCCGGTCCCGGCGCGGATAGTCTGGTCAATCTCCAGCCAGATCAGCGCGCCTTCGGTGTAATAGTCTTCATTGCGCGACAGGCTGGCAAAGGGCTTGGGCTTGCGCGCGGCGAAGACCGGGTCGGTGCCGGTATCCTCAACCGAGCGCCAGCGCCGGCCGGCCTGCTCGCTGAATGTGCCGGCCCAGGTCGCCAGCATCCCCAGCACCACGTCCTTGCCCTGCAAGCCCGAACGCGCCGCCAGGACCGAGCCCCAGAACTGGTCCTGGCCTTCATAGGTCCAGAGCATGTCGCCCTGCATCGGCTGGCGATAGTCCGGCGTCCACAGCCGCGCCGGGCGGCGGAACTTGCCTGACCAGGAATGCGAGTATTCGTGCGGCAGCAGGTTGCGATCGAATTCGTACTTGTCCCACTCGGTAAAGGCGCCGGGTTCAAGCTGGTTTTCCGATGAGCGGTGGTGTTCCAGCCCGATCCCGCCCATCCGGTCGGTCAAGGCCAGCAGCATTTCATAGCGGTCAAAGTGGTTGGCCCCGAAGGCCAGCCGCGCCTCGGTCACCAGATTGCGGTGCAGTTCAATCTGTTCCGGCTTTGCCGCCAGCTGCTCCGGCTTGTCGGCCACGACATTGAGCGTGACGTTCTGGCCCAGGTCCCACTTGGCAAAGTGCTTGCCCGCGAACAGCGGCGAATCGACCAGCACTTCATAGCTGTGCTCACCCCACGACCAGCGATCGCCCTCGTGCTTCACGCCATCGAGCGCGCCCGCGACGGTCCAGCCGGCGGGGACGGTCACGCTGGGCCGCACCTTGATCTGGCGGACGTAATGTCCAGCCGGATAGAGGCTCATCTTTTCCCACTGCAGGTTCAGCATTTCCTGCGTCATGGTGATCCGGCCCTCGCTCGTTTGCAGCGGGCTGGTGTGGATGAACTTTGCGACCACCTCTTTGGCACCGACTGGCAGGTCGATGTGGAAGGCATTCACTTCGACCGTATCACGCTTCCAGCGCAGCACCTGACCGCCTGAGGTGAAAGTCACGTCGACCAGCTCGGCCAGCGGACCGCGCGGGCCGTGGGTGCCCGGCAGCCATTGCGGGAACAGCAGGGTCAGGCGCTCAGTACCAGGCACAACCGGCACAGTCTGCGTCACGCGATAGACACCGCGGAGGGTGTCGGTTGCGTCGATGTCCAGCACCATCGTCCCGCCCGGATAGGGCGTGTCGGCAGCATCGGGCACCTGGCTCGACAGCGGCACGGCAGTGGGCGCCGATAGAGTGGCGGACAGGGCCGGGGCGGCCAGTGCAAGCCCCAGCGTGGCGAGTGCGGTAACAGTGCGACGCTTCATGGCTCTAGTCCTTGGCGAGTGGCGCGCGCCAGGGCAATCCCACGCCACGGCTTTTCGACGAAGCGCAAACCGGGTAGGGGCCAGCGCCATGAGCACTCCACAGGCAATTCGCGGGACCCAGGACATCTTCGGCGCTGAGGCCGAGGCTTTCGCCCACGTGGTCGAGACGTTCGAGCGCATCCGCAAGCTCTACCGCTTTCGCCGGATCGAAATGCCGGTGTTTGAAAAGACCGAGGTGTTCAGCCGCTCGATCGGTGAGACCACCGATGTCGTCTCAAAGGAAATGTATTCGTTTGAGGATCGCGGCGGAGATTCGCTGACCCTGCGGCCCGAATTCACCGCTGGGATTTGCCGCGCCTACCTGACCAATGGCTGGCAGCAGTACGCCCCGGTCAAGCTGGCCACCCACGGGCCTTTGTTCCGCTATGAGCGCCCGCAAAAGGGCCGCTATCGCCAGTTCCACCAGCTTGATGCTGAAATCATCGGCGCGGGCGAGCCGCAGGCCGATGTGGAGCTGCTGGTCATGGCCGATCAGCTGCTGCACGAACTGGGCATTGCGGATGGCGTGACGTTGATGCTCAACACCCTGGGCGACGGGGCCAGCCGCGAAGCCTGGCGCGCTGCGCTGATCGAATATTTCCGCGCGGTGAAGGGTGATCTCTCCGAAGATTCGCAGGACCGGCTGGAACGCAATCCGCTGCGCATCCTCGACAGCAAGGACCCGCGCGACAAGGTGTTCACCGAAGCCGCGCCCAAGATCGACGATTTCCTGAGCGATGAGGCGCAGGACTTCTTCGCCAAGGTGACCGGCGGGCTGGACGCCGCCGGCGTCGCCTGGACCCGTGCCCCGGCGCTGGTCCGGGGCCTCGACTATTACCGCCACACCGCGTTTGAATTCGTCACGGACCGGCTGGGCGCGCAAGGCACCGTGCTGGGCGGCGGACGCTATGATGGCCTGATGGAAAGCCTTGGCGGCGCGTCCACGCCCGCAGTCGGTTGGGCTGCGGGGGTTGAGCGGCTGGCGATGCTGGTGGGGGAAGTGATTCCAGAAATTCTGGAAGCCGCAGTGCTCGTTGAAAATGACGCTGGCCTTGCCGCAGCGACCAAGCTTTTGAGTGGACTTCGCAGGGCCGGGATTACCGCAGAGCTGGTCGCGACAGGTTCGCCGAAAAAGCGCTATGACAAGGCAGTGAAGCTCAATCCACAAGCCATCCTGCGGGTCAACGAAACGGGGTATTATGGCTATGCAAGCTCGAGCGAAAATGCGCGGCTCACTGAATTTCTGAAGGCCTTCAATTGAACGCTGCCGCATCCTTCAATCGTCACCCTGAACTTGTTTCAGGGTCTATTTCACCGCATCCGCCGAAGCATTGCGGGGCAACTGGGCGGCGCCGCCGAGATTCGATCCAGCACGTCATCGGAGCGGCACGATGGACCCTGAAACAAGTTCAGGGTGACGGAAATGGAGCAAGCCAGTGAGCGTCCCCGAGGCCCGCCTGCGCCAGATTTCCGCCCGCTTCGCCGAACTTGAGGCGCGGCTGGCTTCCGGCCAGCTGGAGGGCAAGGACTTCGTCGCCGCCAGCCGCGACTTCTCCGAACTGGAGCCGGTCGCGCGGAAGGCGGAGGCAGTCATGGCGATGCGGGCCGAGCTGGCCAGTCTGGCCGAGCTTGACGACCCCGAAATGCGCGAGCTGGCCGAAGAGGAAATCGCCCAGCTGAAGGACCAGCTGCCCGCGGCCGAGCACGAGCTGGCGATCGCCATGCTGCCGCGCGATTCTGCGGACAGCCGTTCGGCCATGCTGGAAATCCGCGCCGGCACCGGCGGGGACGAGGCGGCGCTGTTCGCAGGCGATCTGTACCGGATGTACGAACGCTTTGCGGCCGATCAGGGCTGGCGGATCGAGCCGGTCAGCATGAGTTCCTCAGAAGTGGGCGGGTGCAAGGAAGTGGTCGCGCAGATCACCGGCAACGGGGTCTTCGCCAAGCTCAAGTTCGAAAGCGGAGTCCACCGGGTCCAGCGCGTGCCGACTACCGAAAGTGGAGGCCGCATCCATACCTCAGCCGCCACTGTCGCCGTGTTGCCAGAGCCCGATGAAGTTGATGTGCAGATCGAGGACAAGGACCTCAAGATCGATG
>CAZNFV010000104.1:0-8158 GCA_964572445.1 uncultured Novosphingobium sp. | reverse complement strand
CAGGTGTTTGGCGATGGCAACGGCAATGCGATCCATTTGGGCGAGCGCGACTGCTCGCTGCAACGCCGCCACCAGAAGGTGCTGGAAGAAGCCCCCTCGCCCGTCATCAGCCCTGAAGAGCGTGACCGGATGGGGGGGATCGTCTCCAAGGCAATGGCCGATATGGGCTATCGCGGTGCTGGCACGATCGAATTCCTGTGGGAGAACGGCGAGTTCTATTTCATTGAAATGAACACCCGCCTGCAGGTGGAGCACCCGGTTACCGAAGCCATTACCGGGGTCGACCTGGTACGCGAACAGATCCGGATTGCTGATGGCAAGCCGTTGTCGGTCGCGCAGGAAGACATCGAATTCAACGGCCACGCGATTGAATGCCGTATCAACGCTGAAGATCCCTGGAACTTCACGCCTTCACCCGGCCTAGTCACATCGTACCACGCTGCCGGCGGGATGAACGTTCGGGTCGATTCAGGCCTTTACGCGGGTTACAAGATCCCGCCCTACTATGACTCAATGATTGCCAAGCTGATCGTGAAGGGCCGGACCCGCGAAGGCTGCATCATGCGCCTGAAGCGCGCGCTGGAAGAAATGGTCATCGGCGGCGTTAATCACTCGATCCCGCTGCATCAGGCGCTGATGAGTGAACCGGACTTCATCCATGGCGATTACACGATCAAATGGCTTGAAGAGTGGCTGGCCAAGCGGCCACAGTGACTCAAGTCTTTTGGCTAAACTGCTCTAGATTCTGATAAGTGAGGCAGTTCAGCCGCAACGCTGATTATACCCAACCGTCACCGTGATCAGACCAAACCGTCACCCTGATAATACCAAACAGTCACCCTGAACTTGTTTCAGGGTCCATCACTCGATCAAGGTTGGATTGATCCGGCCCTGCCTTGCCCCGCCGATCAGCCTTGAACGGTAAGCAAGCGCAACGCAGCAAGAGCCAGAGTTTGCGGCACTATGGATGCTGAAACAAGTTCAGCATGACGGGCGTATTGTTACCGCACTTGTCCTGGTTACTCCAACGGTACGCCCGGCATCTGCTTGGCGGTGCGGATCGTTAGCGAAGTCTTAACGCTCGCCACGTTCGGTGCCGGCGTCAGCTTGCTGGTCAGGAATTCCTGGAAGCTCTGCAGATCCTTGCTGACGATCTTCAGGATGAAATCAATTTCACCGTTCAGCATATGGCATTCACGCACTTCGGGCAGGCCCTTCATCGCGTCTTCAAACTGACGAAGCGAATCTTCCGCCTGGCTCTTCAGGCTGACCATGGCGAAAACGGTGATGGCGAAGCCCAGCTTTGAGGCATCAAGATCCGCGTGATAGCCGCGAATTACGCCCAATTCTTCCAAAGCCCGCACCCGGCGCAGGCACGGCGGCGCCGTTAATCCGACGCGTTGGGCCAATTCGACATTGGTGACGCGGCCTTCAGCCTGTAGTTCCGCAAGCAGACGCCGGTCGATTCCATCAAGATTTGCCATCTCACCCACCCTTTCGCGTCTCACTGCGCATATAAAACCGTAAAGCTCGTAATTTTTACAGCCCTACCTGCAGGATCGCGATAATATTATTGTTTCATATCGCAACCGTCCCGCTTTGCAACGCATCAATCGGAACGCTATGGCGCAAGCGCGGGTTTGCTATGGCCTTCTGGCAGAAGAGTCTGTTTCAAGTTGAGCCTCCAGCCGATGCATTTTGATGATCGCCTTGCCACCGTGCTGCGCCTGCGCGCGCAGGGGACGGCGCTTGTGCGCATTCAGTATCGGCAATTGCTTGATCTGCTGGGCACCCTGCCCAGCACCGCCCGCAGCGACAGCGTGGAAGCAGCATACCAACGGCTGGCCGAGCTTTCGGCAGCCATTCCTGCGGCTGAGCGGGTCACCATCCTGCGCGACAAGGCGATGCGTCTGCGCTCCCCCCGGCTGGTGGCAATGCTCAGCGCTACCGAACCAGTGCTGGCTGGTGCCGCGATTGATGCCGCGCGGCTTGAGCCGGCAGAATGGACCGACCTTCTTCCAGCACTGCCACCCACAGCGCGCGCTCATCTGGGGCGCCGCAGCGATCTTATCCCGCTGCTGACCCAACAGCTGGAGCGGTTGGGCGTGGCCCGGCTGGGGCTGCCAGCCGCGCAGTCATCTGAAAATATTACGGACACTGGCGCGGAGCCAGTGGCGGAACCTGCCCCGTCCAAAGTAACTGCTCCATCGGCCGAGCCAGAAACCATCGGCGCGATCGTCAAGCGGATCGAAGCCTATCGCAAAGCCCGCGATCCCGAAAACACCGGCGAAGCGCCGCGTCTGCCGCTGGACGAAGAGCATATTCTGCATGTTCCGGCAGAGGCCCGCGCCTTTGACTTTGCAACCAATGCCAATGGCCAGATCGTCTGGGCTGACCCGGGTGTCGCGCCAATGGTTATCGGACAGCCTTTGGCCGGCCCCACTGCACCGGATGCACTGCTCAATGCAATCACGCGCCGACAGCCGATCCGTGCCACCCGGATCGACCTGGCCGGCAGTCCCGCGGTTGCCGGAACCTGGCGCGTTGATGCCAGCCCGCGCTTCGATCCACTCAGCGGGCAATTCCTGGGCCACCAGGGCCGGATGCGGCGGTGGCCGGGCCTGGTCACAGCCACGCCCGCACCAGCCCCGGATAGCGAAGCCGATCGAATTCGCCAGCTGCTGCACGAGCTGCGGACCCCGGTGAACGCCATCCAGGGGTTCTCGGAAGTGATCCAGCAGCAATTGTTCGGGCCTACTCCGCATGAATACCGCGCGCTTGCAGCCGGGATTGCCGGCGATGCGGCGCGGATGCTCGCTGCCTTTGAAGAGCTTGAACGCCTCGCCCGGCTAGAAAGCGCAGCGATGCAGCTGGAGCCCGGGGAATGCGATCTGTCCGAGGTCCTTGTGGCAACAGTATCGCAACTTGCCGCGCATACGGGACAGCGCGGCAGCGGGTTCACCTTTGCGGGTCATACAGCGCCTTGCCAGATCGCCACGGCCCGGCTGGAGGCAGAGCGGCTCGCCTGGCGGCTGCTCGCCACGCTGGCCGGCACGGCAGCGCCGGGTGAACAGCTAACGATCACGATCGAAGCAGCCACAGCGGGCTGGCGCGTTGCTTTGGCCCTGCCCGCCGCTCTGGCAGCCCGTTCCGATCAGGACCTGTTTGAGACCGCACCCGGTGCCATTCCGCAAGCCATCTCCGCCGGCGTGTTCGGCGTAGGCTTTGCTCTGCGCCTCGCCCGTGCCGAAGCGAAGGCGGCCGGGGGGGACCTGATCCGGGATGATGCTCAGCTGGTCCTCAGCCTCCCAGGCTTGACCGGCGGCGCAGAGCACCATAGCCAAGCAGGCTGAAGCTGCCATCACGGTTAAGTGCGTGGCACAGGTGGAGAAACTCTATCGTGCCGCAGGCTCGCATCACGGACTTGCCGGCGCAATCGCAGATGGTCCGGTTCCCGGCTGAACCTGCCCAAAGCTTCATTCTGACGGTCGATACGGAAGAGGAATTCGACTGGTCCCAACCCATCCAGCGCGATGGCTATACCCTGCACTCGGTCGCCCGGCTCACCCGCTTTCAGGAATTCTGCGAAGGCGCAGGTGTGGTCCCAGTCTATCTGCTCGACTACCCCGTTGCCACATCGCCCACCGCCCAAGAGGCGCTGCGCCACGCAGTGGCAGCGGGCAAGGCCGAGGTCGGGATCCAGCTTCACCCCTGGGTCAACCCGCCGCACAAAGAGGATGTCAGCCAGTTCAACTCTTTCGCGGGCAACCTTCCTGCCAGTCTTGAGCGCGCGAAATTCCGCCGGCTTTACGATGCAATCGAACAGGGTTTTGGCACCGCCCCGCTGATCTACCGGGCCGGGCGCTATGGCGTGGGCCCGGATACCGCCAGCCTGCTGATCGAACATGGCGTGGCGATCGATACGTCGGTCCGCCCGCGCTTTGATTACAGCACCAATGGCGGGCCCAGCTATCGCGCGCACCCGATCACCCCATGGTGGGTCGACACCGAGCGCCGGCTGATGGAGCTGCCGCTGACCACGGTCTATTGGGGCCTGCTGCGCCAGTTTGGTGCCAAGCTCTATCCCCAGTTGTGGCGAATGCCGCAATTGCGCGGACTGCTTGCCAAAGCCGGCCTGCTGGAACGCATTCCGCTGACGCCAGAGGGCGTCACGCTGGATGAAGCCATTCGCGGCATCGACATTGCCCTGGACGAAGGTCTGCCTGTGCTGGTCTTCTCGTTCCACAGCCCTTCGCTGGCACCGGGCTTCACGCCCTATGTCCGCACCGAAGCAGACCTTGATGCCTTCTATGATTGGTGGCGCGGCGTCTTCGCCTATCTTCAGCGCCGCAAAGTTGCGCCAACTTCGGTTCGGGGGCTGATGCAAGCCGTCACCCTTGCCTAAGCGCTGCGCCACGGCTAACCGGAAATCTGCCATCGCGCAGATGGGCCTGTAGCTCAGTTGGTTAGAGCTGGCCGCTCATAACGGCTAGGTCGCGGGTTCGAGTCCTGCCGGGCCCACCACCCCCCACAGTCCACGCGCAGTTGGCCGGGAGGGGAATGAATATGCGTAAGAAGATCGGTTTGGCCGTCGTGCTTGGTCTGGGTGTTGCGGCCGGCGTTATCGCCTGGAACACAGCAACCTTTGCGCCGCATGGGCTGGCGCTGGCAGACGATATCAAGCTGGCCGACGCGATCGAGCCGGATCTTGGCGCCGCCGCCACCCGGCTGGGTGCGGCAATCCAGTTCCAGACTGTCTCGAATCAGGATCCCGCACAAAACCGGATGGACCAGTGGTCAGGCTTCCAGTCCTGGCTCCAGACCACCTATCCCGCTGCCCACAAGGCAATGCAGCGCGAGATCGTCGGCAAGGCCACCCTGCTTTACACCTGGCCTGGCAGCGATGCCTCGCTGCAACCGATTATCCTGATGGCGCACCAGGATGTCGTGCCCGTTACGCCGGGGACCGAACAGGACTGGAAGCACCCGCCGTTCGCCGGTGTGCAGGCAGAGGGCGCCGTCTGGGGCCGCGGTGCGGTGGATGACAAGGGCTCACTGGTCACCCTGTTCGAAGCGGCAGAGCTGCTCGCCGCCAAAGGCTTCAAGCCGAAACGCACCATCATCATCGTTTCAGGCCATGATGAGGAAGTGGGCGGCACGGGTGCGCAGGCCGCCGCCGCCGTTCTGAAAGCGCGCGGCGTCAAATCGCTGTTCACGCTCGATGAAGGCAGCGCGATCATCAACGATGCGCCGATCATCAATGGCCCAGCCATCATGATCGCCATCGCCGAAAAGGGTTACGCCACGCTTCGCGTCACCGCGAAGGCACCCGGTGGTCACTCCTCGATGCCGCCTGAAGAGATCGGCACGGTCACGCTGGCCAAGGCGATCACCGCCATTCACGCCAATCAGTTCCCCACGCGGCTGGACCAGCCCGCGTTCGGTACGGTTCAAGCCCTCGCTGCGGCGAAGGGCGGCCTGATGAAGGCCGTTGCCGCCAACCCATGGCTGTTCGGTAGCCTGATCAAGGCCCAGATGAGCGCTTCACCCGCAGGAGCAGCCCAGCTCCACACCACGATTGCGCCGACGATGTTGCAGGGCAGCCCCAAGGAGAACGTACTGCCGCAGGAGGCCTTCGGGCTGATCAACTATCGCATCGCGCCGGGTGACAGCTCTGCCGATGTGCTGGCCCGGGCCAAACAGGCGGTTGGCAAGCTGCCGGTCACCTTCAGCTGGGAACGCACCCCGCGCGAAGCTTCGCCTGTGTCATCGACCACGTCGCAAGGCTGGAAACTGGTTCGCGCTGCCGCTCAGGCAGAAGCCCCCGGAGCCCCGGTTGCGCCGTTCCTGGTCGTTGCCGGCACGGATAGCCGCTACATGACGGAGGTGTCACAAGACACCTATCGATTCCAGGCTTTGCGGCTTTCGACCAGCGATACCAAGATGATCCACGGCACCAATGAACACATCACAATCGAAAATATGGGCAATATGATCCGTTTCTTCACACGCCTGATTGCCACCAGCGCAAGTTGAGCCTAAGGCGCCCCCACGGTCGGGGAGTGGCGCAGCCCGGTAGCGCGCTTGCTTTGGGAGCAAGATGTCGCAGGTTCGAATCCTGTCTCCCCGACCAATTACCCAAAAACGCCCGTTAGCGGCTAGTTCCCGCCCAGAGGGCCCGCCTCATTGGCGACAATCGCCAGCACCCGGCTCCACGCCTCCACGTTCTGGTTAAGCTGCACCGGATCGACCTTGTCGAGCGTATCGTCGGGCGTGTGGTGCAGATCGAAATAGCGCGTGCCGTCCTGGTTCAGGTCCACCACAGCAAGCTTCTGCGCCTTGGCGATCGCGCCTACGTCTGCGCCGCCGCTGGCCTTGCCGGCAGAGCGGACGATGCCGACTGCTGCCAGCGATGCGGAAATCCGGTCGGCCAGCGCGGCATTGCCGGGGGCAAAGTCAAACTGGACGCGCCAGACCTTGTCGGCACCGAAATCGCTTTCCATCGCCAGGGCATGCGGTTCGTTCTTGTGGGCTTCGGCATAGGCGGCACCGCCAAATACGCCAACTTCCTCAGACCCGGCCCACAGCACGCGAATCGTGCGGAGCGCCTTGCTGTCCTTTTGGGCAGCGAGGGCCGCCGCAGTGATGATCCCGCAGCCGGCAGCATCATCGAAGGCGCCGGTGCCCAGATCCCAGCTATCGAGGTGGCAGGCGATGAGGATCGGCGGCAGCGACGGATCGCGGCCGGGTAGTTCGGCAATGACATTGCCCGATGGCAGCTTGGCAACGGGCTTGCCCTCCAGTTGCAGCGCCAGGGTCATCGGCAGGCCGCGCTTGGCTATGCGGACGATCAGATCAGCATCGGGGTTAGAGACTGCCCCGGCCGGGATCGGGGTGACATCCTTGGTCCAGCTGGTTGCGCCGGTATGGGGATCGCGCTGCCAGTCCGTGCCGATCGAGCGGATCACCACGCCGGCCGCGCCCTTGGCAGAGGCGATTCCCGGACCCTGGCGGCGGGCGGCACCGTAAGGACCATAGCCCGCGCCATCCTGCGTCGCACGCATGGCATGATCGATGAAAGCAATCTTGCCCTTAAGCGACCCTTCCGGTGCGGCCTTCAGCGCGTCCAGCGTCGGGAAATAGACCAGCGGCGCGGTCAGCCCGCCCTTGGGCGTTGGCGCGCTATAGCCCAGCGCGGCGATGGCCAGCTTGTGGGGATAGGGCGCGGTCAGTGTCGCGCTCTCAGGTCCGCGCACCCAGCCATCGAAAGTGAACGGCTCAATCCGCACGTTGGCAAAGCCCAGCGCCTTCAGCCGGACGACTGCCCAATCGCGCGCCGCCGCTTCCCGGTCTGACCCGGCGAGGCGCTGGCCTATCTCGGTGGTCAGCCCCTCGGTGATGTCCCACGCGACGCCTGAGCCTTCGGTCGGCGGGCCCGCGTGGGCGGCAGTGGCGAGCAACAGGGCGGAAAGCGCAGCGGCGCGGGTCATGGTCTTCAACATGGGCACTGCTTTACCCAGCCGCTTGCCAAAGGCAATCCGCTTGCCCCCTGCCCCGCCTGATTGTAGAGGCGCGACCAAATCCCGTTTATCGAATTTTCCAGAGGACCCCCGCGATGGCCGCTCAATACGCCTATGTCATGAAGGGCATGACCAAGACCTTCCCCGGTGCGCAGAAGCCGGTGTTGAGCGACATCAGCCTGCAGTTCTATCAAGGCGCGAAGATCGGGATCGTCGGTCCGAACGGCGCGGGTAAGTCCACGCTGATGAAGATCATGGGCGGGATCGATACCGATTACACCGGTGAAGCCTGGCCCGGTGAGCATATCACCGTTGGTTACCTGCCACAGGAACCGCAGCTCGATTCCAGCAAGACTGTGCTGGAGAACGTCAAGGAGGGCGCGCGGGCCACTGCCGACATGGTTGACCGGTTCAACCAGATCGGCGTCGAGATGGGCGAAGACGGCGCAGACTTTGACGCGCTGGGCGCTGAAATGAGCGAGCTTCAGGACAAGATTGACGCGGTTGACGGCTGGACGCTCGACAACCAGCTTGAAATCGCGATGGAAGCGCTGCGCTGCCCGCCATCGGATTCGCCGGTGCAGAACCTGTCGGGTGGTGAGAAGCGCCGCGTGGCCCTCACCCGGCTGCTGATCCAG
>CAZNFV010000103.1:0-8269 GCA_964572445.1 uncultured Novosphingobium sp. | reverse complement strand
ACTGCGATCCAGTTGCTGCATCCGCGAAGCCGCCAGTTCCTCAATCCGCTTTGCCGAGGCAGCGGCGGTGGGATCATTCAGGGTGACTTCGCGCAAGGCTGCCATGCTCGAAGACAAGTCAGCCCGGGCCGCACGCAGTGGCTGAAGGAACGCAGGGTCACGGGTGAGCAGAAAGCCGCGCTGGCCGGTTTCCGCGTTCTGCATGGTCCGCAGCACCCGATCCGTCGCGCGCAAGACCGTGAGCGTTTGGAGCTCCCGCGCCTGCGCTTCACGGCGCGACTGCTCTGCCTGATGAGAGCTAAGTGTAAGCCAGACGAGGAGTGCAATCAGCAATGCCGCAGAAATCGCGACCAGAATCTTCCGCATTTGCTCCAGGCGATCTTCTGAAACCAAGCATGGCACCCGACAGAAGAACCGAATCGTTCGGTTCGGTTTCGCGACACGGCAATAGGGTTCGCAAAATCGGTGGTATCAAAAAAGTACGTTCCAGCTTTAAGTCGATGAGTGGTGTCTTATTCGCGTCGATTTAGCCTTAAAGCCGCTTTAACGATAGGAACCGTACCGAGTTAAGTGCGCGGTCACGCCATAACGGTTGTTAAATGTGCGGGAGCGCCTGATCCGAAATACCCCAACCGGTTAGCGCGCCACTTGCAGCATGCTCACGCAGTGTTGCTCCAGCTAAAATCGTAAACTTTAGGTCTACTTCCGAATCGTTGAGATCGGTCCAGTTGATCGGGACGGCGACCGGCGCACCGGGCCGGGCCCGTGCGGAATAGGGCATGATTGCTGTTGAACCGCGCTGATTGCGCAACCAGTCAATGAAGATGCGTCCTTTGCGCCTGGCCTTTGACATGGTCGCAACAAACCGGTGAGGCTCAGCTGTGGCGAGCGCCAGGGCGAAGCGGTGGGCAAAGTCGGCGACAGTTGCCCAAGGTTGTTCGGGACGGAGCGGAACGATGACATGGATGCCTTTGCCGCCGGTAAGCATCGCAAAGCTGCTCAGGCCAATGTCGGCAAGATGCCGCTTTAAATCCTGTGCGGCTTTGCGAACATCGGCAAAGCCAAGTGCTTCGTCGGGATCGAGATCGAAGACCAATCGATCGGGCTGCTCAAGGTGCGCGGCGTGACTGCCCCAGGCATGGAATTCAATCGCGCCCATTTGCACGCATTCCAGCAGTCCATGTGCATCCGACAGGCAGAGGTAATCCTCTTCCTCACCGTCCTTTTCCGTGATGCGGACGGAGCCAACCTGTTTGCCCAGGTTGCCGGCGCCGTGCTTTTGGAAGAAGCATTTGCCTCCGATCCCGTCAGGGCAGCGGACCAGACTGAGCGGGCGTCCGGCCAGTGTGGCGAGGATCAGCGGCGCCATGTCCCGATAATAGTCGGCCAGTTGGCCTTTGGTGATCCCGTCTTCCGGGAAGATCACCCGCTCGGGATGGGTGATCGTAACCTGTGGATCGGCTGGCGGCGGCATGGGCTGCTCCAAGCTGACTTCGCTGGCCGGTTTATCGCCCCGCAGGCCAACGAACCGTGCGTGACGAAGGATACCTTCGCCCGTGAATTCGGCAAAGCCCACTTCGGCGACCAGTTCCGGGCGCAGCCAGTGCGCGCCGCGGCGCGCCGTGGGTGGCACCTCGGTTGCCGGTCCAGTGGCGGCCAGCGGAACCATGGCGGTCATCAGGTGATCCATTGTCCGCTCGTTGAAGCCGGTGCCGACTTTGCCGGCATAGCGCAGTTGGCCAGCTTCGTGCCGGCCCAGAAGCAAGGCCGCAAAGGCCCGCCCTCGCGCGGTGGATTCGGTCCAGCCCAGCACAACGAACTCTTGCCGCGCCACGCACTTGCTCTTGAGCCAGGCCTGGGTGCGGCGGCCCCGATAAGGTGCGTCGGCGCGCTTGGAGACCAGTCCTTCCAGCCCGGCACCACACAATGTCTTCAGCATCTCCGCGCCCGATCCCAGCACGTGCTCGGCGTAGTGCAGCGGCGGCTGCGCCCCAGCTAGCATTGCCCGCAGTCGCTCCTTGCGCTCCAGGTTCGGGAGGGGGCGCAGGTCTTCACCATCAAGGTGGAGCAGATCGAATGCAAACAGGTGCAAGCCCTTGCCGCCGCCGGAGATTGCATCCTGCAGCGCTGAGAAGTCGGGATTGCCGGCAGCGTTGAGCGCCACAATCTCACCATCGATCAGAGCGGCGCTGACGGCCAGTCCAGCTGCCGCGTCAGCCACTTCGGGGAACTTGTCACTCCAGTCGTGCCCCGCGCGGGTATAGACCACGGCCTTGCCGCTGCTGCAGGCGATCAGCGCGCGATAGCCATCATATTTGGTTTCATGGAGCCAGTCCGGCCCGGTGGGCGGTGCATCGACCAGCGTCGCGAGCTGGACCGGGGCAAACGGCGGGGGCTTACCCTTTGCCCTCTTGCGCTTGGCCCGCGGCGGCTTGGCCGGTGCCGTGCCTGCGGCGATGTCATGCATGGTTCGGGCGGTACTAATCGAAGTCAGCTCGCGTTCGGTCAGGCTGTCTGAAGGGCCAGTGAATTCGTCTTCAATCTTGCGCAGTAGCCAGTTCTCGCGCTTTTCGCCGGGGCGGGGCTTCAGCCGGATCAGCAGCCATTCGCCCTTCATCCGCTGGCCCTGGAGCACGAAGTGCAGGTGCCCCTGTTCAAGGTCTTCGGCCTGCTTGCCGGCGATCGGCTCCCAGGTTCCTTCGTCCCACAGCATCACAGTGCCGCCGCCATATTCGCCAGCGGGGATCACCCCTTCGAAGGTAGCATAATCGAGCGGATGGTCCTCGGTGCGGACAGCCAGGCGCTTGTCGGCCGGATTGGGGCTCGGGCCACGCGTGATTGCCCAGCTTTTGAGCACGCCGCCCACCTCAAGCCGGAAATCCCAGTGCAGGCGGGTCGCATCGTGTTTTTGCACCACGAAACGGCAGGGTTTGCCGTTCTTGGTCGCCGAAACCTTGTCACGCGGTTCAGGGGTGCGGGTGAAGTCGCGCTTGGCCTTGTACTCCGCGAGCGGGGCTTTGCGTGTCATCAGCGATTACTTGCTACTGCGCTTGCGCGGGGTGGTGGGCTTGGCCTTGCCGGGCGCGCGCTCGGGCTTTTCGAGCGACCGTTTTAGCGCGGCCATCAGGTCAATCACGTTTGAGCCGCCGGCTTCCGGAGCTGCCTCATCCTCAGCCACGATCTTGCGCCCCTTGGCCTTGAGCTTGCGTTCGACCAGGTCACGCAGCGCTTCACCATAGCGATCATGAAACAGCGCCGGCTGGAATTCACCTGCCTTTCGCTCGATCAGCGATTCTGCCAGCTCAAGCAATTCGGGGTCAGGGCTTTGATCGGGAATGTCGCGGAAATAGTTCTGCGCCCGTTGCAATTCCTCTGCGTAGCGCAGCGTTTCCATCACGAGCCCGTGACCGCATGGGGAGATGGCAACGATGTATTCGCGCCCTCGCATGGCAAGTTGCCCGATCCCGGTCCGCCGGCTGCTGCGAAGCGCCTCGCGCAGCACGACGAAAGCTTCGACTGCCAAGTCGTCGGCGGGGACCACGTAATAGGGCTTTTCGAAATAGGTCTGGTCGATCGCATCGCGATCCACGAACAGCGCCAGCTCCAGCGTCTTGCGCGATTCCAGCCGGACAGCTTCCAGTTCTTCGTCCTCCAGCAGGACGAACCGGTCCTTCTCATATTCGAAGCCGCGGATGATATCCTCGGGATCGATCGGACCAATCCCCGTTACTGCTTTCAGGTAATGGACCGGCTTGCCGCTCGGTTCGTGGATCTGCCGGAAGGTGGTTGAAGATGTACTGCGCGCGGCCGAGAAGACCTCGACCGGGATCGAGACCAGCGCGAGGCGGATTTGTCCCTTCCAATAGGGGCGTGCAGCCACGGCAGGATCCTTGAACGTTAGAGCTCAGCGGACAACCGGTCGCTGTCCTGCGCAGTTCCCGTCAGTGCGTGCCGGGCGCGCGCTGCGGTTGGGAACAGCGGGGATGGGGACCGGTTGTGCCCGGCCCACACGCACTTCAGGAGCGCGCCATGAACTTCTTTGACCGACTAGCCGATGCGATTACCCCAGAAGCCACCCAAGAGGATCGCACCCGCGCCCGGAGCGAAGCCCAGGCCATCGCCCGCGGCGATGATTGGCTTGCCCGGGTGCTTGAACAGCACCAGCAGATTGAAACTCTGTTTGCCGAGGCGATGACCGCTGAACCAGGCGGTGATCGGTTGATGGCGATGAAGCAGCTGGCGCAAATGCTGACGGCCCACTCGATGGCAGAGGAGGTCGTGCTTTATCCGGCCTTGGCCCGCAGCGGCGAAAAGGCCGACGCGACCATGGCCTATGAAGAGCAGTCGATGACCAAGGTCGAAATGGCGGCGCTGGAACAGCTCGATCCGGAATCGGACGAATGGGCTCAAAAGCTTGAAACAATCCGCAAGGCGGTTGCTCATCATGTTTATGAGGAGGAATCAGAGTGGTTCCCGCAGCTTCATCGCACGGTCAACGAAACAGAAGCCGAGATGCTGTCGATGCGCTTTGACGAGGAGTTCGATCGCCACGGTGATGTCGGGATGGGCGGGATGGCGGGCCGTTCCACCCGCGCGACTGCTCAGTCTGGTATGCAGACCGGCCAGAACGGTGGGCAGACGCTCGGTGGTTATACGCCGCAGTAGGCGGCCGTCGGGCGAGTGCCAGCCGGCATTGCGTAACGACAAAGGAGCGCGGAACCGAGGGTTCCGCGCTCCTTTTCTTTACACGATGGTGCCCGGCTTAGCGGCGTTCGTCCCAGCCGCGGCGGGCCGCTTCGGAATGACCACGCGGATCGCCAAACCAGCCGCCTTGGCTGCGGCCACCGCCGCGTCCTTCGTCACCACCGCGCGAACGCGACGAACCATAGCGCCGATCATCGTCATCGCTCATGCGCCCGCGGCTGCCGCCACGGTCGTCGTAATCGCGCGACGCGCCCTGGCGAGACGAGCGGTCATCATAGCCGCCACCACCAGAGCGTCCGCCACGATCATCTTCGCGATGCTCCCAGCCGCGCCGCGCCGCTTCGGAGTGACCTTGCGAATCGCCATACCAGCCCGAGCCCTGGCCGCCGCGACGCCCACCGCCAGAACGGCGATCATCGTCATAGCCGCTACCAGAGCGTGATGAGCCGGAACCTTCGCGCTCGTTCCAGCCGCGCCGGGCAGCTTCAGAGTGCCCGCGCGGATCACCGAACCAGCCACCGCGTCCTTCATCGCGTCCTCCACCGGACCGCGATGACGAACGACGATCATCGTCATCGTAACCACGCCCGCGTGAGGAGCGGCGATCATCATCGTATCCTCCGCGTGATTCTGTGAAACGCCCGCGCTCATCGCGATCCTGCGACCCGCGGCCATTGCCGTTGCCGTTGCCATATCCTTGACGCATGTTTCCTTGCTCCTTCTGTCGTGATTGGCCGAATTGCTGCAGCGAGACGGGTTCGGCCTTCAACTGCGAAGGATCGGCTTCCAGTTCTTGCTTAAGCTCGGCCATCTTCTGCCCGAGTTCCTTGAGGTCGAGGCCACCCTTGCGGCCCTGTTCGAGGATCCCGTCACCGGCTTCCTCTTCCTGAACGTGATGCTTCACGTATTCAGCCAGGACCTTGACCTTGGCATCGCGAAACTCACTGCTCTGGCCGTTCTCAAGATCTGCAATCAGGATCTTGAGCGTGTCATGCTCAACCTGTGCCTCGTCCAACTTGTCATCGGCTTCGGCCTGTTGCCGCACGGCGGGGTAGAAGATCGATTCCTCCAGTTCGGAATGGACCTTCAGCATTGTTGCGACCTGCTGAATGATTGCCGACTTGCGCGATCGGTTGGAGGCCTTCTCGTACTCGGCGAAAAGCTTTTCGACCGCGCGGTGATCGTTCTTGAGCAGGGTGATCGCATCGGTGCCGGCGGCCTCGCCGGTGCTGCCCGGACTTTGGCCTGCAGCCTGCTTGCCTTGACCAGTTTC
Organism: uncultured Novosphingobium sp.; assembly: GCA_964572445.1. Taxonomy (GTDB): domain Bacteria; phylum Pseudomonadota; class Alphaproteobacteria; order Sphingomonadales; family Sphingomonadaceae; genus Novosphingobium. The sequence continues at coordinate 2,292 of CAZNFV010000103.1, read as the reverse complement.
ACTTTTCGCCGGGCTACCGCCATTTTTGGCCGCTTCGCTCTGCGGCTGTTTGGATTGTTCGTCGCTCGCCATGGTCGACCTCTCGCAATTTATTTGGACCCGGCGAAACCATGCTCTCGCCCGATTGTTTCTGTGCGGTGCTGCCAGTGAGACGAATGCTGGCAGCCTTGCGAGGAGCGACCGAATTGGATGTGAGGCGCAGCCCACCGCAAGCTATTTCCGCACTGGATTATCGACAAGCGAGCCTGCCGGAAGCCGAATGGAGCTGGCTGGAGGCGCGCTGGGAACGCGAAGTCATCGCGGGCGAGCGGATCCTTTGCGACACCGAGTGCCCGAACGAGGTGCTGTGGCTGCTAGAGGATGCGGTGACTGCCCGGATCGCCCGCGATAGCCACGGCCACTCGTTTGAAATTGGCGTGGATGGTCCAGGCAGCCTGGCCTGCGCCTGGGTGCTCAGCGGTGACACTGTTTCTCCTTGGCGAGTCCAGGTTCGCCGCGGGGGCATCGCGAGAAAGCTGCAGCGCCATTATGTCGAAGTGCTGAGCAAGTTCGCGCCAGTATTTCACGCGCGATGCCGCGCTGCAGTCCATGCCGAGGTGCTGGAACTGGCGGTGCAGTTCGCTCTGTCCCGGCGCCGCACGGCACGCAGCCTGCTGGCGGACCGACTGGACCGCTATTTCACTGCCTTTGGCGAAAATTCACTTCCGATTACCCACACCACTTTGGCCCAGCGGCTGAACTTGAGGCGCGCAACGGTCACGCTCGCGCTGCAAGAGCTGGAAGGATTGCAGGCGATCCGTTCGCACCGTGCCAGAATCGAACTGAAGGACCGGGAGACACTGCAAGCTCTGGCCGAAGAATTCTGAAAGCTTGTCAGCGCTAAATATTTTTGCGGCAGTCCGGAACCAATATGGGCCGAACGGCGTTGTAACTATCGCCGGTCCGAACGACCCCCTTCCCGCCATGGGCCGGCAATTACCTGTGCCCCCGTCGTTTCCTCCCACGACGGGGGCACATTATTTAAAGTCAGCGCAAAAATCGGGCTCAGCCTGGCCGGCGGCGCTTGCTGTGCCGGCCCTCACGCTGCTGGCACTGATCGCGCACTGTGGCGGAGCAAGGCGGGTAGTTTTGCTGTGCCATGGGCGGGGGAGGAGCATTAGCGGCGGAGGTCATCTCTCCTCCATTCGGGACGCTGCTGGGCGGCGTAACCGCAGGTGGGGCTGAAAGAGGAGCTCCGGTCGGCGGGGCTGCGACAGGAGGCGCAGAATTGGATGGCATCGGCATCGGTGGCGCTGCATCGGGCGGCGTCTGCATAGGCGGTGCAGCCACCGGCGGGGTTTGCTCTGGCGGTGGCGGCGCAATCGGCGGTGCTTCGACCGGAGGTGGGGCGTTCGGCGGCGGTCCATCGGGTGCAGGCGGGCTGGGTGGGACTTCAACCGGGGCCTCTCCGGGCCGGGGCTGCTCTTGCCCGTGGGCGGCGGTTAAGCCCGCCAGCGCGAGTGGTATCGCGAACAGCACTTTCGACATGCGGGATCTCCTATCCTTGGGAACCACCGGAACCAAAGGTGCTGACGCCAGTTCCGCCCTGGGACCGGAACCCGGGACGCGCCGTCACGGTTGAGCGGCGGAAGGAAATCGCTGAGAGCCCCCCCATGAACCGCAGCCTCTCCGAATTCAGGTCGGCGGTTATTTCGGCACCGTCCAGCTTCCTTGGCCGATTTGGCCGTGAGTGACCGCTGGGTTCATCCACTGCGACTCCATGCGGAGCCGTCGCGGGTGGTCGTTCGGCCTTTCCATTTGTCCCTGGACGGGCAAGGTGCCCGCAAGAGCCGACTTGAAGCCTTGGTCGAAGGTGTCCTGGCACTGGATCAGGCTGTGGTGAGCCAGGAGCTGGCCCTGGTGCTGCGGGATTTCGGAACACGGCACTGGCAAATTGAAGACGTATTCGATCAACGCTTCAATCAGGTTGCCTGGCAGTTGAAGATCGATCCGGCGACGATCCCGCGTGAAACCCGTCGCCTCATTGGCGGCTATTTTTGCCATGAATACAGCTACGCCGCAGCGGCCGTAATGAACCCCAGCGTGGTCCGGCATCCTGATCAATCGGGTCTTAAGGAAGGCAGCGTCCGCTTTATCATGGCACACCGTGCGGTGGGGGAAGGGCACATCTCCTCGATCGCTTTCCGTGAGGGGATCGTGACAGAGGACTGCGAGCTGATGCTGCACCCGCAGCCACCCTTTGCCACGGCGGCGCTGCTGTCTGCTGCTGAGCCGCGTAGTGGCACCAACTTC
>CAZNFV010000102.1:0-8346 GCA_964572445.1 uncultured Novosphingobium sp. | reverse complement strand
AGTTCCAGCCGCCTGCGCGCCGTCTCTTTGCTGGGCTCGCTCGAAAATATGACGCTCTGATTGCCGATGATGCCATCAAAGGCCAGCTGCGCCATTCCCGCCGGACTGATGCCGTGCGTTTCCATCCGGCGCTTGAGACGGCCGAGCAGGGCCGTTTCGCCATCTGCAATGCCGGTTTGCACTGCCGCCGGGCAGAGGATCGCAGCCCGGACTGGCGACTTGGCCTGCAACAGTTCGGCATCAAGCGCTTCGGCCACGGCCAGCAATGCATGCTTGGTAGCCGCATAGCCGCCGAAGCCTGGCGCTACCGAGAGCATTGAAGTGGAACCAGTGAACACGAAGATCGATGGCTCGTCCTGGTCCTGCATATGGGGCACCAGTGCCCTTGCCGTCCTGATTGCGCCCATGACGTTGACGGCCAGCATCTGCTCTATGTCCTCAGTCGGCTGACTGAGGATGTCTCCCGCTCGCAGGATGCCGGCGTTCGCGAAGGCTACCCGCAGCGGCTGGTCAAACGAAGCAGCAATCGCACCGAAGCGCCGCAAATCTGCATCGCTACTGACATCGCCAGAGGAAATCCGGCACCTGGCCTCACCAAGCGCCGATTGCAGGTTCATGAGTTCAGGCAGGTCGCGATCAAACAGTGCAACGCGATAGCCGCGAGCAACCGCTTCTCTGGCCAAGGCTTCCCCGATCCCGCGGGCCGCACCAGTGATGGCCACTACGCCGTTCATCATTACGCAACCTCGATTAGCGTGCGTGAAACGCTGTCAGGGCTTCAGCGCAATCTTAAGCACCTTGCCCGCAGCATTGCGCGGCAAATCATCTACCACGACCACCCGCCGCGGCACCTTGTAATTGGCCATGTTGTCACGCGACCAGGCGATGATCTCCTCTGGCACAGCCTCGGCATCAGGGCGCGCAACAATGAAGGCCGTGCCGACTTCGCCCATCCGCTCATCTGACGTGCCGACCACGGCCACCATGCCGACCGCCGGATGCGCCGCCAGGATCTTCTCGACCTCAGCCGGATAGACATTGAACCCGCCCGAAATGAACATATCCTTCTTGCGATCGGTAATGCGGATATAGCCAGCGGCGTCCATCGTCCCGACATCGCCCGTATGCAGCCAGCCTTCGGCATCCATCGCTTCGGCCGTGCCGAACGGATCATCGAGGTAGCCCAGCATCACGCCGGTGCCCCGCACCCAAATTTCGCCAGTTTCACCGCGCGCGACCTCGTGGCCATCATCGCCGGCGATGATCACTTCGTTGCCCGGTATCGCTGCGCCGCAAGTCTGCGCGATCAGTTCGACTGAATCGCCAGGCCGGCACGAGGTGATATTGACGCATTCGGTCATGCCATAGGCGGTGATGATGTCGCGCATGCCCAGTTCGCTGCGGATCCGTTCGATCAGCACGGGGGGAACCGTCGCAGCGCCGGTCGTGCCACCGCGTAACGATGAGCTATCGAACGGCTGCTTCTCGCGCTCGGCCAGCAGCATCTGGAAGATTGTCGGCGGACCCGGCAGGAAGGCGATGCGTTCCTGTTCGATCAGTCGGATTGCCTCGGCCACGTCAAACTGCGGCATTGGCACCATGACCGCGCCAGCCAGCAGGCAGGCCACCCAGCCAACCTTCATGCCAAAGGAATGGAAAAAGGGGTTGGCGATCAGATAGCGCTCGCCTTGCCCCAGCCCCGTATTGCCGATCCACACGCCAACCTGCGGCAGGATCCGGCCATGGGTCATCAGCACGCCCTTGGGCTGGCCGGTGGTGCCGCTGGTAAACATGATGTCGGAGACATGATCTGGGGTCAGCGTTGCCAGGCGTTCATCAATCCGCGGATCGGACGCGCCTTTGCCCGTGGCGATAAAGGCTGCAAAACCGGTATCGAGCATCACGGTCTCGGTCAGGTCAGGCAGGCTTTCGGCGCCCAGCAGAGCCGGATAGTCGATGCCCAGGAAGCCATTGACCGTGAACAGCATACGGGCGCGGGTGCGGCGCAGAATGTCGCCCGCCTCGCGGCCCTTGAGCCGCGTATTGAGAGGGACGATCGCTGCCCCGCAACTTTGTGCGGCAATGGCGGCAATCACCCACTGGCGACTATTGGGGGCCCAGATCGCCACCCGGTCACCGCGTTCCACGCCGCGTTCCAGCATGGCCGAAGCGGCTGCGCGGCATTCGTCCCACAGTTGCGAAAAGGTTCGGGTCTCACCGCCCTCGATCAGCGCCACCGCCTCTGGCCAGCGCCGTGCGGCAGCCTCGGCAGCATGGGGGATCGTCAGGGGTAGCGGCTCAGTCATGCATATTGCCGGGGCCGAAATAGGCCCGCATTTCGGTCACCTTGCCGGCATCATCGAAAGCAAAGGTATCGATCACGTCGATCGCCATATCCTTGCCGTTCCAATGCAGGCGCACTTGCATGGCGAAGGCGGCGTGGGCCGCGGCAACGCGGACTGGGCCAGCCAGGTGCAGGGTCGCACCGGTCGCCATCGACTGGACATAGAATTCCCGAATTGCGGCATGGCCGATCCGGGGCGGTGTGCCGATCGGGTCTTCGATAACTGCGTCTTCGGCAAAGATCGCCACGGCCAACTCCGGATCGCCCTTGGCGAAAGCTTCGACATAGGCGTGAACGGCGGCTTCCATCTGTTCGGGCGTCGGCATGGGCTTTACTCCGGGAAATAGCGGCTGATCGTATCGACCACGCAGGCCGGCTTATCGCTGCCTTCGATCTCCACGGTAACGCGCACGACCGACTGGATCGCGCCTTTCACTTCTTCGACGCTGACGATCTCACCCACCCCGCGGATGCGGCTGCCAACCTTTACCGGGCTGAGGAAGCGCAGCCGGTCCGCACCGACATTGACCGCGTGGGTGAAGCCGCGCACCTCGATCAGATCGGGCAGGAAAAAGTTGACTAGGCTCATCGTCAGATAGCCATGGGCGATGGTGCCGCAAAAGGGGCCATCCTTCGCCCGATCGACATCGACATGAATCCACTGATGATCGCCAGTCACTTCAGCGAAGCCATTGACCCGGTCCTGATCGATCATCAGCCAGTCGGTCGAGCCGAGCTGCGTGCCTTCCTGGCCGATCAGATCGCGCGGGCTTTGATAAATCGTCGCCATGGTCAGGCCCGCTGACTGGAAACCGACAGCACTTCGCCGGTCATGTAGGATGAAAGGTCGGACGCAAGGAACATCATCACGTTGGCAACTTCCCAGACTTCGGCAGGTCGCCCGAAGGCCTCCTTGGCCGACAGTTCGGCCAGCAGGTCATCGGTGGTCACTTTCGCCAGGAAGGCGTGCATCGCAATACTGGGCGCGACGGCATTGATCCGCACGTTGTGTTCAGCAGCCTCGACCGCGGAGCAGCGCGTGAAGGCCATCACCCCGGCCTTGGCTGCGGCATAATGCGCCTGGCCCTTTTGCGCGCGCCAGCCGAGCACCGAGGCATTGTTGACGATCACACCCGTCTGGCGGGCATACATCGCCGGCAGGAAGGCGCGGCTCATCCGGAAGACGGAGTTCAGCGTCACGTCGAGCACCCGGAACCATTGGTCGTCGGTCATGCTGACGACATCAACTTCGCCGCCAAGCCCCGCGTTGTTGATCAGCACGTCAACATGGCCCAGCTGCGCCAGCGCCGCCGCGTGCAGCGCATCGACCTGATCCTGGCTGGTGACATCGCAGACGAATGTCGCGGGGCGCTGGCCGCATTCGGCAGCGATCCGGTCCGCCGCTTCGCCCAGCCGCCGTTCGTGAAAGTCGCTCATCAAGACGGTCGCGCCTTCTTCCACCGCGCGCTTGGCGGCAGAAAAGCCGATGCCGGTGCCAGCCGCGGCGGTGACCACCACGGTCTTGCCAGCCAGCAGATTGCGGCCCTGAGGATAGGGCGGGATCGGAGCAGCCATCAGACGTCACCCCGCGGTTCGCGCGGCATGCCCAGACCGCGTTCGGCGATCAGATTGCGCTGAATCTGGTTGGTCCCGCCATAGATCGTATCCGCCCGCGAATAGAGGAACAGGTTGGGCAGCGTATCCCATTCGTAGTCTGCGCCATCGGCCACTTCGCCCGCCTGACCCAGCACGTCCATCGCCAGTTCGCCTAGCGTTCGCCGCCAGCTTGCCCACTGGATCTTGTACGTCAGCGCCGCGCCGTCGATCTTGGAATGATCGGTCTGCGACAGCATCCGCAGCGCACCATAACGCATCAGGTTGAGGCCGATTTCAGCCTTGGCCAGGCGCTGGCGGATCAGGGGATCGCTGGCGGCGCCGGTGCGCTTGGCCGCTGCGATGATCTCGTCCAGTTCGTTGCGGAAGCCCATCTGCTGGCCCAGGGTTGAAACCCCGCGTTCAAATGCCAGCAGGCCCATGGCGATCTTCCACCCCTCACCCGGCGCGCCGATCAAGCTGTCGGCCGGACAGCGCGCATCGGTGAAGAAGGTTTCGTTGAATTCGGCATCGCCGTTGATCTGCTTGATGCCGCGGATTTCAATCCCCGGCTGGTCAATTTCCATCATCAGGAACGTCAGGCCCTTGGGACCCTTTGACCCTTCCTCGCTGCGGGAAACCACGAAAATCCAGTCAGAAATATGCGCCAGGCTGGTCCAGATCTTCTGGCCGTTGACCACCCATTCGCCACTCTCAAGCGATGCCTTGGTGCGGACCGAAGCCAGGTCAGAGCCGGCACCCGGTTCCGAAAATCCCTGGCAGAAGATCGTTTTGCCTGCGGCGATATCCGGCAGGAACCGCTGCTTTTGTTCTTCTGTACCAAAGGCCAGAATGGTCGGCCCGGCCAGTTCGATGCCGATATGATTGACCCGGCCGGGCACGCCAGCGCGGGCATATTCCTCGGCAAAGATGACCTGATGGGCCAGGCTGGCATTGCGACCGCCCCATTCCTCGGGCCAGCCGATGCACGACCACTTGTAGGCGGCAAGCTGCTGTTCCCATTCCTTGCGGCGTTCGGGACTGGCGGTCAGCTTGGTGATGCCCTTGATGTCCTTGAACTCACCCGCCATCTGGCCGTTCAGCCAGTCGGCACATTCGGCCCGAAACAGTTCGTCCTCGCGCGAAAAGCCCAGCTTCATGCGGCGTCTCCCAGGATCATGCTGGCAATGCGTTCACGGTGCCAGTTGCCGCTGCCCAGCATCGACTGAAGCGCGCGGGCGCGTTTGAAATAGAGGTGGGCATCATGTTCCCACGTAAAGCCGATCCCGCCATGGAGCTGGATCATGTTGCCGGCGCACATGAAATAGGTATCGGCGGCGAAGCACTTGGCGGAATGAACTGCGAGTTCGGCTTCGTCGGACCCTTCATCGACCGCACAGGCCGCCCAATAGACAGCCGAGCGCGCTTGTTCGATCTCGATCATCATGTCGGCGAGCCGGTGTTTGTAGGCCTGGAACGAACCAATTGCGCGGCCAAACTGAACGCGCTCCTTGGCATAGCCCACTGTCCGGTCGAGTGACGCCTGCGCCCCGCCCAGGGCTTCTGCGGCCACCGTCACAAAGCCAGCACGCTGCGCCGCGGCAATCGCGCTTGCCGCATCCGCCAGCGGCGTTGCCACTGCGCCGGAGAGAGTAACGCGGGCATAGGGCCGCGTCTGGTCCATCGTGGTCTGGGCTGTAACGGTCAGGCCGGTCGCATCGGCAGGGATAACCCAGGCGCCGGTATTGCTGGTGACGACAAACACCTGCGCCGCTGCGCCGTGGGCCACAAACTGGTCCGCCCCGGTCAGGGCATTGCCATCTGCCTTCAGCCCGGCATCGTAGACATAGCCGGCGATGACTTCGCCCGACAGCAGAAGCGGCAGCCATTCGGCTTGCTGTTCGGCACTGCCGCCAGCGGCCAGCGCTTGCGCCGCCAAGGCCAGCGAACCCAGCATCGGCAGCGCCGCCACTTGTGCGCCCGCTGCCTCAGCAATGATCGCCAGTTCGACCAGACCAAGCCCGGCTCCGCCAGCGCTTTCGGGAATACCAATACCGGACAGGCCCAGTTCCCGGCAAAACGCGGTCCACAAGCTGTGGTCGATGCCATCGCCGGCCATGGCCTGGCGGGTGCGTGCAGACGTCGCGTTTTCGCTGAAGAAGGCGCGGGCAGTTTCGGCGATCATCGCCTGTTCGTCGGTGAAAGCGAATTCCATCTTAAGCGGTCCCCCAGACCTTGCGCGGTGCGACACGGGCGGCGATCAGGCGTTCGACTGCCGCGCCGACTTCGGCTGGGGCCCACTGTGCGCCCTTGTCGACGACCGGCCCTTCGCGCCAGCCGTCTTCGAGCATGATCTTGCCGCCTTCGAGTTCGAAGACGCAGCCGGTCACTGCAGCGCTTTCGCCGCTGCCAAGCCAGACCACAGTCGGCGCAATGTTGGCCGGGTCCATCGCATCGAACGACTGGCCTTCGGTCGCCATCTTGTCGGCGAAGGCTTGTTCGGTCATCCGGGTGCGGGCCGATGGGGCGAGCGCGTTAGCGGTAATGCCGTAACGCCCCAGTTCAGCTGCTTGGACCAAGGTCAAAGCTGCGATCCCGCCCTTAGCGGTCGAATAGGCAGCCTGCGCAATCGAGCCTTGCAGGCCGGCACCGGACGAGGTGTTGATGATCCGGGCATCCGGATTGGTCCCGGCTTTCTGCTTGGCCCGCCAGTAATCCACCGCATGGCGCGAAAGGCAGAAATGACCGCGCAGATGGACGTGCATCGTCGCGTCCCATTCCTCCAGCGTGGCGGAAACGAACATCCGGTCACGTACGATCCCGGCGTTGTTGACCACGACGTGCAGGTCACCAAATGCCGACACGGCCGCATCGACAATCCGCTTGGCCGCGTCCCAATCGGTGATGTCTTCATAGTTGGCGATAGCGTTGCCGCCAGCTGCGACGATTTCAGCCACCACATCATCGGCAGCGCTGGTGTCGCGTCCTTCGCCATTCAACGATGTGCCGATGTCATTGACCACCACGTTTGCGCCCTCGGCCGCGAAAGCCAGGGCATAGGCCCGGCCCAGGCCGCGGGCGGCGCCGGTGATGATGACAGTGCGGTTGTCGCAGATTCCCATTACAGCCTCTCAATAATCGTGACGTTGGCCTGGCCGCCGCCTTCGCACATGGTTTGCAGGCCATAGCGGCCGCCTGTGCGCTCCAATGCGTTCAGCAGCGTGGTCATCAGCCGCGCGCCGGTTGCGCCCAGCGGATGGCCAAGGGCGATCGCGCCACCATGAACGTTGACCTTCTCGTGCGGGATGCCGAGCTCTTTCATCCACGCCATCGGCACCGATGCAAAGGCCTCGTTGCATTCGAACAGATCGATGTCGGCAACGGTCATCCCGGCCTTTTTCAGCGCGTACTCGGTGGCCGGGATCGGCGCGGTCAGCATCCAGACCGGATCGTCAGCGCGAACGGAAATGTGGTGGATGCGGGCGCGGGGCTTCAGGTTGTGTTCTTTCACCGCGCGTTCGCTGGCGACCAGCATCGCCGCGGCGCCGTCGCAGTTCTGGCTGGAGATGCCGGCGGTCACGATCCCGCCTTCCTGCACGGTGCGCAGGCCCGCCAGCCCCTCAAGCGAGGTAGTCGGGCGGATGGTTTCATCGGCGGCCAGCTCAGCCATCGGTGCGATTTCATTGGCGAACCAGCCGTTGTCAGCCGCCGCCTGCGCGCGCTGGTGCGATGCCACGGCGAAAGCTTCCATCTCAGCGCGGGTCAGGCCCCACTTGGCCGCAATCATTTCCGCCGAGTTGATCTGGTTGAGGATCCCGTCGCCATAACGCGCGACCCAGCCGGGCGAAGTGTTGAACGGGTTCGAAAAGCCATACGGCTCTGCCGCCAGCATCGCCGCCGAAATGGGAATGGCGTTCATCGCCTGACTGCCGCCCGCGACGACCAGATCCTGGGTCCCGCTCATCACGCCTTGCGCGGCAAAGTGGACGGCCTGCTGGCTCGATCCGCACTGCCGGTCAATCGTGGTGCCCGGCACGTGCTGAGGCAGGCCCGCGACCAGCCACACCGTGCGGCCGATGTCACCGGCTTGCGGCCCGATGGTGTCGCAGCAACCCCAGACAACGTCATCAACCGCATTGGCGTCTATCCCGGTCCGCGCGACCAGGGCCTTGATCGGGTGGGCTCCCAGATCGGCCGGGTGGAGATGGGCCAGGCTGCCCTTCTTGCGCCCGATGGGCGTGCGGACAGCGTCGATGATATAGGCTTCAGCCATGGTATTCCTCACGCAAAAGTGTGTTCGGGGCCGATCGGCAAGGTGCCGCCGATTACGGCTTGATCGATCCGCTTAAGATGCCAGGCGCGATCACCCCAGGCGCCGCTGAGCGCCCAGGCGCGCTTCATCCAGAAGT
>CAZNFV010000101.1:0-8372 GCA_964572445.1 uncultured Novosphingobium sp. | reverse complement strand
CGATAGGCCAGCGCCGCCAGCGCAATGTCGGTCAGCGCATTGGCGACGATCGCCAGCGGCAGCAGCCGATCCCATTCGCTATAATGGCCGCTGGGGAACATCGGGGCGGGGAACAGATACAGCAGCGCCGCCGCGCACAACGACACCAGCAGGGTCAGCATCAGCGCATCGGCGATGACATGGCTTTCCTCGCGCGGGTCTTCGGACAGGCGCTGAGCAAGGCCGCGCCGCTGCCCCAGCACGCACAGCTGCGCAATCAATTCCACGATCACCAGTGCCGAGGCATAGCGCCCCAGCGCCTCAACCCCGTAAAACCGCCCGGCGATGACCAGGACCGGCGCCGTGCCGCCCAGCCGCAATACGAAGCCGAGGAAATTGGTCCGCCCGCCTTTGGCGAGGGCTGCGATATCCTGATCGGGAGGCGCGCTCATGCCAATTCGCCTTCAGCCCGCAGCGGGCGGGCCAGCAATTCGGCCACGACCTGCCGCGCCGGAGCCTGCCCCGCCAGCAACCGCGCGACGGCCTCGACAATCGGCATGGCGATCCCGCGCTGCGCCGCCAGATCGGCCAGCACCGGCGCGGTATGCGCGCCTTCGGCCACGCTGAGCTTGCCAGATAGGGCCTCATCCGCGCTCAGCCCCTCGCCCAGCGCCTTACCGAGCGTGAAGTTGCGGCTGGCAGTAGAGGAACAGGTCAGCACCAGATCGCCCAGCCCGCACAGCCCCGCCAGCGTTTCCGCCCGCGCACCCAGCGCCAGTCCAAACCGCGTCATTTCGGCATAGCCGCGCGCGATCAGCGCGGCGCGGGCGTTCTGGCCCAGCCCCAGCCCGTCCACCACGCCGCAAGCAATCGCCAGCACGTTCTTGACCGCGCCGCCAATCTCCGCGCCGACCACATCGTCTGAATAGTACGGCCGCATCATCGGGCGTGAGAGCAGGCCGGAGAGCCGCGCCCACTGCGTCTCGCCGCCGCCACAGGCCAGCGTCACCGCCGTGGGCAGACCGGCGGCGACTTCGTGCGCAAAGGTCGGACCCGAAAGCACCGCGACTTCGGCCTGCGGCAGCGCCTGACGCGCCACTTCGGCCATCAGCCGGCCGGTGCCAGCTTCGATCCCCTTGGAGCACAGCACCAGATCGCGCGGGCCATCGCGCAGCCCCGCCAGCACTTTGCCCAGATGCTGCGCCGGGGCGACCACCAGCAGCACGGCCAGATCGTCCAGCTCAGCCAGCTCGCCCGTGGCAGTGATCGACGGGGACAACACTGCACCCGGCAGGAACAGCGGATTGCGCCGCTCGGCATTAACCGCGGCCACCACTTCCGGCTCACGCGCCCACAGTCGCACTGGGGAGCCGTCAGCCGCATAGGCCTGCGCCAGGGCCGTGCCCCAGGCCCCGCCACCGAGAACGCCAATCGTCATGCCTTCACCCCGGCCCCGCGCACCGGCGCGGCATCGGGATCAAGCGGCCAGCGCGGGCGGGCGGCAATATCCAGCGCATCAGGTGTGAAGCCGGGCAACGCCAGCCGCTCTTGCCCAGCCCAGGCGATCATCGCGGCATTATCGGTGCACAGCGCCAGCGGCGGCGCGACGAACGGCAGGCCGAACTCCGCCGCCAGGGCTTCCAGACCGCCGCGAATGGTCTGGTTGGCAGCCACCCCGCCGGCGACGACCAGCGCAGTCAGCCCAGCGCTGTCCACCAGCGCGCGGCGCGTGCGGTCAATCACGCAATCGAGCGCGGCTTGCTGGAACGCGGCGGCAATATCGGCATCGGCATGAATGCCTGCCTGCTTGGCCCGCAGCACCGCGCTTTTAAGGCCGGCAAAGGAGAAATGCGGTTCCGGGCTGCCCAGCAGCGGGCGCGGCAGCGGCACGGCTTTGGGATTGCCCTGCCGCGCGGTGCGTTCAACTGCCGGACCGCCGGGGAAGCCCAGCCCGAGGATCTTGGCAGTCTTGTCAAACGCCTCACCCAGCGCATCGTCAATCGTCGTGGCCAGGCGGCGGTATTGCCCCACGCCATTGACCCGCAGCACCTGGCAGTGCCCGCCGGACACCAGCAGCAACAGATAGGGGAATTGCAGCGAAGCATCAGCCAGTCGGGGGGACAGCGCGTGCCCTTCCAGATGGTTGACCGCGATCAGCGGCTTGCCGGAAGCCATGGCCAGCGCCTTGGCGGTAACCAGCCCGACCATCACCCCGCCAATCAGGCCGGGTCCGGCCGTGGCCGCAATGGCATCAACATCGGCCAGTTCCATGCCGGCATCGGCCAGCACGGCCGCGACCAGTGGGGCAATCCGTTCAGAATGGGCGCGGGCGGCAATTTCGGGAACGACCCCGCCATATGGGCGATGGGCGTCATCCTGCGAGGCGATACGCTGCGCCACAATGCGGCGCTCACCATCCACCAGCGCAGCCGCCGTTTCGTCACAGGACGATTCAATGCCGAGGACAACCGCCATCCCGACTTTCCCTTAATGACAAACACGACTAGCACAACCCGCGCATGACTGACCGTCCACTACGTCTTGGCACCCGCCGCTCGCCGCTTGCGCTTGCGCAGGCTGAAGAAGCCCGTGATCGGCTCTGTGCGGCCCATCCCGGCCTGATAGTCGAAATTGTCCCGGTGCTGGCCAGCGGCGACAAGATTCAGGATCGCCCGCTGGCTGACATCGGCGGCAAGGCGCTGTGGACCAAGGAGCTGGATGCCTGGTTGATGGCCGGCGAGATCGACTTTGCGGTCCATTCGGCCAAGGACGTTGAAACGCTGCGGCCAGCCGAAATCGCTATTGCTGCGGTCCTGCCCCGCGCCGACGTGCGCGATGTGCTGGTCCTTCGACAAGCTCAGGATGAGCGGGGTCTGAGCGGACTTGATGCCCTGCCTCCCGGCGCACGGATCGGCACCAGCGCGCCGCGCCGCGCCGCGCAGGCGCTGCATTTCCGGCCCGACTGCCAGATCGTTTCGTTCCGGGGGAATGTCCAGACCCGGCTGGGCAAGCTGGCAGCCGGTGAAGCGGATGCCACGCTGCTGGCTGCTGCCGGGCTTGAGCGGCTGGACCAGACCCAGGTGGGCACTGCGCTCGACCCGCAGGTCTGGCTGCCCGCGCCCGGCCAAGGCTGCATCGCGATCGAATGCCGCGCCGATGATGCCGCTACAGCCGGACTGCTCACGGCAATCGACCACCAGCCGAGCCATGACGCCCTGCTGGCCGAGCGGGCCCTGCTGGCCGCACTTGGCGGTAATTGCCACAGTCCGATTGCGGCGCTGACCGAGCACCGCGCTGGCGAATTGCTGCTCCATGCCGCGCTGTTCAGTCCGGATGGAGCCGAACGGGTGGCGGCATCGCTGCACTTCCCGGTCGGCGATCTGGCCGGCCCGGCCGAGCTGGCCCGGATACTGCTGGAGCAGGCCTCACCCGCTATCCGGCAGCATTTCGAAGGATAAGCCGCATGGTCCCGTTGATCGTGATCCGTCCCGAGCCTGGCTGCACCGCAACGGTCGCCGCGGCGCGGGATGCGAGCCTCGATCCGCGCGGCTATCCGCTGTTCGCCGTTACCGCGCGATCCTGGCAGGCCCCGCCGCCAGACGCGCACGATGCGCTGCTACTGGGCAGTGCGAACGCGATCCGTCTTGCCGGGCCAGGGCTGGCCGCGATTCGCCACCTGCCGGTCTATGCCGTAGGCGATGTCACGGCCGATGCGGCGCGTGCGGCGGGGTTCACCGTTGTGGGTCAAGGGCAAGGAGGCCTGCAATCTGCGCTCACCCAGCTTGACCCGGCCCACCACCGTTTGCTGCGGCTGGCAGGGGAAGAGCGGATTGTGCTGGCCCTGCCAGCCGGCGTGACCATGACCGAGCGGGTGGTCTATGCCAGCCAAGCCCAGCCGATGCCGCCGGAACTCGCCGCGCTGCTGGCCGAACCGGCGCTGATCGCATTGCACTCCGCCGAAGCAGCACAGCATTTTGCGGCCGAATGTGTCCGCAATGGTCTGCGCCGGGCGCCGCTGCGGCTTTGTACGCTGGGCCCGCGAATTGCAGCGGCCGCGGGCGATGGCTGGGGCGAAGTGGCGATTGCGGCTGAGGCCAACGACCGGGCGCTGCTGGCCTTGGCCCGCCAGATGTGCCAAGACCCGTGGGGCAAGAGCAATTCCTGAAGGCCATCGCGATCTGGCATGACTGAAACCGACTTCCTCAATCGTCGTCCCGCTGGTTCGGGAATTTCGTGGCGTGCAGTCATGGGCACCTCGCTGCTCGCCTTCATCGGCGGCGCGGCGCTGCTCGGATGGCTGGTCTTTGATGACAGATTGCCGTTCGAAACCGGCTTTGGCCGGGCCGAAGTGGCCGCGCCGCCCGCACAGCCGAGCCCGATCGCCGGGGCCTTGCCTGCTCCGGCGATCGCTCCGGCGACGACGGTCGGCGGGATGGACCAGCGCATCGCCGCGCTTGAACAGCGGCTCACGCGGCTAGACCTTCAGGCGGCTGCGACCGAAGGCAACACGGCCCGCGCCGAAGCGCTGCTGGTCGCGCTGGCCGTGCGCCGCACGATTGAGCGCGGCGTGCCGCTGGGCTATCTGGAAAACCAGCTGAAGCTGCGGTTTGGCGATGCCCAGGGCAACGCCGTCGCCACGCTGATTGCCAATGCCCAGCGCCCCGTGACGATTGACCGGCTGGGCAGCGATCTTGATGCTCTGGCCCCTGCCTTGTTGGGTGCGCCAAAGAACGAAGGCGGCTGGCAGCGCTTTACCCGCGAGCTATCCGGCCTGTTCGTGATCCGCCGCGGTGATGCGGCATCGGCCCAACCCGATCTGCGGCTTGATCGCGCGCGGCTGATGCTGCGCAGCGGCCAGGTCGACGCGGCGATTACCGAAGTTGAGCGTCTGCCCGGCGCCGATGTCGCGGCAGACTGGCTCAATTCGGCCCGGCGCTATGATGCCTCACAAAAGGCGCTGGACCTGATCGAGACATCGGCCCTGCTTGAGCCGGAAAAGCTCAAGGATGCCGCCGGTCTGGCCGTGCAGCAGCCCGGCCCGGGTGCCCCGCCGGCCGAATAGCCTGCTCAGGCCCGCAGCAGCGCGGGCAGATCGCCCGACATGCCGCGCGCTTCGTCCATGAAGAAGCGCTTGAGCCAGCCCGAACGCTGCACGGCGCCCATGCCAAGCCGCCGCACCGCGCTGGGCAGGCGGCCCGGAATGGCGAACAGGCGGTTGATCGCGTCAGTGGCGAAACCGACCGAGAAGCTGTCCACACTGCGCCAGCGTTCATAGCGCGCCAGCAGCTGGGCATCGCCCGGCTCCAGCCCCAGCCGCAGACCTTCGGTCAGCACCTCAACCAGCGCGCCAACATCGCGCAGGCCCAGGTTCAGCCCTTGCCCTGCAATCGGATGAATGCCGTGCGCCGCATCGCCGATCAGGGCCAGCCGGTGGTCAACGATCCGCGCTGCGCGGTGGAAATTGAGCGGGTAGCTCATCCGCGGCGCGGCCAGTTCCAGCGCACCGAACATCCCGCCCATCTGGCGGTGAACCTCACCCAGGAACAACGCCTCGGGCATGGCGAGGACGCCAGCGGCATCCTTTTCCGCGACAGTCCAGACCAGCGCCGACCGGTGCCGGCCGTCGTCGTCGAGCAAGGGCAGCAGCGCGAAAGGCCCGGCCGGGTAGAAGATCTCCCAGGCTACGTTCTTGTGCGACTGTTCGTGATAAAGCCCGGCGACAATCGCGCGGTGGTGATAGTCCCACTTGGCCGTCACCAGCCCGGCTTCATCGCGCGTGGGTGACTTGCGTCCCTCAGCCGCGATCAGCAGACTGGCGGTAACTTCCTCGCCATTGTCCAGCACCACCCGCACACCATGTTCGCCGCGTTCGCGCTCCGCGGCTTCTGCGCCGGAATGCCAGACAATCGCCGGTTCCGCTTTGGCAGCCTCAAACAGCGCCACGCGAATATCGCGGTTGGCATACATCCGCCCGAGCGAGCCTTCATCCGGGCCCGGCTGGAAATCAATCTGCCCGGCCTTCATCTGATCAGTGACCGCAATCGCGTCGATCGGGCAGCCCAGCGGCGCCAGCGTTTCAGCCAGGCCGATATTGGCGAACAGGTTCCAGCTGGCAGTCGAGATCGCGGAGGCGCGGCCATCGGCACCTTCGGCAGTCAGCTGTTCGGGCGTGGCGCGATCGACCACGTGGCTGGTGATCCCGGCCCGCGCGGCGGCGAGGGCCAGGGTCATCCCGACCAGCCCGCCGCCCAGGATGATCAGATCGCGCCGGTCAGTCACTTGGTCCGCTCGCAGCTGTTGCCGGTGCCGGCATCGAGATCGAGGCAGCGCCCGTCAAACGCCCCGTCATCCACTTTGAGCCCGATTACGGCGGCGAGGGTCGGTGCGATATCAACGGTTTCAACCGGATTGGGTTGTTCAAATCCGGTCATGCCCTTGCGCCAGAACAGCATCGGCACGCGGCGGTCATAGTCCCAGACGCTGCCGTGGGTGGCCACGAAGGCGCCAGCGACCGGTTCCGGGATCGGTGTGACTGCGCGGTTGAGCACGACCAGCACATCGCCCGAACGATCGGCCGTGAACGAAGCGCGAAGCCGCTCCTTGATCGACCAGTCCTGCGGATTGCCGGCCGGAACCGGGGTTGCCGCCAGCTCGGCTGCAGTGAACACTGCGGTGACCTGCGGATGACTGCGGGTCAGGCTGACCAGCTCGTTCACGACCCGGGTCTTGGCATCGCCGGTAATCGCAGCGTTGACGTACATGTCGCCAAACGGACCATCGCCATAGATCAGCGGCCCCTGCGGCACGGTGATCCCGGTCCGGCGGCTGATCTCTGCGCCCAGCGTGGCGGGCATCAGCGCCTTGTCGGCCCGGGCCGCGCCCGGCATGGCCTGCTGGCGCAGCCGTTCTGGCGCATCGTGCCCGCCGTGATCGGCGGTCAGCACCACCAGGTAATCGATCTTGCGCTTATCCAGCGCGGCGAACAGGCGGCCAAGGCTATTGTCGAGTTCCGCCATCTGGATGCACATCTCGACACCTTCGGTGCCGACGGCGTGGCCGATGTAATCGCTGGCCGAAAGACTGACGGAAAGCACATCGGTTGCTGCGCCCTGACCCAGCTTCATCTCATCGACCAGGCCAACGGCAAGATCCACCGTCGCCCCGTCCATCCGCGGCGAAACCCGCAGCACGTCAGGCTTGGCGCCCTTCGGCAGGGCAAAGCGATAGGTGCCAACCGTGCCAGCGCCAATCGCGACTGCATGGTCGCGCGATCCGCACCACAGCGGAGCCTTGAGCGCCGGAGCACCCTTGGCCAGCAAGGAGGTGGCCGCGGCATTGGCGGCCAGCGCCGCCGGGGTCAGTTCGCGCCCCTTGAAGGTCACGAAGCTGCTGCCCTTCCACCAGTAACCCGCATCGATCTTGTGCCCGCCCATCATCACCACGGCGCGGTCCTTGGCCGAAACGGCAACGTTGCGGGTGGCTGGATGGGCAGCCTTCATCAGTTCGCCCAGAGTCGGCACCTTGAGCAGGTTGGCCGAGACGACCGGATTGCCGGGGGTGCTGGCCGGATCAGACAGGTCTTCGGAACAATAGATCTTCTTGTCAGCCCGGGCGATCGCCGGGTTGAACCAGTTGTTGGCGATGATCCCGTTACGCGCCGGGTGCGCGCCGGTCAGGATCGTTGAGTGGCCGGGGCAAGTCTCAGTCGCAGCGTGTGACTGAAAGCCCGATGCAAATACTGCACCGGTCAGCAACCGGGCAAAACCGCCGCTGAAGTGCTCACGATATTGCGCAAACAAATCGGCCGAAAGCTGGTCAATCGACACGGCCAGCACCAGTTGCGGGCGCGCGGGTTCAGCCGGGGTAGCAGACGGAACGGCTTGCACCGGCTGACCTTGGGCTAAAGCCGGGGCTGACAACCCCAGCGCAGCAGTGGCAAGCAGGCGAAGAACGGTGCGGCGCATGGGTGAATCCTTGCTTTGGACGCTGAAATCGGCAAGGCCCTGATGGCGTCACACGGGCGCGAGCGCAAGGCTTCGCGCTGCCCTGGAGAACACAATTCGATGCCTCGCCTTACGGCACTCATCGCCTTCCTGCTGCAACTGCTTATTCTGGTCTCTGCCCCGGCGCAGGCGCGCGAGACGAACATCGCCGCCAGCCTGCTGGTCGAGGGTCCGGCAGCGCCCGGCACCACGGTCACGCTGGCAATCGACATGAAGCCCAAGCCGGGCTGGCATGGCTATTGGCAGAACCCCGGCGATGCCGGTCAGGGCATGACGGTTGACTGGGCCTTGCCCGCCGGAGCCAAGGCTGGCGCACTGGCCTATCCCGTCCCTGCGACACTGACGATCGCCGGGTTGATGAACCACGTCTACAAGACCGAATATGCCCTG
>CAZNFV010000100.1:0-8390 GCA_964572445.1 uncultured Novosphingobium sp. | reverse complement strand
CGCGGTCAGCACATTGTTGAAATCGTGCGCCACGCCGCCGGCCAACTGGCCCACGGCCTGCATCTTGGTCGCCTGAGCCACCTGCCGCTTCAGCCGCGCTTCTTCGGTACTATCGGAAATGCTCAGCAACACGGCCGCTTCACCCAGTCCGCGCACCCCGGCCAGGCTCAACGTAACGGGATCTTCCGGCTGAGTCCGCAGCCGCACGGCCAGATCGCCCGCGGCATGGGGGCCCTGCGCAAAGCGGCGAATCGCGTCAGAAATCGCGCCCTTGTCTTCCTGCACCACCAGATCGGTCGGATAGGTTGGCGGCACCTCGCCCTCGCGGCCGGCGGCGCGCATGAAGGCCGGGTTGGCAAACAGCAGCCGACCATCGCGATCCGCCATGGCGAGGCCCAGCGGCAAGTTGCCCAGCAAGGCCTCTAGATGCGGAACGGCGGCGGTCCCTTCGACGGCCCCGCCGCCAATACCGGCCCCAGCCTCAACCAGCAGCATCAGCGATGGCGTGGTGCCATAGTCAATTGCGCCGGGTGCATCGGGATCGCGCACTGGCAGGTAATACATCGTCAGCGGATTGCCGCGCCGACCTTCGCGTGCCCAGCTGACCTGATCACGATCGTCCTGACGGAGGAACGCGGTAAAGTCCTGCCCGGTCAGCAGCGCGGCGGGATCGCCGGTGGCGCGGGCGGCAAAGCCAGAGCTGGCAGCGCGGATCTTGCCATCCGGATCAACGATCGCCGCAGCCATTCCGGCGGTAGCCAAAGCGCGGCCCAGCTTGCCATCCAGGTGCGGGACCAGTTCCGCCACGGGATCGGGATTGGACAGCGGGTTGATCGTCCAGACCAGGTAATCATCACCGCGCCCGGCGCGCTGCGCCTCGGCGGTCCAGCGGCCGCTTTCATTCTCAATGACGTCAGCCTTGCCTGACCCATCGCGCCAGCCAGATCGCCCAGCCTTGGCGAGGCGTTCCAGTGAAGCGTTATCTACTGGCAGGCGCGGCGGAGCATGATTGGTGGTGAACCAGCTTTCGAAGGCGCGGTTGGCGCAAACGAGCCGTCCGGCGCGGTCGGTGATGGCGATGGCGCAGTCAGGCCGATCAATCGCTGCAATCGTTACTGACCAGTCCGGCAGGGCATATTCAACTTGCTCTGCCGCAGCCTTGGGCCGGAGCAGGACCCAGACCAGCCCCCCCAGCGCAATCAATCCACCGGCAAACGCCGCGAGGACCAGCAAGGCACCGGTCGCCAGCCAGACCAGCCCCAGGCTGACGGCTAGCGCGGCGCCCAAAATCAGCCGCTCAGCACCTGTCGACGCAAGGCGGT
This sequence comes from uncultured Novosphingobium sp., assembly GCA_964572445.1. GTDB lineage: Bacteria > Pseudomonadota > Alphaproteobacteria > Sphingomonadales > Sphingomonadaceae > Novosphingobium. The sequence goes on along the minus strand of CAZNFV010000100.1, from coordinate 7,068 downwards.
TCCCAGGCGCGCTCACGGCTGCGGTGGCTCCTGCAACTGCCGCTGCGCCATAATCCGTTCCTGCGCAGCGCGGCGCTTGCGGCGGACCCAGCCGTTCCAGGTAAAGGCAGCTACGAGGTAGCCGATCGCGGCCGTCACCGTCGAGACCACGAACAGGCCCAGCAACATGGCCGGCGCCGCATCCGACAACAGCCAGCTGGCCCATTCACCCACACCAGCACCGCGAGCGTAGAGCGCGTGGAACGTCTCGGGATCGGCGTGGAAGCCCAATTTGTTGCCCAGCCAGATCGAACCGGCGATGATGAACGGTGTCGTCGCCGGGTTCGACAGGAAGGTCATCAGCGCGGCCAGGGGAATGTTACCGCGCGACGGAACGCACATCAGCGCAGCGCCGATGATCTGAATTCCGGGGATCAGCGCAAAGATGCCCACCAACAGGCCAACCGCCACACCGCGCGGGACCGAGCGGCGGGTAAAACGCCATAGCTCTGGCCGACGGGCGAAAGGGCCGACCCAGCGGTTATGCTCAAGCTCTTCGCGTTGGGGCATATTGGCCCGGCCCCAGCGGGCGATACGGGACGCCAGATCGGTCATTTATAGTCCCGCATAATTCGCGCCTGGTCACGCTTCCAGTCACGTTCCTTGATCGTTGCCCGCTTGTCGGCCACGTTTTTGCCCTTGGCCAGCGCCAGTTCAACCTTGGCCCGGCCGCGACCATTGAAGTAGATCGACAGCGGGACCAGCGTCATGCCCTTGCGTTCAACCGCGCCGGTGAAACGGGCGATCTCCCGCTCGTGCAGCAGCAGCTTGCGGGGGCGCTTGGGCACATGGTTGTGGCGATTGCCGTGGCTGAATTCCGGCACGTTGGAATTGATCAGCCAGACTTCGCCATTCTTGACCTCAGCATAGGCTTCCGCAATCGAACCCTCTCCAAACCGCAGGCTCTTCACCTCAGTTCCGGTCAGGGCGATGCCGGCTTCGACCGTGTCATCGATATAATAGTCGAACCGCGCCCGCCGATTTTCGGCGACCACTTTCTTCTTGTCGAATGCTGCTGGTGTCGGACGGGCCATTACCCGCGCCATGTAGGCCCGGATCGGACAAAAGGAAACCGGGCGACTGACTAAATTCCACCCCGGATCGTCGGGATGGCAACTATACCAGCCCGGCTTGCTCCAGCGCGGCATCCACGGCGCGGCGCGCTTCGGTGCTGCAGGGCACCAGTGGCAGGCGCACTTCATCGTTCAGCCAGTCAAATATCCGGCTGAGGGCATACTTGACGGGGCCCGGCGAAGCATCAGTGAACAGCGCCTGATGCAGCGGGAACAGCCGCTCGTTAAGTTCGTGGGCCTTCGCCATATCACCAGCGCGGCTGGCCGCCTGAAAATCGGCGCAGAGCCGCGGCGCAACATTGGCCGTGACCGAGATGCAACCCGAACCGCCGCCCGCATTATAATGCAGCGCCATGTCATCGTTGCCGCACAGCTGAATAAAGTCTGGCCCCAGCGCGATCCGGTGGGCGGTCAGCCGGGTCATGTCGCCGCTGGCGTCCTTGATGCCGACGATCCGGTCCGGGAAGCGGCGCGCCAGTTCGGCAACCGTTTCCGGCTTGATGTCGGTCACGGTGCGGCCCGGAACGTTGTAGAGCACGATCGGCAGGTCGACCTGCTCGGCCAGATAGCTGTAGTGCGCCAGCAGTCCCGCCTGGCTCGGCCGATTGTAATAGGGCGCGACCATCAGCGCCGCATCGGCCCCCAGTGCCTGCGCTTCCCGCATATGCCACAGCGCGGTCTGGGTATCGTTGCTGCCGCAGCCGGCGATCACCGGCACCCGGCCCGCCGCCGCTTCCACCGTCACCGCAAACAGCCGGTGCTGTTCATCGTTGCTCAGGGTTGGCGCTTCTCCCGTGGTGCCGCAAGGGACCAAGGCGGCGGAACCTTCGGTAATCTGCCAGTCGACCAGTCGCCGGAATGCCGCTTCATCCACCGAACCTGTGGTGAACGGGGTAATGAGAGCCGGAATCGAGCCGGAGAACATGGACTTCACCCTTCTTCTTGGCCCATAGGGCCAGCAGTTGCCCGCGCGCTGGCGGCCAGCTTGTTCAGTGTCTGATAAGGAGCCTTTGCCAAGAATGTCCAGCATGGTCCGCACGACTTTTGCTTTGCTGCTGGCAAGCCTGGCGATTGCTCCTTCCGTGGCTTCTGCGCAGGACGGGGCCGACTGGGACCGTGCGCGCGCGGTCCAGACGGCGATGCCGGCCAGCCCGATGGCCCAGGCGGTGACTCGCTGGAACATGCTGTCCAGCTCTGACCGGTTCCTGTTCGATGACTATGCCAGCTTCTTGCTAAGCTATCCGGGCTTCCCCGAAGAGGCCAAGCTGCGCGGCTATGCCGAGCGGGCGCTGGAGCGGGAAAGCCCATCCGCAGCCCGAGTTGCCGCGTTCTTCGCTCGCTATCCCGCGATCACCAACGCCGCTCGCGCCCGTCAGGCCCTTGCCCTGTTCGAACTGGGCCGACCTGAAGCGACCGAGCTGGGCCGCGCGGTCTGGCGCGGCGGGCCAATGAGCGATCTTAGCGAGGCAGCACTTTCTGCCCGCCTTGCCAAAGTGCTGACCCCGGCCGATCATGACGCGCGGATGGATGCGCTGCTGTGGAACAACAGCTCTGCCCAGGCCGCCCGCCAGCTGCTTTATGTTTCACCCGGCGCGCGACCAGTCTTTCTGGCGCGGCTGGGGCTGGTCAATGGCCAGGATCCGGCCGCACAAGGGCTAGATCCCGGACCTGGCGTGCTGCGCGAAGCAGGCTTCGTTTACAACCGCGTGCGGATGCTCCGTAGCACCGGCCAGATCAGTCTCGCCGCTTCGGTGCTGGCCACACGCCCGCCGCTGGTGGCCCCGCCCCGCGATCCGCGGCGCTGGATCAGCGAACTGCTGGCCGTTGCCCGTCGCGGCGAAGCAGCCAACGCCGTGCGCATCGCCGCCGCGATCGATGAAACTTTTCCTGCTGGCACAGACGTCAGCGCGCAGTCTTTCCAGATCCGCGACGACTATACGTCGCTAATGTGGCTGGGTGGAACCAAGGCGCTTTACGAACTGAACGACCCGGCCCGCGCCGCGCCGCTGTTCTACCGCTATGGCGCGGCAGCGCGCAGCCCCCAGACACGGACCAAAGGTTTCTATTGGGCCGGGCGAGCAATGGCCAAGGCCGGCAAGTTGGCCGAAGCTAGCCGCTATTTCGAAATGGCCGGGGTCTATCCCGAACAGTTTTACGGTCAGCTTGCGCTTGAGCGATTGGGCCGCCCCTTGCCGGCCTTTAACAAAGTTCCCGGCACCGCTCCAACCGCAGCCGAACGCGCCGCGTTCAATGCCCGTCCTTTGACACTGGCGGTGCGCGAAGTGGCGCGCGCCAGCGACTGGCAGACCGGCGTGCTGTTCTTCCGCGAGATCAGCGACCAGGCCTTGACCGAAGCCGATCACGTCCTTGTTGCCGACCTAGCCCGCGAACTTGGCCGGCGTGATCTGGCCGTGATTCTGGCTCAGGCCGCACATAGCGACGGGTTCGGGGAGTTTCACAAGACAGGGTACCCGCTAATCCCGGTCGTAGCCGGTTCCAACTGGACCATGGTCCACGCCATCAGCCGGCAGGAAAGCCAGTTCGCCATGAACGCGACCAGCCATGCCGGAGCGCGCGGGTTGATGCAGCTGATGCCCGGCACCGCCCGCGAACAAGCGACAAAGATGGGGCTGGAATATGACCCGCAGGCACTGACCACCGATGCCGCCTACAACCTGACGCTGGGCGATGCCTATTTCCGCCGCATGCTGGAATATTATGGCGGCAGTTATCCGCTGGCCGTGGCTGCCTATAATGCTGGTCCGGGCAACGTGAACAAGTTCCTGCGCGCCAACGGCGATCCCCGCAGCGGCAGCGTCGACTGGATCGACTGGATTGAGCGCATCCCGCTCAGCGAGACGCGCGGCTATGTTCAGCACGTGCTGGAAAATGCCGTGGTTTATGAGGCGATGAATCCGGACAAGGCCCGGATGGGCGGGCCAAATCCACTCAGCCGCTTTATCGGCAAGCGCACACCGGGTTGACCCCAGATGAAGCCTGACGGCCCGCCGATCACCCCCGCCGGGATGGCGGCGCTGCGCGCCCGCTATGATCACCTGCTGGGGACCGAACGCCCGGCCATTGTCGAGATTGTCAGCTGGGCGGCTGGAAATGGTGATCGCAGCGAGAACGGTGATTACCTCTACGGACGCAAGCGGATGCGTGAAATTGACCGCGAGCTGGCCCATCTGGCGCGGCGGATGAAATTTTGCCGAGTGATCGATCCGGCTCTGCAGGAAGACCGCAACCGCAGCTGGTTCGGCGCCACGGTGACCATCGCCGATGAAGCTGACAACCAGCGCATCCTGACCTTGGTCGGCGATGACGAGCAGGATGCCACCGCCGGTTTGATTGGCTGGTCAGCACCGCTGGCACGGGCGCTGCGCGGGGCAGCGGTCGGCGATCTGCGGAAGGTACATCTGCCAGGTGGCGAGAAGGAATGGGAAGTCCTCTCGATCCGCTACCCGCAGCCCTGAAAGCCTTGCAAATCGCGGGCTTCACGCCCATATCAGGCACATCGTGAGCAGACCCTAGGTAAGCGCTCGCGGCTGAGAGACCCGTTGCGCTCCCGCTTACAAGCCGAGGAGCCGGCCATGGATCTCAATTCCCAGTACTTCAGCCATCAGCGCGCGCTGATGCGGGCGGCCGCAGCGCATTGCAGCTCGGCACGCCGCAATCTGCTGGGCCAGGCCGCGACGATTGCCGGGACTATCGCCAGCCACCAGCGCGGATTGGGCGCTTCTGCCGCCAAGGGCTGGAGCCTCGTCGCGTGAGCCGGGCCATGAACCTCGCGCTCAGCGAAGCCGAAATCAAGACCGTCTGTGAGAAGGCCAATATCCTCATCAGCGCAATCGAGCCTTTGCCCCAGTCGGGCACGCACGTCGTCTGCAAGACTGCAGAAGGCGCCGATGCCTTGCGTGCCAAGTTGGGTAAGCATCTGATCGAAGGCAAGGTAAAGCGCTTTGCCTTCTACCGAATGCCCAGTTCCTGGTAAGCTGACGGCTTCCCCCGGCGCGCAGTTTCTGCGATGGGTGGCACATGGCTGAAGTGATTAATTTGCGCCTTGCTCGCAAGGCCCGTGCCCGCACCGGGGCGGAGCAGCAAGCGGCAGAGAAACGCGCACTGCATGGTCAGAGCGGAACCCAGCGGCAGCGGCAAGAGGCCGAGACCGTGCGCGCCGCGCGCGAGCTTGATGCGCACCGGCGGGACAAGCCCTGATGCGCACCACCTATGACGGCGCGACGGTGCGGCTCTATCACCTCGATTCCGCCAGCGAGGGCGGAGCAGCCAATACGCTGCTCTACGGCCCACTGGCCCAAGCGCTGGAGCTTGCCGCGCAGCAGCCGGCCGAGGTGCAGGACGGGCTGTTCATCGCCACCGATAATGACGTGGTGTCCTACCTTGATCTGATGGGCGAAGAATAAGCCTGATGTTGTGCCGGATGCTGCTGCCGCTGGCCCTGCTTGCCAGTCCCGCCTTGGCCCGCGACAGCCTGGGCCTGTTCGGTCAGTGGGGCGCGTTCAGCGATGCCAGGGCGCCCGGCGGTCCGCGCTGCTATGCGATCGCCATGGCTGCCCCATCGTCACTCAAGCGCGATTACCAGCCCTATGCGGCAATCGGCACCTGGCCGCGGCAGCAGGTCCGCGGGCAGGTTCATTTCCGCCTGTCGCGCAAGTTGTTGCCCGGGGCGCCGATCACACTGTTTCTGGGCGGCCAGCGCTATCGGCTGGTTGGCGGCGGGGGCGATGCCTGGGCGGCGGACAAGCGAATGGATGCCGCCATTGTCGCAGCCATGCGCTCCGCCGGAGAGATGATCGTCAACGCCCGCGCAGCTGATGGGCGCGGATTTAGCAATACCTGGTCACTAGACGGGGCAGCGACCGCGATGGATGCCACCGCGGTCGGCTGCGCCCGCCTGCGTTAGCTCGCCTTAGAACCGGAAGCCGACGCTCGCGACGACCTGATGCCGATCGGTATCAATGCGGAACCGGCTTGAATCCGGGGTTTCACCGTTGAAATCGAATTCGGCCTCATTGTACTTCGAATAGCGATACTCGACCTTGGCAAAGGCGTTTTCGCCAATTGCCATTTCGGCCCCAGCGCCGACGCGCCAGCCATCCGTATCCAGTCGCTGGTCAAGGTCCACGGTGCCATCGGTCCCGACCAGATTGAAGCGGGCATTGGTATAGCCGCCCTTGGCGTAGACCAGCAGCTTTTCGCCCACGATCAGGCCTGCCCGCGCACCGACGTAGATGTCACGGCCCGCCTCGACCCGGCCGAGATTGAAGGTGTTCGGAACACCAGCATTATCGGCTTTGGCGGTGCTGTCGGTCAGTTCGGCCTCGGCGCCGACGACGAAGGTCTCGCCCAGCGCAGCGTCGAACCCGACCCCGCCGCCATAGACCAAACCATCGATCGACTGATCAAGGTCGCGAGTGGTGTCATTATCTACCGAACTGCCGGAACGGCTCTTGTCCCAACCGACCGTGGCTTCGATTCTCGGACCGGTGAAGGTGGCCTGCGCATCCTGCGCAAAAGCAGGGGTTGCCGACAACGCCGTGCCGACAGCAAGTGCTGCGAGGATCTTTTTCATGTGCAATCTCCAACCTGATTTGCCCTTTAAGTGCGGGGCAACCGGGGAAAGGCACCGTCTGCACAAAGGTTTCGTCAAGCGGGACAGATTGAGCCTGCGGCACGGCAGGGTAAGGTTTCACGCGCGGCTTTGCGAATTGGCCCCGGCTCCCTATATCGCGCGCTATGCAGATTCCCGGCCTCATCGATCCCGTTCCCGTCGCGCGCGACATCACCCCGCGCGACGACGGTCGCTTCGACTTGATCGGGCTGCCGAAACAGCGGATCAGCGAACTGTTCGAAGCGGCGGGCCTTGATGCCAAGGCTGCAAAGCTGCGCGCCAAGCAGGTCTATCACTGGCTGTACCATCGCGGCGTGACCGATT
>CAZNFV010000099.1:0-8408 GCA_964572445.1 uncultured Novosphingobium sp. | reverse complement strand
TTTCGCCCCAGGTGGTGAAACGGAACAGGCGGCAGAAGCTATTGAACGACATAATATTGCGGCTTTGGCGGCAATGCAGCGAAAAGTCCACTAGCGAGCATGGCCCCGCCGCCCTAGGAAGCGCGCATGTTCCTGGTCGTGTTCCGAAACCGCAAGCGCGCTGAGATGGATGCGGCGGCCTATGCCGCCGATGCCGCGCACATGGAGGAGCTGGCGCGGGCCCAGCCCGGCTTCGTGTCGTTCAAGAGCTACACCGCCGCAGACGGCGAAGTGATTGCCCTGTCCGAATGGGCCAGCGCCGAGGCCGCCCAAGGGTGGGGCCGCCAGCCCGATCACGCGGTGGTCCAGGGCCGGGGACGCGATGCCTATTACGAGAGCTACACGCTTTACACCGCGGACAATCCCCGCACCCATCACTTCGAAAGGCCAACCGAGTGAGCCTGATCCTTTACGGCATTCCCAATTGCGATACGGTCAAGAAGGCGCGGACCTGGTTGGACGCGCAGGGGCTGGCTTACACCTTCCATGATTACAAGAAGGCCGGCACCGATGCCGCGAAACTTGCCGTCTGGTGCGAACTGGCGGGCTGGGACAAGGTGCTTAACCGCGCCGGCACGACGTTCAAGAAGCTGCCCGAGGCTGATAAGGCCGATCTGGATGCGGCCAAGGCTGCGGCGGTGATGGCGGCCAATCCTAGCTGCATCAAGCGCCCGATTGTTGAGCATGCTGGCGGCATCCTGGTCGGCTTCAAGGAAGCCGACTGGGCGGCGACGCTGGGATGATTTTCTCGGCCGAGACGTTGAAAACGCTGGAGTGGCTGGCGGCGGGGCTGGGGGTGATCAACATCGCCCTGCTGATCCTCCGTTCGCGCTGGAACTTCGCGTTCGCGATTGCCTCGGTCGCGCTCTACGTCCTCATCTTCTTTGAAAGCCGGCTCTATGCGGAGAGCGGGCTGCAGGTCTTCTTCATCCTCGCCAATGTCTGGGGCTGGATTGTCTGGCACCGCTCATTGGCAGACGGGAATGAAGCTCGGATCGAAGTGCGCTGGCTTGATTGGCGCAGCCGGATCGTCTGGCTGATCGCAACTTTTGCCCTCAGCCTCAACCTCGGCTGGCTGATGCATCGCTATACCAACGCCGCGATGCCCTTTGCCGACAGCGCCATTGCCGGCGCCAGCGTCGCGGCGCAGATCCTGCTCGGCTATCGCCGGATTGAGAACTGGATCCTGTGGATCCTCATCGATGTCGCCGCGGTCTCGCTCTATATCAACCGGGGGCTTTACCCGACAGCCGGCCTTTACGCCGGCATGCTGGTGATGAGCCTGTTTGGCCTGAGGGAATGGATCGCGGTCCACCGCCGGCAGCACAAGCTCGCCCTGGCATGACGCTGACTGTCTGCTTCCATGGGGCTGAGAGCACCGGAAAATCGGTACTGGCCGAACAGCTTTCGCGTGAGCTGGGCCTGCCCTGGGTGCCCGAATATGGCCGCGCCTACTGCGAGGAGCGCGGCACCGATCTGACCATGGCCGATCTGCTGGCCATTGCCGAAGGACAGGCAGCGGCCACCCGCGCGGCCTTGGCCAAGCAGCCGCCGCTGCTAATCCTCGATACCGATCAGCTGATGACCGCCGCCTGGGCCCAAATGCTGTTCGGTGAAGTGCCCGAAGCGCTGTTGGCCTATCCTCGCGCCGATCTCTACCTGCGCTTCGCCGCAGACGTTCCATGGATCGCCGATGGCACGCGCTTCTTCGGGACCGGCCCCGCACGAAGCCAGTTTGCCGATCTCGCGCAGGACATGCTTGTTCGCACCGGGGTCCGCTGGCTGCCGGTGGGCGGATCGTGGAATGAGCGCGCCCGCACCGTTGGGAACATTTTGCGAGGCGGGCGGCTTGAAGCGGGTCCGGGAAGCTGGTCGTCCCTCACCGGCAGCTAGCCTGGAGGTAAGGAAAACAGGCTCCCGGGTTTCGCCTTCGGGCACACAACAGAGGACCTGCCATGCGCAAGATTGCCCTGATTTCTGCTGCTACTGCCGCTGCTTTGGGCTTGGCCGCGTGTTCTGACCGGACCCAGAAAGCCGCAGAGAACACGGCTGACTCGGCGGCCAATGACATTGCCACCGGGGTCGACAAGGCTGCCGCAGCAACCGATGAATTGGGCGACAAGGCCGCCAAGGCCGCAAACAACGCCGCCAAAAACGTTGAACAGGAACGCGCCGAGGTAGAGGCCAAAGCGCACAATGAATCGGTCAAGGAAGCGAAGAACGACTGACCGGCGCCGGGTGTTCCCGGCATTTATGCCCCAGCTTCACAGGCTTGACCTTCGGGAACGATCGGATTTGGCAAAACCCGGCGTTCCCGAAAGGTTGCTGCGCTGATTGCCCTGCTCTGCTACGGTCGCTTGCACGATGGACATTAGGGCCATGGTAAATGTAGGTCGGCTACGGTAGACCGAACCAAACCGGAAAGTGACGCGTTATCTTGCAGATCGTATTGGCCGCTGCCCTGGCGCTTGCTCCTGCCGCCATGGATCCACCGGCCAGCCCGCCGGCGACAGTGGCGAGCCCTGGCTGCGCGATACCGCCTGAGCAACCCGCCGAAGCACCCGCCGCTGAGCCTGTTGCCAAGCCGGCTGCTAAGCCTGACACTCCGGCCCCGGCCAGCTCTGACGAGATCGTGGTCACGGCCGATGAAACACCGCCCGGCGATCCAGCTGCGGCAATCAACGCGGTCAGTTTTGAAGCGGTCCAGGCAGTCGACAAGGCCGTAATTGCGCCAATTACCGACGGGTACGTCAAGGCGACGCCCAAGCCATTGCGGCAGGGCGTGCACAATGTGCTCAACAACCTGGCCGAGCCGATCAACTTCGTGAACTCGCTGCTGCAGTTCAAAGTTGGCCGGGCGCTCAGAGCCGTGGGCCGCTTGGGCATCAATTCGACACTTGGTGTGGCTGGCCTGTTCGACTTCGCTGCCAGGAAGCCGTTCCATCTGCGCCAGGAACGCAACGGTTTTGCCAACACGCTGGGCTATTACGGGATCGGCGCCGGTCCTTACATGTACCTGCCGCTGATCGGCGCGACATCGACCCGCGATCTGGTTGGTCGCCTGCTTGATTTGTCGCTGGTCCCCTCCGCGATTGGCCGGCCATTCAGTTCACCGCTCTATGCCACGGGCACGGGTGTGGCCCGTTCGCTGGATGACCGGGTTGAGATTGACGGCTTCCTGCGCCGGTTACGCAGCGAATGCTCCAACCCCTATGCGGCCGAGCGGGACTATTACCTTTCCGTGCGCGAGGCGGAGATAGCCGCGCTGCACGGCCGTCCGTTTGACCTTGAAAGCCGCCTGCCGTCTTGCCTGGCCGACGGCCCGCTGGTGCGGGTGGGACAGGCTGTTCCACCGCCCGCCGCAGCGCCAGTTAAACCAGAAGTTGAACAGCCAGCCGCGCCGCAGGGCGCACCGCCGGCCGAGCCGGCTCAGGAGCCGCCGGTCACGCAGGCAATGTAGTTCAGCGCCAGGTCGGTTGAGAGGTGGAGCCCCTTGGTTGGGCTCCAGGCAATTCCCTGCGGCTCACCCATGACCAGGCCGACCGCGCTCAACAGTTTGCGCAATTCGTCCGGCGTCACGAAGTCATCCCAATGGTGCGTGCCGCGCGGGACCAGGCCGATCCGCTCCGCCGCCTCGATCATCAGCAGTTTTGACTGCGCCGTGCGGTTAGGGGTGGAAAGCACCATCAGCCCCCCCGGCGCCAATGATGCCTTCAGCGCGGCGAGGAAGGCCGCTTTGTCCGCCACATGTTCGATCACTTCCATCGAAGTGACCAGATCGAACCCGCCGAGGCCCAGCGCTGCGACGTCGCCGCAGCGATAGTTGATCGACAGGCCGCCACCAGCGGCATGGGCGCTGGCCGCCGCAACGTTTTCTTGGGCGGCATCAACCCCGGTTACCTCGGCACCGAGCCGAGCCAAGGGCTCACACAGCAGCCCGGCACCGCACCCGACATCCAGGGCACGCTTACCCAAAAGTGGCCGAACGCTGCGCGAATCGCCCTGCCAGTGGGCATCAATCGCCGCGCGCAAAAAGCCCAATCGTACCGGATTGAGCTTGTGCAGCATGGCCGATGAACCTTTTGGATCCCACCATTCCGCCGCCAAACGGCCGAAATGGGCGGCTTCCTCGGGCCTGATCGTCGCTGTTGAGGTTGCATTGCTCATGCGCCCTCCCTAACAGGACGCGCGCTGCGGGGCGAGGGGTCTCGCGGGCAACATTATTGCGGAAAGGTGCGATCGCAGTGGGCCGCATCGTGATGAAATTCGGTGGCACCTCAATGGCCGGATCGGAACGGATCCGCCGGGTAGCCAACATCGTCCGCCGCCAGCAGGCCGCCGGACACGAAGTCGCCGTGGTCGTCTCGGCCATGGCGGGCGAAACTGACCGGCTGGTTGGCTTCTGCCGCGAGGCAAACCCGCTTTACGATCCCGCCGAATATGACGTGGTCGTCGCTTCGGGCGAGCAGGTCACGGCCGGCTTGCTGGCGCTAACCCTGCAGGCGCTGGGCTGCCAGGCACGCTCGTGGTTGGGCTGGCAATTGCCAATCCACACCGACGATGCCCATGCCAAGGCCCGCATTGGCGAGATTGACAGCAAGGCCCTGCTCGCTTCGATGGCCGCTGGTGAGATCGCCGTGATCCCTGGCTTCCAGGGCGTAACCGACGACAATCGCATCACCACACTGGGCCGGGGCGGTTCAGACACCTCAGCCGTTGCCGTGGCCGCAGCGATCGGCGCGGATCGCTGCGATATCTATACCGACGTTGACGGGGTCTACACCACTGACCCGCGGATCGTCGCCAAGGCGCGCAAGCTGAAGTACGTGACCTATGAAGAAATGCTCGAGCTTGCCTCGGTCGGCTCCAAGGTGCTGCAGACCCGTTCGGTCAGCCTCGCCATGAAAGAGAAGGTCCGCGTTCAGGTGCTGTCGAGCTTTATCGACGATGACGCCACCCCGGCAGATGAAATCCCCGGCACGATGATTGTGTCCGACGAAGAACTTGAGGGCATCGATATGGAACGCCAGCTGATCACCGGCATTGCCGCCGACAAGAACGAAGCCAAGGTCATCCTGACCCGCGTGCCAGACCGTCCGGGTGCCGTGGCCACGATCTTCGGCCCGCTCGCTGCTGCCAATATCAACGTCGATATGATCATCCAGAACGTCGGTCGCGACAAGGGTGAGACCGACGTGACCTTCACTGTGCCCGGCGCCGACCTGCTGCGCGCGCAGACCCTGCTGGAGGCGCAGAAGGAAGCTATTGGCTTCAACCGCATCATCAGCGACGGCAAGGTTGCCAAAATCAGCGTCGTTGGCGTTGGCATGAAGAGCCATGCCGGCGTGGCCGCCACCATGTTCCGTGCGCTGGCTGACCGTGGGATCAACATCCAGGCGATTTCAACTTCGGAGATCAAGGTTTCGGTCCTGATCGACGAGGACGAGACCGAACTGGCGGTGCGCGTGCTGCACACAGCCTATGACATGGACGCTAAGGACGAGCCGGCTTAAGCCCGTACTCGATCCGGATCCGGACCCACTCACCGATTTTCGCCACCCCGCCCACCCTCGGCGGGCGCACCTTGAACTGCCAGGCGGCGGCGAGCACCGCGCGCTGGATCTGCGAGCCTTGCGGATATTCCGACAAGCCAACGCAACCTTCGACCCGGTAATCCGTGGCGGTCCGGCAAGCGATCAGGGCCCAGCCAGGTCCGCTGGCGGTGCTAAGGTAACCGCTAAGCTCGCTGTCGTAAGGCTCACGGTACCAGGCGGCGGCGTACATGGGTTCGCCATTCGGTGCAGAGCCGACCCGCTTGCTGTCACCCGGAACGCCATAATCCACTGGGCCGTAGACTCCTTTGGGCGCTGCGTTAGGGGGGGCTGGCTGTCGTGGCAGCCGGGCAATATCGAAATCGGCCATCTGGCTGCGCGAAATCTGGATGATCGGCGGCGCGGACTGGACCGGAGCAGCGCTCGGCACGGGCTGGGGCGGCTGTTCCTGCAGTGTTTCTTGCGGGGCCTTGGCCTGGGCCAGTTCCTGCTGGTCCTGCTCTGGCTTGGGCGCAGTGGGTGCCGCAACGTTTACGCTGACCAGCGAAGGCGTGCCGGGCGGCTTCGGCGGATTGTACAGCCCGATCGACAGCACGGCCAGGATCAGCAGCGCCTCGACCACCAGCGCCAGGATCAACGCAGTGCCGCGCTCCCGATCTCGCAGGCGTTCCAGCAATGGTGCAAGCGGATTGGGCAAAGCGGCTCTTCAGTAAACGAGTTCTGCCGCGCCTAGGCCAGCAAAGGCTGGACGACAAGCTGCGCTGCCGTCCTCCGCCTGAACCTTGCTTTAATGCAACAGGCCCCGCCCCCGGTTGAAACCGGAGACGGGGCACGTGTTGTTCGGCCGAGCTGCTTAAACGTCGATGCCCTTGTTCAGGTCAAACCGGTCGGCATTCATCACCTTGGTCCAGGCCTTCACAAAATCGCGGACGAACTTTTCTTCGTTGCCGCGCTCGGCATAGACCTCAGCCACGGCGCGCAATTCCGAATTGGAACCGAACACCAGATCGGCGCGGGTCGCCCGCCAGGTTTCTCCGCCATGGCTGCGGTCGGTTGCAACGAATTCTTCTTCGTTGCTGCCTTCCACGGCCTTCCAGGCGCTGGTCATATCGAGCAGGTTGACGAAGAAGTCCGTCGTCAGCTGGCCCGAGCGATGTGTGAAACTGCCATGGCCGCGCTGCCCGTGGTTGGCACCCAGCACGCGGAGCCCGCCGATCAGGACAGTCATTTCCGGCACCGACAGGCCGAGCAGTGCCGCGCGATCGAGCATCATTTCCTCGGTCTTCACGCGCAGCTTCTTGGGCAGGTAGTTGCGGAAGGCATCGGCCTGCGGTTCCAGCACGGCAAAGCTTTCGGCGTCGGTGTGCTCTTCGCCGGCATCCCCGCGCCCACCGGTGAACGGCACAGCCGCGTTGAAGCCCGCTGCCGTGATTGCTTGTTCAAGCCCGACAACTCCGCCCAGCACGATGGTATCAGCCATGGAAAAGCCCGTGCCTGTGCGCAGTTCCTCAAACTTCGTAAGGACCTTGGCCAGCGCGGCTGGTTCGTTGACGTCCCATTCCCGCTGCGGGGCAAGGCGAATGCGCGCACCGTTGGCACCGCCGCGGTGATCTGACTTGCGATAGGTGCTGGCCGAAGCCCAGGCGGTCTTGACCAGCTGGCTGACGCTGAGGCCGCTGCCGACGATCTTCGCCTTCATTGCCGTGACATCGGCTTCGCTGGGCGTTGAGCCCGCCGGGACTGGATCCTGCCAGATCAGGTCTTCCGTGGGCACCTCCGGGCCAAGGTAGCGGGCCTTGGGGCCCATATCGCGGTGGCACAGCTTGAACCAGGCGCGGGCGAAGGCATCCTTGAACGCCTCGTGATCGTTCCGGAACTTTTCCGAGATCACGCGGAATTCGGGGTCCATCTTCAGCGCCATGTCCGCCGTGGTCATCATGGTCGGAACCTTGATGCTGGAATCCCACGCGGCCGGGGCCATGTCTTCGGGCTTCTGATTGATCGGTTGCCACTGCTGCGCACCAGCGGGCGATTTGACCAGTTCATAGTCATAGTCGAGCAGCAGGCGGAAGTAGTTGGCCGTCCATTCGGTGGGGGTGTTGACCCACGAACCTTCAATGCCGCTGGTCACGGTATGCTCACCGATCCCACCGCTTTCATGACTGCTGACCCAGCCAAAGCCGAGCGAGGCAATGTCGCCACCGGCGGGTGCCGCACCCAGCAGCGACGGATCGCCGTTGCCGTGGGCCTTGCCAAAGGTGTGGCCGCCAGCGGTGAGCGCGACGGTCTCTTCATGGTTCATCGCCATGCGCTCGAACGTGGCCTTAATATCGCGCGCGGACTGCAGCGGATCAGGATTGCCACCCGGACCTTCCGGATTGACGTAGATCAGGCCCATCTGGATCGCCGCCAGCGGCCCGTCGAGGTCTTCAAGCCCCCGCTCAAGGTCAATGCGGGTCTGGACGCCTTCGTTGACCCACTTGTCTTCGCTGCCCCAGTAGATGTCCTTCTCTGGCTCGAACACGTCCGCCCGGCCACCGCCAAAGCCGAACACTGGCCCGCCCATCGATTCAATCGCGACATTGCCAGCCAGGATAAACAGGTCAGCCCAGGAAATGTGCTTACCGTACTTCTGCTTGATCGGCCACAGCAGCCGGCGCGCCTTGTCGAGGTTGCCATTGTCAGGCCAGGAATTGAGCGGGGCAAAGCGCTGCTGGCCGCTGTTGGCACCGCCGCGCCCATCACCCGTGCGATAGGTGCCGGCGGCGTGCCAGGCCATGCGGATGAAGAACGGGCCGTAATGGCCATAGTCCGCCG
>CAZNFV010000098.1:0-8606 GCA_964572445.1 uncultured Novosphingobium sp. | reverse complement strand
AGCTGGCGATCTGGTCCTTGATGACCTTCGAGATTTCAGCGGCGCGGATATCCATGTTCAGCCTTTCATCGACTCTATGTTGGCGTACGGGCTGTTAGCCCTTCATCGCCTGCGCGAGTGTGTTCAAACGGGTGCGGATCGAACTGTCGATCTGGGTGGAACCGATCCGGACCACCAGGCCCCCGAGTACTTCGGGGTCGACATTCGCTTTGATCTTAACGTCCTTGCCTTCGCGCGCCTTCAGCTTGGCGGCGAGCGCCTTGAGCTGGGCATCGCTGAGCGGGTGGGCGCTGGTTACTTCGGCAGTCACTTCGCCGCGGGCGGCAGTAGCGATCGTGCTGAAGGCGCGAACCACATCAGGCAGCGCGGCGAGGCGGCGGTTGCCCGCCAGCACGCCGATAAAATTCAGGGTCAGCTTGTGCAGCCCGAGCACCTTGCCGACTCCCGCCATCGCGGCAGCACCAGCCTCACGACCGATCTGGGGGTTGCGAATCAACGCAGCCAGATCGGCGTTGCCGAGAATCGCCTGACCCAGCTTGTCGAGGTCACCCTCAACAGCGGTCACAGCCTTGGATTCGCTAGCCAGCTCAAAAAGCGCAGAGGCGTATCGCCCCTGCAAGCTGGCCGTAATGCCGCCGGAATTCTCCACGCGTTCAAGTTCCTTGCATCGGGTGCATTGGTGGGGCGGCATGCGAACGATGTCCGCAAATCTGCCCCTCGGACGGGGGCGCGCATAGCGACGATTGTATTGCGATGCAAGGTGGGGCTAGGACTTTACGGGTGAGCTCTGCGCAGCCAGGCAATCAGGGAATGTGGATAGATGGGCGAAACGATCACTCTTACTATGGCCGATGGCCATGCGATGCCGGTCTATCATGCCATGCCCGATGGGGATCGCCGGGGCGGGCTGGTGCTGGTCCAGGAAATTTTCGGCGTAACCGATCATATCCGCGAACTGTGCGATGAATATGCCGCCGATGGCTATGAAGTGCTCAGCCCTGGGCTGTTCGACCGGCAGGAACCCGGCTGTGCGCTGGACTATTCCGGCAGCGATTGGGAACGCGCCATAAAGATCGCGCGCGAGGAGCATGACTGGGAGCAGGGCCTGAAGGATACCCAGGTGTGCATCGACTGGCTGGCTGAGCGCGGGCGCCCCGTCTTTATTGTTGGCTATTGCTTTGGCGGATCGGTCGCCTGGCGGATGGCGCAGATCAGCCCCAACCTGGATGGGGCCAGCTGCTATTACGGTGGCTATATCGCCACCCGCTTTGCCGATGAGGCACCGCAATGCGCGGCGATCACGCACTTTGCCCGATTCGATAAGCTGGTCGATTTTAAGCCGGTTGATGCGCTGATCGCCAAGCAGCATCCGACTGCGCAGCACTTTGTCTATGAAGCAGGGCATGGCTTCAACTCGGACCGCCGCAAGGATTACCATCCTGAAAGCGCCGAACTCGCCAAAGAGCGGACCCTGATGCTGTTCCGGGCACTGGGCGGCTGAAGTTGGTTTGAACGCAAGGTCCGGGACGCGCGGCGGGCTGGGTTGGGGCAGGGCTTGCTTCAGCAAGGAGCTGTGCCATGACTGCCACGATGTTTGACGCTGATGATGCCTGGACCGCCGTCTTGGCCCGCGACCGGGCCTTTGATGGGCGCTTTGTCACCGGCGTGCTCACGACCGGGATATATTGCCGGCCGAGCTGCGCCGCCCGGCACCCTTTGCGAGAGAACGTGCGTTTCTTTGCTGACGGCGCAGCAGCGCGCACAGCTGGCCTGCGCCCGTGCAAGCGCTGCTTGCCCGATGACGTCTCGCGCGACGAACGCGCCGTGCTGGCGGCCATCGCGGCCATCAAAGCAGCCGAGCAGCCCCTGGCATTGACGGCACTGGCGGCGGAGACAGGTTATTCTGCAACCCATTTTCAGCGGATCTTTACCCGCCACACCGGTCTTTCGCCCGCCGCCTATGCCCGCGCCCTGATGCACGAGCGCGCCGCCGAAGCCTTGACTGAACAGGGCAAGGTGACCGAAGCGATTTATGCGGCGGGCTATTCCGCCCCCAGCCGCTTCTATGAGCGCAATCAGGGGAGATTGGGCATGGCACCTTCGGCCTGGGCCAATGGTGGTCGGGGCGTCACCATCCGCTGGGCGATCGTTCCAACCTCGCTGGGCGCCATGCTGGTCGCGGCTACGGACAAGGGCATCTGCCGCTTGTCCTTCAATGAAGCGGCAGCCGAGCTGACAAGCCGTTTCCCGCAGGCTGAACTGATCGAGGGCGGGGCGGAATTTGCGGCATTGCTTGAACAGGTGGTGGCCGCAGTCGAGCGACCCGGTGATTTTTCGCATATCCCGCTCGATGTCAAAGGCACCGCGTTTCAGGAAGCGATCTGGCAGGAATTGCGCCGTATTCCGCATGGCGAAACGCGGACCTATGCGCAACTCGCGGCGGCCGTCGGCCGGCCCAAAGCGGTGCGCGCGGCGGGCAGCGCCAATGGTGCCAACAATGTCGCGGTTCTGATCCCCTGCCACCGTGTGATCGCGACCGGCGGTGGATTGGGCGGCTATGCCTATGGCTTGGAGATCAAGCGCAAGCTGCTGGCGAAAGAGGGCGCGATTGACGAGGACTTGCTGTAGTGTATTGATGGAATAATACACTTGAGGGACCCGATGACAGAACTTGCCGCTCCGCAACCATCGCGCCTCCGCCGGGTTGTGTCCCATCCCGTCAGCCTGTTGTTGATCGGCTTCGCCATGTTCATTGCGGTTGGGGCAGTCGGTTCGATTGTGCTCAACAAGCTGTTCGATACATTCGATGTGGCGCGTAACACCCCGCTTCGGTTGTTGGCGGCAGTGCTGTTGGCGGCATTCTTCATTGCGACCTACAAGGCGTACAAGCGCTGGATCGAGTGCGCGCCGGACCGCGAACTGGAATTTGCCGGTGCTGGGCGCGAGCTGTCACTGGGCCTGATCGGCGGCACACTATTATTCTCGGTGATGACGGGCATTGTTGCTGCGTTGGGCGGGTTAGAGATCATCGGTTTGCGTGGCGCTGGCGCCATCTGGTCAATGCTGTCGCTCGCCGTCTTCAGCGGGGTGTTCGAAGAGATTTTATTCCGCGGGATTGTCTTCCGCCAGCTCGAAGCCTGGCTGGGGTCGTGGCTCGCCCTGGGGCTATCCTCGGCGCTGTTCGGCGCACTGCACATCATGAACCCCGGCGCGACCTGGTTCTCAAGCGTAGCCATCGCGGTCGAAGCCGGAATCCTGCTGGGCGCGGCTTACATGCTGACCCGGCGGTTGTGGCTGGCCATCGGCATCCACGCCGCCTGGAACTTTACCCAAGGCTGGGTCTTTTCCGTGCCGGTCTCAGGCGGAGAGGCTCCGCTGGGGCTGCTGATCACACGGCGGCTTGGACCGGACTGGCTAACCGGTGGCGATTTCGGACTGGAAGCCAGCGTCGTGGCGATGATGGTCGCTACGTTGGCCGGGTTGGTCCTGCTGCTGCTGGCGATCCGGGGCGGCAAGCTGGTTCCCGCCCCATGGCGCCAGATCAGGTAAGCATCGGCGGCATGCCGGGTTCGGCCTTGGCCATGGCCCGCTGGTAAGCCGGGCGCTGGCCGATGCGCTGCAGATAGGCGGCGATGTTGGGGAATGCAGCCAGCGAAACGCCACCAAAGGCGCGCGAGGTGGTGAGGCCGAAGCCCATCATGATATCCGCCATCGTCAGGTTACGACCGCCGAAGAACTCTGCCTCGCCCAGTCGGGCTTCGACCATCGCCCAGGCCTTGGCCACCCGGTCGGCAACGAAGGGCGGGGCTTCCCCAGCGCCGAGCGACTGCGCGACGAGCCCCATCATGCCATTGGTCATGAAGGTAGCGTTGGAAAAGTGGAACCAGAACAGGTGATCGGCAAAGTCCGGATCGTCGATCCCCGGTGACAGCTGGCCGCCGCCATACTTGCGGTCGATATATTCGCAGATCGCTCCGCTTTCGCCCAGCACCAGGTCACCATCTGTAATCACTGGCGCGATCCCCATCGGGTGCAGTGCCTTGTATTCGTCAGGTGCCAGCCGGTTGTCTTCACGCCGGGTATAGAGCTTGAGATCGTATTCGACCCCCAGTTCCTCGCATAGCCAGACGATCCGTTCGGATTGCGAGATACGCAGGTGGTGGACGGTCAGCATGGGGAACACTCCTCTTGGTCTGGCCGAGCCCAGCCGGCGTCAGCGCTTGGCAATTGCTGAAGGAAAGCCTCTGCACTGGCAAGGTATTCCGCGCGCTTGTCTTCGCTCATCCGCCGCCAGGTGGCATAGGGATTGGCCAGCCGTATGTTGCGGCCCAGCTTGTCCTGATTGCGATCAAGGAAGTGCCAATAGAGCGAGTTGAACGGGCAGGCGTCCGGCCCGGTCTTAAGCTTCACCTTATAACGGCAGGTCCCGCAGTAATTGCTCATCCGGTCGATATAGGCCCCGCTGGCGGCATAGGGCTTGGAGGCGAGGCGCCCGCCGTCAGCGAACAAGGCCATGCCGGCGACATTGGGCAGCTCAACCCAATCGAAAGCATCGGCATAAACCACCAGGAACCAGTCAGCGACCTGCTGCGGGTTGATCCCGGCGAGCAAGGCAAAATTCCCGAGCACCATCAGCCGCTGAATATGGTGGGCATAGGCATTGTCGCGGGTAGTGCGGACACAATCGGACAGACAGACCATGTCGGTCTTACCGGTCCAGTAGAAGTCCGGCAGCGGGCGGGTAGCTTCCAGGAAGTTGGCGTCGGCCAGGCCCGGCATCTCCAGCCAATAGACTCCGCGGATATATTCGCGCCAGCCGATCAGCTGGCGGATGAAGCCTTCAACCGCCGCCAGCGGTGCTCGGCCGGCATGGTATTCCGCCTCGGCCCGGCGGCTCAGGTCGAGTGGATCGAGCAGGCCAAGGTTAATCGCCGGAGAAAGCACCGCGTGGAACAGGAAGTCCTGCCCACGCACCATAGCATCCTGCCACTGGCCGAAGGTCGGCAGCCGATCCTTCAGGAAAGCAGCAGCGGCACGTTCGGCTTCGGCGGCGGTGACGGGCCAGTTGAACCGATCGAGCGAGCCAAAGTGCGCGGCGAAGCTCGTCCCGACCAGCTCGATTACCTCTGCCGTCATCGCATCGGGGGCAAAGCGGGGCAGGGCTGGTCCGCTCAATCCCGGTGGCGGGCCAGAGCGGTTTTCCGCATCATAGTTCCACTTGCCGCCCACCGGGTCTTTGCCATCCATAAGCAGGCCGGTGCGCCGCCGCATCTCGCGGTAGAAAAACTCCATCCGCAATTCCTTGCGGCCCGCGGCCCAGCCGGCGAATTCATCGCGGGAGCAGAGGAAGCGGCTGTCGGGGAGGATTTGCACTTCCACGCCGGTGAAGGTCTGCCAATCGAGCATGGCCTGCTCGACCCGCCAGTCACCGGGCTCGGTCACGCGGATCAGGCGCGGTGCCAGGCGCTGGGCGGCCCGGATCACTTCGCCGGTGAAGCTGCCGGCATTGTCGGGATTGCCAAGCGCGATGTAATCGACCTGCCAGCCGGCCGCGCGCAGTTCTGCCGCGAAGTGCCGCATGGCCGAAAAAATCAGCGCGATCTTGGCCTGATGGTGGCGGACATGGGTGGCTTCGTCGGCCACCTCCATCATCAGCACCACGGTCTCGTCCGGATCGCAGCCTTGCAGGCTGGCCAGCCCGTGCGAGAGCTGATCGCCAAGAATGGGAACCAGTACCGTCATACGAAAGAGTAAGGATCGATATCGACCGCCACGCGCACGCCCTGCGGAAAGTCGAGCGCACCCAGCCATTGGCGGATGATGTCCTGCAAATGGGCCGAGCGGCGCGCATTGATCAGCAAGCGATAACGATAACGCCCGCGCAGCAATGACAGCGGGGCCGGGGCGGGGCCCAGTACCATCACGTCGGGCAGGTCAGGCCGGACTCCACCGATCTTGCGGGCGGCATCGCGGGCCTCTGCCTCGTCCTCGCTCGAAACGATAATCGCGGCCCAGCGGCCAAACGGCGGCGCACCAGCATCGCGCCGGGCTTCGGCTTCGGCCGCATAGAAGGCATCGCGGTCCCCGGCGGCCAGCGCGGCGATGACGGCGGCTTCGGGGTGCCGGGTCTGGATCAGCACTTCGCCCGGCTTTACCCCGCGGCCCGCGCGGCCGGCGACCTGAGCAACCTGCTGATAGGTCCGCTCCGCCGCCCGCAGATCGCCGCCTTCCAGGCCCATGTCGGCATCGATCACGCCGACCAGCGTCAGTTCGGGGAAGTGATAGCCTTTGGTGACCAATTGCGTGCCCACGATCACGTCAATCGCGCCGCCTTCGGCCCGGGCGACGAAATCGCCGATCTTCTCAGGGCTGTTGAGTGTGTCGGACGTAGCGATGGCGATCCGTGCCTCCGGGAACAGGCCGCTGACTTCATCGGCGATGCGCTCCACGCCGGGGCCGCAGGCGACCAGGCAATCGGGGGTATGACATTCCGGGCAGGCGTCGGGCACTTCAGAGGCATGGCCGCAGTGATGGCAGGCCAGCCGCCGGGACAGGCGATGCTCAACCAGCCAGGCCGAGCAATTGGGGCACTGGAAGCGATAGCCGCAGTGGCGGCACAGCGTCAGCGGGGCATAGCCGCGCCGGTTGAGGAACAGCAGCGATTGCTCACCGCGCGCCAGCCGTTCTTCCAGCGCCTTGACCAGCGAGGGCGCGATCCAGGTCCCGCGCGCTGGCTCATCCTTGCGCAGATCGAGCACCTCAATGTGGGGCAGGGTGGCCCCGCCAAAGCGGCTGGGCAGGTCGATCTTCTTGTAAACGCCCGCTTCGGCGAGTTGCAGCGATTCGAGCGCCGGTGTGGCGCTGGCCAGGATCACCGGGATCGCCTCAAACCGGGCGCGGATCACGGCGACATCGCGGGCGTTATAGCGGACGCCGTCGTCCTGCTTGAATGAGACCTCGTGCGCCTCGTCCACCACGATCAGGCCCAGTTGCTTGAACGGCATGAACAGGGCCGAGCGCGCACCGACGATAACTTGCGCTTCACCCGAAACGATTGCCCGCCAGGCGCGCCGCCGCTCGCTTTGTTTCAGGCTGGAATGCCACAGGACCGGCGGCACGCCAAAGCGCGCTTCGAACCGCCGCAGGAAGTTTTCGGTCAGCGCGATTTCCGGCAGCATGACGAGGACCTGCTTGCGGTCCCGGATCGCAGCGGCAATCGCCTCGAAATAGCATTCTGTCTTGCCCGATCCGGTCACCCCATCAAGCAGGAAGGTCTGGAAGCTGCCGCTATCGACCGCTGCCACGAATTCGTCAGCTGCGGCTTGCTGCTGGTCTGACAGTTCCGGCCGGGCGTGTTCAGGGCGGGCACGGGGATAGGCGCGGTCGAGGTCAACTGTAACCGGCTCTAGCATTCCGGCATTGACCATCCCGCGCAGCACGCCGTCAGAGACAGAGGCCAGCTCGGCCAATTCGCGGATCGAGGCTTGCTCGCCCTGCAAGGCATCCAGCGCAGCGGCGCGCTGCGGGGTCAGGCGGGCGGGTTCATGGCCAGACAGACGGTATTCGGTCGCCGTCCCGCCGCCGCGCAGTGCCGCCATCGATCCCAGCATCATCCGCGCCACCGAATTGAGCGGGGCGCAGTAATAGTCGGCCGTCCACTCCACCAGCCGCCGCAAGGGCTCGGCGATGGGCGGCACTGGCAGGACTTCCAGCAGCGGGCGTAGTTTGGATTCAGGAACTTCGGTGCCGTCCAGCCGCTCCGGCTCCCAGACGATACCCAGCACTTGCCGGGGGCCAAGCGGCGCGATCACCACGTTGCCCAGCACAATGTCCATGCCCGGCGGTACCCGGTAATCGAGTACCGAGAGCACCGGATTGAAGACAAGAAGGCGGACGCGGCTCATGGGTTTCGCCCCTATGCGCAGAAACCGCGCGGGGGGCTAGGCCCTCGCCGCTGGCTTCCCTATAGCATCCGCAGAATCGTTATCGGAGCATGCACCCGTGAAGTTCTTTGCCGACACTGCCGAAATCGCCGAGATCAAGGATCTGGCTGCCACGGGCCTGCTTGATGGCGTCACCACCAACCCGTCGCTGATTGCCAAGTCGGGGCGTGATTTCATTGAAGTTACCCGCGAGATTTGTGGCCTGACTACCGGCCCGGTCAGCGCCGAAGTGGTCGCGCTCGACCATGAAGGCATGATGCGGGAAGCAGAAATCCTGCGGAAGATTGCCGACAATGTCTGCATCAAGGTGCCGCTGACGATTGATGGCCTGAAGACCTGCAAGGCGCTGACCAGCGAGGGCACGATGGTCAACGTCACGCTGTGCTTCTCGGCCAATCAGGCGCTGCTGGCCGCTAAGGCCGGGGCTAGCTTTGTTTCGCCGTTCGTTGGCCGTCACGATGACAATGGCTTCGATGGTATGCAGCTGATCAGCGATATCCGCCTGATCTATGACAATTACGCATTCAACACCGAGATTCTGGTCGCTTCGGTCCGCCACGGCATCCATGTGCTTGAAGCTGCCAAGATCGGGGCCGACGTGATGACCGCGCCGCCGTCGGTCATAAAGGGGTTGTTCAAGCACATCCTGACCGACAAGGGCAT
>CAZNFV010000097.1:0-8710 GCA_964572445.1 uncultured Novosphingobium sp. | reverse complement strand
CCAAGCTCATGCTGCTGGAAGCGCGGTTCTGGCGCTGGGTGTTTTCAGCATTCCGTAAATGACCTTCGCTGCCACCGTCCTGACCCTTTACCCCGAGATGTTCCCCGGGCCGCTGGGCGTCAGCCTGGCTGGCCGGGCGCGTAAAGAAGGCAAGTGGTCGCTGGAGACGGTCCAGATTCGCGACTTTGCGATCGATAAGCACAAGACCGTTGACGATACGCCGGCCGGCGGCGGGGCTGGCATGGTGCTGCGCGCCGATGTGCTGGCGGCGGCAATCGATCATGCCCGGCAGGCTCAGCCAGACAGCCCGGTGATCGCCATGACCCCGCGGGGCAAGCCGCTGACCCAGGCCCGCGTGCGCCAGCTGGCAGCGGGGCCGGGTGTGACCGTGCTGTGCGGCCGCTTCGAAGGATTTGACGAGCGGATCTTTGCCGGGCGTCAGGTCGAAGAAGTGTCGGTGGGTGACATCGTCCTGTCGGGCGGGGAGCCGGCGGCGCTGATGCTGCTAGACGCTTGCATTCGGCTGCTTCCCGGCGTAATGGGCGCCCCTTCTAGTGGGTCTGAGGAATCGTTTGAGAACGGTTTGTTGGAATATCCCCATTATACCCGACCCGCTGAGTGGGAAGGGCGCACGATCCCTGAAGTGCTGCGATCGGGGGATCATGCGAAGATCGCGGCGTGGAGGAAACTCCAGTCCGAGGTCGACACACGGTTACGCAGGCCGGATCTTTGGGAGCGTCATGATGATGCTCGGGTCCAGTCTGCCTCTGGCGCGCGGCGTGAAAAGAAGGACTGAGGATCATGAATCTGATCCAGCAGATCGAGGCCGAGGAAATTGCCAAGGCCGCCAAGGATATTCCGGAGTTTCGCCCCGGTGACACCGTCCGCGTTGGCGTGAAGGTTATTGAAGGCGAACGCAGCCGTGTGCAGGCCTTTGAAGGCGTGTGCATCGCGCGTTCCAACAAGGGCATCGGCAGCAACTTCACCGTTCGCAAGATGAGCTTTGGCGAAGGCGTGGAACGCGTGTTCCCGATCTACTCGCCGAACATCGACAGCATCGTTGTCGTCCGCAAGGGCGTGGTGCGTCGTGCGAAGCTTTATTATCTGCGTGGCCGCACCGGCAAGCGCGCTCGCATCGCCGAGCGCCGCGACGTGCGAGGCGACGCGTAGAACTCTTCGCGAGCTTGGCCACTGGCGCCAGCCGCAAAGCTGTTTAGAGAGGGGCGTCCCGGGAAACCGGGGCGCCCTTTTCGTTGCGTGAGTTTGTTGTGTCACCAATTTCCCGATTGCTTGGCGCCTGCGCCCTGGCCGCATTTGCGCCCGTCGCTCCGCTTCTTGCCCAGACTGCCATGGAGAGCCCCGTGCCCGCTGCCCAGCTGCTGACCATCGAGCGCGTATTCGCCAGCCCGGGCCTATCCGGCGCAGTGCCGCGCGGGGTGAAGCTTTCGCCCGATGGCCGCTATCTTACGCTGTTGCGGAACCGGATCGATGACCGCGAGCGCTATGACCTGTGGGGATTTGACCGCACGACTGGCCTCTGGACCATGCTGGTCGATTCGCTGAAGCTCGGTTCGGGCAAGGACCTGTCCGAAGCTGAGAAGATGCAGCGTGAACGACTGCGGATCGGTGACCTTAAAGGCATCGTCGCTTACGAATGGACGGCAGACAGCAAGGCGATCCTGGTTCCATTGGATGGTGACCTGTTCCTTGCCCGGCTCGATGGTTCGGTCCAGCGTCTGTCAGACACCGGGGAAGATGAACTTAACCCGGCGCTGAGTCCCAAGGGGGCCTATGTCTCGTTCGTGCGTGGACGGCGGTTGTGGACCAGCAAGGTGGGCGAAGTCGCGCAGCCGGTGACACCGCAAGAAGGCTCTGAGACCGTTTCCTGGGGCGAGGCCGAATTCGTCGCTCAGGAAGAGATGGACCGCCACACCGGTTACTGGTGGGCGCCCGACGACAGCCGCATTGCCGTGCAGCGGTTCGATGAAGCGCCCGTTGCTATCGTGACCCGCGCCGCGATCGGGGCAGAGGGCACCAAGACCTATGCCCAGCGCTATCCGCTGGCCGGCACCCCAAATGCGATCGTCTCGCTGTTTGTGCAGCAGCCTGATGGCAGCGAGCGGGTCGAGGTCGATCTGGGGGCAGACAAGGACATCTACCTAGCCCGGGTCGACTGGGCGCCTGATGGCAAGACGCTGTATGTCCAACGCGAGGATCGCGGGCAGACCCGGCTCGATCTGCTCAGC
Source organism: uncultured Novosphingobium sp. (assembly GCA_964572445.1). Classification (GTDB taxonomy): domain Bacteria; phylum Pseudomonadota; class Alphaproteobacteria; order Sphingomonadales; family Sphingomonadaceae; genus Novosphingobium. The sequence goes on along the minus strand of CAZNFV010000097.1, from coordinate 6,464 downwards.
GTGGACCCCGCCACTGGCAAGAGCCGAGTGCTGTTCACCGAAACGGCGGCCAAGGGCCACTGGATCGACCTGTCGCACAGCTATCGCTTCCTTAAGGACGGCAGCCTGGTCTGGTGGTCTCAGCGCGACGGATTTGGTCATCTGTGGCATTTCAAAGCTGGCAAGTGGAGCCAGATCACCAAGGGTGACTGGGTCGTCACCGCGCTGGTCGGGGTGGACGAGGCGACTGGCCGGATCTTCTTCACCGGGACCAAGGATGATGCCCTGGCGCATCAGGTCTATGCAGTTGACCTTAAGCATCCGGGCCAGGTTACGCGCCTGACCGAGCTTGGCTTCCATAACGGTGCCAGCATGGACCGGTCTGGCAAGTCGCTCCTGATTTCACGCTCATCCATCAATCAGCCGCCGCAAGTCTATCTGGCGGATCAGAGCGGCAAGCGGATCGCCTGGGTGGAAGAAAACAAGCTCGACGCCAAGCACCCCTATGCGCCCTATCTGGCCAGCCACCGCCCAGTGGAGTTCGGCACGATCAAGGCGGCGGACGGAACTGTGCTGCACTGGAACATGATCACGCCGCCGCTGGTGGCCGGCAAGCGCTATCCGGTGCTGTTCTCGCACTATGGCGGGCCCAGCAACCAGCAGGTGCTGCGGGGCTGGATGAGCCCGCTGGCGCAGGCGATTGTCGACAAGGGCTATATCTATTTCCAGATCGACAACCGCGGGTCGGACAACCGGGGCGTCGATTTTTCGAAGCAGATCTATCGCGCAATGGGTAGCGTTGAGGTCGCGGATCAACTGGCCGGGGCGCAGTATCTGAAAACGCTGTCCTTCGTGGCGGGCGACAAGATTGCGACCTATGGCTGGTCTTACGGCGGCTATATGACGCTGAAGATGCTCCAAGCCAATCCAGGGGTCTATGCCGCCGGGATCGCCGGTGCACCGGTGACCAAGTGGGAGCTGTACGATACCCATTATACCGAACGGTACATGGGTGATCCCAAGGCAGACGCAGCCGCCTATACCCAGGCCAATGCCATGGCCGATGCTGCCAAGATCAAGGATCCGCTGCTGCTGATCCACGGCATGGCCGATGATAACGTGGTGTTCGAGAATTCCTCAGCCCTGATCGCTAAGCTGCAAGCCGAAGTCGTGCCGTTCGAGATGATGCTTTATCCCGGTTATACGCACCGGGTCGGTGGACCGAAAATTGGCCCGCATCTGTGGAATTCGATCTTTGCCTTCCTAGAGCGTCACGGAGTGAAGCCATGACCCTGGGTATCGGACCAAGCGGCTCGCCTGAACAAGTCGCAGCCCTGCGGCAGCAGGTGACGGCTAACCCCGCCGACCGGATCGCGCGCCACAACCTGGCAGTCGAACTGCGCAAGTGCGGCCAGCTGGACGAGGCTTTGCACGAGATTGAGCGCGCCTGGAATGAAGGGCTGCACCTGGCCGAAACGGCGACGATGCGCGGCCACCTGCTGGCTGATGCAGGCCGGTTTGAGGACGCCTTGGCAGCCTATCGTGAAGCGGTTCGGGTCAAGCCCGATCTGGTTGAGGCCCACACCACCATGGCCAGTCTGCTGCCGCAACTCGGGCGCGGGGGTGAGGCTCTCAACAGCCTGCGCGAAGCGCTGTTGCGGACCCCCCAGACCGGGGCGCTGTGGGTTGAGGCGATGGCGGTCGCTCGCGGCCATCAGGCCTGGGACGAGCTCCTCAGCCTGACTGCAGTAGCCGAAGCCCGGTTCGGTGCCGACACCATGGTTACTGCTTTTGCGGCCAATGCCCTTTCTGCTCTCGGTCGCGATTCAGAAGCCCTGGCGCGGATTGATGCCGCGCTGGAAATCGAACCTAACTATACCCCCGCTCACACGATCCGTGCCCATATCCTGCTACGTCAGGGCGATCCGGCTGCCGCCGCCGCTGCGGCCGAGCAGGCCACGCGGCTGGACCCGCTGGACCAATCCGGTTGGGCGCTGCTGAGCGTAGCCTGGCGGTTGCTCGATGATGAGCGCGAACACTGGCTGTGCGATTACGATAACCTGGTCATGCCGATCGACCTGGGGCTCGATCCACGCTTGCCCGCTGCGCTGGCGGCGCGGCATTTGCTGGCAGCCCATCCGGCTGACCAATCGCTCCGGGGCGGGACTCAGACGCGGGGCAACCTGTTTGAGGTCGATGACCCGGTAATCACCGGGCTCGCACGGGCCACCAAATCGGCGATCGAACAGCGAATTGCCGCGCTTCGGCCCGACCGCACGCATCCATTCCTTAAGCGGATCACTGGTGCGGTGAGTTTTCCGACCTCGTGGTCGGTCCGGCTCGCCAGCTCGGGCCATCACATCAGCCACATCCACCCCGCTGGCTGGCTAAGCAGCGCCTATTACGCCAGCCTGCCGCCTGAAGTGGCGGCCGGTGCCGGGCAGGGCGAACTGGCCTTTGGTGTGCCCGATTCCGCTCTTGGGCTGGACCTGGCGCCGCGCCGGGTTGTGCAGCCGCAGGAAGGGCATCTGGTGCTCTTCCCGTCTTACCTGTGGCACGGCACCACGCCGTTCCAGAGCAGCGAAGCGCGGTTGACCGTAGCGTTCGATGCGCTGCCGGTGGACAATAGCGGCCAGCAGGGCTAGCCGCAGCGCCATATTACATGGAGATTGGCATGGGTTACCGGGTGGTAGTGGTCGGCGCGACTGGCAATGTCGGGCGCGAGATGCTCAATGTTCTGGCAGAGCGGGAGTTCCCGATTGAGGAACTGGCGGCGGTTGCCTCGTCCCGCTCCACCGGGGACGAGATCGAATTCGGCGAGACCGGCAAAATGCTCAAGGTCCGCAACATCGAACACTTCGACTTCGCCGGTTGGGACATCGCTCTGTTTTCTGCCGGGTCGGAGGTCGCGCAGGCTTATGCTTCCAAGGCGGCGGCGGCTGGCTGTGTGGTGATCGACAACAGCTCGTACTTCCGGATGGACCCAGACGTGCCGCTGGTGGTGCCTGAAGTGAACCCCGATGCGATTGATGGCTACAAGGCCAAGATGATCATCGCCAACCCCAACTGCTCGACCGCGCAGCTGGTCGTGGCGCTGAAGCCGCTGCACGATGCGGCCACGATCAAGCGCGTGGTTGTGGCGACCTATCAATCGGTCTCCGGCGCGGGCAAGCAAGGCATGGACGAACTGTTTGAGCAGAGCCGCAACATCTTTGTCGGTGACGGCAACGTGCCGGTGAAGTTCACCAAGCAGATCGCCTTCAACGTAATCCCGCACATCGATAGCTTCCTGGATGATGGTTCGACCAAGGAAGAATGGAAGATGGTGGTCGAGACCAAGAAGATCCTTGATCCCAAGATCAAGGTCACCGCCACCTGTGTTCGCGTGCCCGTGTTCGTTGGTCACTCCGAAGCGGTCAACATTGAGTTCGAGAACGAGATCAGCGCCGAACAGGCGCAAGATATCCTGCGCGAAGCACCGGGGATCATGCTGGTCGATAAGCGCGAAGACGGCGGATACGTGACCCCTGTCGAATGCGTCGGCGATGGCGCAACCTTTGTTTCGCGGGTCCGCGATGACTCGACTGTCGACAATGGCCTGTCGCTGTGGTGCGTCTCGGACAACTTGCGGAAGGGTGCCGCACTGAACGCAGTCCAGATCGCGGAACTGCTCGGACGGCGACACCTCAAGAAAGGTTGAGGTTTCCGGTTTATGGAAATGATTCCGTCATTTGATGGCACGCCATTGGCCTTGCACCGCATGGGTGCAGGGCGACCGGTTATCCTGCTCCATGGCCTGTTTTCCAGCGCGCAGATGAACTGGATGAACTGGGGGCAGGCCAAGATGCTGGCCGATGCCGGGTTCGAATGTCTGATGCCGGATCTGCGCGCGCACGGCGAAAGTGGCAAGCCGCACGATCCGGCAGCCTATCCACCCGACGTGCTGGCGCGCGATGCGGTTGCCCTGGTCGAAGCCTTGGGGCTGACCGATTACGACCTCGTTGGTTTCTCGCTCGGAGCGCGCACATCGGTTCGGGCAGTAATTAACGGGCTGAAGCCGCGCCGGTTGGCGTTGGGCGGGATGGGGCTGGAAGGGCTGGCTGGCTGGACCGGCCGCGCGGCCTATTTCACGGATGCGATCGACCGCTTTGATGCGGTCAAGCATGGCGACCCGGCCTTCCCGGCAGTCTCATTCATGAAGACGATGAAAGTGGACCGCGTCGCGGCCCGGCTGCTGCTGCAGACCTTCAGCGATACCGATCCGGCGGCGCTGGCGGCACTGACCATGCCGACGCTGGTGGTGAACGGGGATCAGGATCGGGACAATGGTTCGCCCGATCTGCTGGCAGCGGCGCTGCCAGATGCGACATTGGTTACCGTGCCGGGCACACACATGAGCTGCGTAACCAAGCCGGAACTGGGTCAGGCGATCCGCGATTTCTTGCTCGCCTGAACACTCTTGGCCGATCGGCGCTTGACCTGCGCTGGCCGTCTCGTCAGCGTGATGGGCAACGGCTCAAAGGTCGTGAATTTTTTGATGAGGATTGACCCCATGAAGAGGATCGTTTCGCTCGCCGCGCTGGCAACGGCGCTGCTCTCTGCGCCCGTGCTGGCGCAGGATGCCAAGACCCCGCAGGCCGAGGCCGATGCCTTTGTCGCGAAGGCGGAGAAGGAGCTTAATCAGGCCGTGATTGAGGCTGGTCAGGCTGGCTGGGTTTATGAAACCTATATCAACCAGGACACAGAAGCGCTGACCGCCCGCGCTGACGCGGCAATCACCACGCTGATGGTCAAGAACGCACTGGATGCAGCGAAGTACGCGCAGACGCCGAACCTGTCCTATGACACGGATCGCAAGCTTGACCGGATGCGCACTGCAATCACGCTGCCGGCCCCGACCCGCGAAGGGGCGGCGCAGGAAATGGCGACCATCAAGGCCCGGATGCAGGGCGTCTATGGCAAGGGCAAGGGCACGCTGAACGGTCAGCCGATCAACGGCAGCGACATCGAAGAGCGGATGGGCACCAGCCGCAATCCCGATGAGCTGAAGGAAATGTGGACCACCTGGCACGACAACGTCGGCAAGCCGATGAAGGCTGATTATGCGCAACTCGTCGCACTCGGTAATGAAGGTGCGCAGGGGCTGGGCTTTGACGATGTCGGGGCGCAGTGGCGCTCCAACTATGACATGACCCCGGAACAGTTCGCCGCGCTGACCGAAAAGTTGTGGCAGGAAGTGAAGCCGCTTTACGACAGCCTCCACACCTATGTGCGCGGCAAGCTGAATGCCAAGTACGGTGATGCCGTCCAGGCCAAGACCGGCCCAATCCGCGCTGACTTGCTGGGGAACATGTGGGCCCAGGAATGGGGCAACATCTATGACGTTGTCGCCCCGGCGGGTGCAGGCGACGTCGGTTATGATGTGACTGAACTGCTCAAGGAAAAGGGCTATGACCCGCTTAAGATGGTCAAGGCGGGCGAAGGCTTCTTCTCCTCGCTGGGCTTTGCGCCGCTGCCCAAGACCTTCTGGGAGCGCTCGCAGTTCGTGAAGCCGCAGGACCGCGAAGTGGTCTGCCATGCCTCGGCCTGGGATCTCGACAATGTCGAGGACCTGCGCATCAAGATGTGCATCAAGGTGAATGGCGATGACTTCACCACGATCCACCACGAACTGGGCCACAACTATTACCAGCGTGCCTATAACAAGCAGGCCCCGCTCTATCTCGATGGTGCCAACGATGGCTTCCATGAAGCGATCGGCGATGCCATCGCCCTGTCGATGACGCCGGAGTATCTGGTACAGATCGGCCTGCTCGATCGCGCCAAGGTGCCTTCGGCCGACAAGGACACCGGCCTGTTGCTGCGTCAGGCGATGGACAAGATCGCGTTCCTGCCGTTCGGCCTGCTGGTCGATCGCTATCGCTGGCAGATCTTCTCGGGCCAGGTGAAGCCTGATGGTTATCAGCAGGCTTGGACCGATCTGCGCCTGAAGTATCAGGGGATCGTGCCGCCAAGCCCGCGCGGGGCCGATGCCTTTGATGCCGGTGCCAAGTATCACGTGCCCGCGGTGGTGCCCTATACCCGCTACTTCCTGGCGCGGATCCTGCAATTCCAGTTCTATGAAGCAGCCTGCAAGGCGGCTGGCTGGAAGGGCCCACTTCATCGCTGCAGCTTCTATGGCAACAAGGCGGTTGGCCAGAAGTTGAACGCCATGCTGGAAATGGGCGCTTCGAAGCCGTGGCCCGATGCACTGCAAGCCTTCACCGGCAGCCGCGAGATGAGCGGCAAGGCGATGATGGCCTATTTCGCGCCGCTCAAGAAGTGGCTCGATCAGCAGAACAAGGGTGCGAAAACGGGCTGGTAAGCCAGCCTAACCGGCACAGAACAGGGCGGCGGCACAGCGGTGCCGCCGCCCTTTTTGCATCACCGGAACGGCGGTTCCTTGAAGGCGCGCAGCTTGCGGGAGTGCAGGCGGGCGCCTTCAG
>CAZNFV010000096.1:0-8769 GCA_964572445.1 uncultured Novosphingobium sp. | reverse complement strand
GGAGTTTTTTTCTTCAGTTCTTTAAGATGCATGATCGTCGTATTTCCGGGTTTTGCGGCGGTTCTGAACCACTGCGAAGGTGTGCTGGCCGGTCGATCGAAGGGCTTGGAGAAAGCGGATCGCGGCGGATCAACAAGGATCGCGCCGATGTCGGTCGGTTAGGAGATAGGCTGTTGCCGCCGCCCGGTCAACGTTGCTGCAGTTAAAACGGCTTCACGATGACCATGATGGCAATCAACACGGTGGCAATACCGGGTACCTCGTTGAGGATCCGCAGCCGCTTGCCTTCCAGCCGGTGTTTGCCCTTGGCCAGATCAGCAGCATAACCCGCCATCCAGACGTGATAAGCGCTCAAGATCAGCACCAGGCCCAGCTTGGCGTGGAACCAAGGTTGCAGGAAAGCACCAATTGATAGGGCCAGGGCCAGGCCAAGAAGCCAGGTGACAGCCATGGCCGGCCACAGGATAATCCGCAGCAGGCGCCGTTCCCGGTCAACCCAGCGCGCTTCCTCAGGCGAACCGGGCTCAGCTTCCTGATGATAGACGAAGAAGCGTGGCAGCATGAACAGCCCTGCCATCCAGAAGATCACAAAGGTGATATGGCCCGCTTTGAGCCAGAGATAGGTCATGCTGAGCACCCACGAAAACATGGCCGGATCATACTAGCGCTTCCATCCGCGCACCAGTGCCAGCAGTTGGCCGACATGCTCGACCGGGGTGGTCTGGCCGATGCCATGGCCCAGATTGAATACGTGCGGACGATCGGCAAAAGCATCGAGGATCCGCAGCGCCTGACGCTCCAGCTCATCCCCGCCCGCCAGCAGTAACAGCGGATCGAGGTTGCCCTGAACCGGCATTCCGGCCGGCAGTTCGCGCGCGGCCCAGATTGGATCGATCGTTTCATCAATCCCAATCGCATCGACCCCGGTTTCACGCGCATAAACCGCCAGTTTCTCACCCGCTCCCTTGGGGAAACCGATTACCGGCACATCGGGAAACCTGGTTTTGACTTGGCGGACGATCGCTGCGTTGGGCGCGATCACCCATCGTTCGAACTCGCGGGGGGCCAAGCTGCCAGACCAGGAATCAAACAGCTGGACTGCCTCTGCCCCGGCCTGGATCTGCCCAATCAGGTATTCGACTGTTACGCTGACGATCCCATCGATGATCGCCTGAAAGGCGGCTGGATCACGATAGGCCAGGGCGCGGGTATCGTGCTGGTCACGGCTCCCCTCACCGGCCACCATGTAAGTGGCCACAGTCCAGGGACTGCCCGCAAAGCCCAGCAACGTCTTGTCTGCGGGCAAGGCGGCTTTGACCTGGCGCACGGTTTCATAGATCGGGCTGAGCCGCTCTGGCACGGCGCTGAGGCTATTGAGCGCGGTATCGAGCAGGCGGGGCGAAAGGTGCGGGCCTTCGCCCGCCAGGAATTCCAGATCCTGACCCATTGCATAGGGTACGATCAGGATGTCCGAAAACAGGATCGCGCCGTCAAAGCCAAACCGGCGGATGGGCTGGAGCGTAATTTCAGCCGCAGCCTCGCTATCATAGACCAGGTTCAGGAAGCCGCCCTTGCTGGCTCGCAGCGCGCGGTATTCGGGCAAGTAACGCCCAGCCTGGCGCATCAGCCAAACTGGTCGCTCAGCTGTGTTCTCGCCAGACAGGGTACGGAGCAGCAAACCGGGCATTTCGTGAGTCCAATCAAAATCTAAATAGATTCGTATAAGGTTGTTGTTAGTAGTTGGTCCTGTGGAAAGCGGGACTTGCGATCCCTGCCTGAATTGTCCCGGACTGAACAGGGCCAAACGCAGCTCCGAATCCCCGGGCGGGCGCGTCAAGCAGAGGTTGTCCCCACTGTCCCGGCCCTGTGGAAAGCGTTGTCCACCTGTCGACAAGTGCTGGGCGGTCGCGCCGGTAGTGGGCAGCGAATTGCTCCCCGAACTTGTCCGCAGCCTTGTCCCGTGGTTTATGCGGCAAACTGTCCACAGGGGTTAGCCCAAGAGCTTCATGCCGCGCCTGCACCTCCATCTCCTGTCCGATTCCACTGGCGAAACGCTGGAAATGATCGCCAAAGCCGCGCTGGCCCAATTTGAGGGCGCGGAAGTTAGCCGTCACTTCTGGCCGATGGTCCGCTCGCTCCAGCACCTTGATCGGATCATGGGCGAAGTGGCCAACAATCCGGGCCTGGTCTTCTTCACGCTCGCTAATGCTGAAATACGCGTCCGGCTGGAAGAGCGCTGCCGGGCACTCGGATTGCCGCTCGTGCCGGTACTCGATCGCGCAGTTGAAGCGCTGGAAGGCGCGCTCGGCCAGCATCCCCACGCCCGCCCCGGCCGCCAGCATGCCATGGATGCGGCCTATTTTGCCCGGGTCGATGCGATTCACTTTACGATTGCGCACGATGATGGGGTTGCCTGGGAAGATTGGGAAGCGGCCGACATTATCCTGGCCGGCGTCTCGCGCAGTTCCAAGACCCCAACCTCGATCTATCTGGCCAATCGTGGGTATAAGGTCGCCAATATTCCGATTGTGGTGGAAAGTCCCCCGCCTCCGGCCCTGTTCGGATTGAAGCATCCGCTGGTGATCGGGCTCACGACAGCGCCTGAACGGCTGGTCCAGGTCCGCCGCAACCGGCTGCTCTCGTTGAACCAGGCTCCCGAAACTGCCTATGTCGATCAGGAGCGGGTCACGAGTGAAGTGCAATATGCCCGGCGGATGTTTGCCGATAACGACTGGCCGGTGATCGACGTTACCCGCCGCTCGATTGAGGAAACCGCAGCCGCCGTGATCAATATCTACAACGAACGCAACGCCGGGCAGGAGCAGCGATGATGCCCCTGATCCTCGCCTCGCAAAGTGCCTCGCGCCGGACCATGCTGACCGAGGCCGGGGTGACTTTCATGGCGCGTGCTGCCGATGTCGATGAACGCGGGATCGAAGCCGAAATGGCCGGCGCGGCGCCAGAGCAAATTGCCCTCACCTTGGCCCGGGCCAAAGCGCTAGCCGTCGCGGCCAGCGAACCGGAGGCCTGGGTGCTTGGCAGCGACTCATTGGTTACGGTCGATGGCCGGCGCTTTGATAAACCCCGCAGCCGGGATGAGGCGGCCGCGCACCTGACGTTCTTTTCGGGCAAGGTGATGGAACTGCACAGTGCAGCCGCACTGGCCCGTGGTGGAGAAACCCACTGGGACCATGTCGATCTGGCGCGGCTTAAGGTTCGGTCACTCTCCGACGCCTTTATCGAGAGCTATCTTGCTGCGGAGTGGCCCGCTGTCAGCGGTTGTGTTGGCGTGTTCCGGATCGAGGCGCTGGGGGTGCAATTGTTCGAAAGCATCGAAGGCAGCCACTTCACCGTCCTCGGCATGCCGCTTTTGCCGGTGCTGGGCGTCCTGCGCGCGCGCGGAGTGCTGGTGGCATGACCAAACCCTATGCCGAAGTGATCGGTGATCCGATTGCGCAATCGAAAAGTCCGGTGATCCACGGCTTCTGGCTTGGGCTGCTGGGCATCGATGCCGACTATCGGCGCTGCCACGTGACAGCCGCTGGACTGGCGGACTATCTCGCCGAACGGCGCGGCGATGCCAGTTGGCGCGGTTGCAATGTGACCATGCCGCACAAGCAGGCGATCATGCCGCTGCTTGACCGGATCGATCCGGAAGCGGAGCGGATCGGGGCGGTTAACACCGTGGTCCGCGAAGCCGACGGCACGCTGACCGGATACAACACCGATGCGCCCGGCTTTCTTGAGCCGATTCAGCCCCTGCTGGGGGATGAGCCCTATCGTTTTGCCTATGTCATCGGCACCGGCGGCGCGGCGCGGGCGATCATCGATGCTCTGTTCCATGCCGAATTCATGATCTGGTCGATCAGCCGCAATCCGGCCAAAGCCAAAGCCGAGTTCGGCCACTATCTGACCGAAGATCCCGAGTTCCTGATCGACCTGAGTGAGCTAAAGCCTGGCCCGCTGCGCCCTGCCGATCCCGAAGTGTTCAGCCTGATCGTCAACGCCACGCCGCTCGGGATGACCGGGCATCCGCCACTCGATCTGCCGTGGGGTGGGTTCCTGGCCAATGCCACGGCCTATGACATCGTGACCGCGCCCGCCGACACCACCTTCTTGCAGCAGGCCCGACACCAGGGACTGGCGACGATTGACGGCCTGGCCATGCTGATCGGTCAGGCTGCGGCCGCCTTCGAGAAGTTCTTCGGCGCTCCTGCCCCGCGCGGACAGGACGCCGAACTGCGCCAGCTGCTGGCGCAATGAGCCAGCCGTTCATCCTGGGCCTGACGGGTTCAATCGGCATGGGCAAGTCTGCCGTTGCCGCCATGCTGCGCGGGCTGGGTGTGCCGGTATTCGATGCCGATGCCGCAGTGCATGAGCTGCAGGGACCCGGCGGCGCTTGTCTTGCCCCGATAGAACGCGCCTTTCCGGGGACCACTGGGCCGCACGGAGTCGATCGGCAAAAGCTGGGCGCGGCGGTGTTCGGCAATCCGCAAGCGCTGAAGCTGCTCGAATCGATCGTCCACCCGGAAGTGGCCGAACTGCGCCGGGCCTTCCTGGCGGATAATGCCGCTGCGCCGCTGCTCGTGTTCGATATTCCGCTGCTGTTCGAAAAGGCCGGCCAGCACGGGCTTGATGCCGTTGCGGTTGTATCTGCGCCAGCCGCCGCGCAGCGCGAACGGGTGTTGGCCCGCCCCGGCATGACCGAGGAGAAATTCGCCCATATCCTGAAGCTCCAGGTCCCCGATGCCGAGAAGCGTGCGCGGGCCGATTTCGTCATTGATACTGGCACTTCGCTGGCTGAAACGCGCCACGCAGTGCAGCAACTGATCCATACAATCAGATCCGAGCGAATTTAGTCGTTTCAGCCTCTTGCCAGCGGCGAATACCGGGCCGATATCATTCAGGTAATGCGCGAGATTATCTTTGACACCGAGACCACGGGCCTTGATCCCAGGAGCGGTGACCGGCTGGTAGAAATCGGCTGTGTCGAGATGGTCAACCGGGTCACCACCGGCGCGACTTTCCATTGCTATCTCAATCCAGACCGCGACATGCCCGCCGCCGCCGAAGCGGTGCACGGCCTGTCCGCCACTTTCCTGTCCGACAAGCCGCGCTTTCATGAAAAGGCCCCGGATTTCCTGGAATTCATCGGCGATTCGATGCTGGTGGCGCACAATGCCGGGTTTGACTTTGGCTTCGTGAATATGGAGCTGGAAAAGTGCGGGCTCGATCCGTTGGGTCGGGATCGAATGATCGATACGGTCGCCCTTGCCCGGATCCGCCACCCGGGGGCGAAGAATTCGCTGGACGCGCTGTGCACCCGCTATGGGATCGACCGCAGCCACCGCACGCTGCACGGCGCGCTGCTTGACGCCGAATTGCTCGCTCAGGTCTATGTGGAGCTTACGGGCGGCCGCCAGATCGGGCTGGAACTCGCGGCTGACGCTGCCGGGGGTGACCTGGCCGAGCCTGTCGCCCGCATTCAGCGTGCGCGCCCTTTCCGCGCGGCCCGGCCCTTCCCGCCGAGCGATGAGGAACTTGCCGCCCATGCTCAATTTGTCGACACGCTCAAGGAGCCACTCTGGCGAACGTGAGCGGTCGGGGATGTTACCAAGGAGAAGTCTTATGGATATCCGCGTTTCTGGCCACCAGATCGACACCGGTGAGGCGCTTCAGGCCCATGCCGAAGAGCGGCTCTCCGGCATAGTTGGCAAGTACTTCTCGCGCGCGCTGTCCTCCACCATTACCTTCAATCGCGCTCCGGCCGGGGCATTCCGGGCCGATATCGTTACCCACGTGATGCAGGGGCTAGTGCTGAAGGGCGCAGGGATCGCCCACGATGCTCATGTCGCGTTCGATCAGGCGGCGGAAAAGATCGATAAGCAGTTGCGCCGCTACAAGCGCCGGCTGAAAGACCGGCATGAAGAAGCTGCCCACGCGCTCAAAGCCGAAGATGCTGCCTATACCGTCTTTGTCGAACCCGATGCTGATCAGGAAGAGATCAGCATAGATGCACCGGTGGTGATTGCCGAGACGCGGGTCGACGTGCCTGAGGCGACCGTTTCCGACGCGGTCATGATGCTTGACCTGCGCAACACCAACGCGCTGCTGTTCACCAATGCCGGAACGGGCAAGCACAATATGGTTTATCGGCGGGGGGATGGCTCGATCGGGTGGGTTGAACCTTCGTAGCCAAGGGTATAAGGGCCGCGCAACCTTTGGCGAGGGTGAGGGGTTGATGGTGCGGACGTGTTTCCGCCGCCCTTGCCCCATGGCCCTGCCAAGCCCACCAGTTTCGGACATATCCCATTGCCATGACCGGACTTTTTACGCTTTCGCCCGATGCTGTGGCCACGGTGGCTGCAGACAGCAAGCAGGCGATTCTAGAACAACTTTCGCAGCGATTCGCAGCGGTATACGGGCTTGACCCCGTAACGGTGCTCGAGCGGATCGAAGAGCGTGAGCGGCTGGGCAGCACCGGCTTTGGTCGTGGCGTTGCCATTCCCCACGCCCGCTTGCCTGGTCTTCCCCGCCCGGTCGCGGTGTTTCTCAGGCTAGATGCGCCGGTCGCCTTCGACGCTGCCGATGGCATGCCCGTTGGTCTGGTCTTCGGCCTGCTCTCGCCGGAATCAGCTGGCGCCGCCCATCTCCATGCCCTGGCTGCGATTAGCCGGATGATGCGCGACGAAACCATGCATGCCGCCTTGGCCGAAGCGCCGAGTGCCGAGGCGCTTTACGCGCTGCTCGCCAATGTCATCGACCGCGACGCTGCCTGAACCTGGCCCCAGCGGTGCCGCCGTACACTGGCGCGCGCTGGAAAGCCTCTATGCCTCGGCTCCGATTAACCGGCTGTTCGATTCCGAATTGAGCGTAACGGGCGAGGGTGCCGCGCGCATTGTGTTCAATATCGATGAAGGCTGCTTCCATGCAGCCGGTGCTGCCCATGGCACGATCTATTTCAAGATGCTCGACGATGCGGCTTTCTATGCCGCCAATACGCTGGTCACCGACCGCTTCCTGCTGACCACAGCCTTCAACCTGCACTTCACCAAGCCGGTTCGCGCTGGCCGGGTGGTAGCCGAAGGCCGGTGGGTTTCTGGCCGCAAGCGGGTTCTCGTTGCTGAAAGTCGGCTGGTCGATGCGGATGGTGAGGAAATCGGACGCGGAACCGGCACCTTCATGCGGAGCCGGATCGCACTGTCTGGCCTGCCTGGCTATGCCGCCGGCCTGCAGGCGTCCGTAACCTGAGCGTGGAGCCGCGCCTGCCCGCCCACCTTGAGGTAGGGGCGCTGATCCGCAGCGTCTCGGCCGCGGGCGGATTCGCCAGTGTGCTCCAAAAGGGTGAGCAGGACGCTGGGACCATACTGGTTGTCCTGATCGAGCGCGGTACCAATGCGCGGGTCTATGATCGGATGCCGCAGGCAGACGGCAGCCGGGCCTGGATCCTGGCCCAGCGTGAGGATCCGAACGACAAAAGCAATCTGCAGGATTGGCTTGATCGCCGCGCAGCGCAGGATCGCGATCTGTGGATTGTTGAACTGGACATCCCGAACGGTGAACGGTTCATCGGATTAGCCTGACAGTTCAATTGACTCTGCTGCACTGCGGAATCATGGGGCCGGACCTTTGTTTGAGCGCAGGCGGCGGGGAGGGCATTCAGGCCCATCACGCTAGCACGCAGACGGGGGACAACCGGCAGGACTTCCGGCTGGGGGCAATCAATCACCCCCGACCCATCCTGTGCAGGTGCGTCCACCGCCTAATAAGATGGACGAATGCGCAGCATTCAGAACAGTACCAAGCTTAACCGCGCCAGCGCTCTTGCTGTCGTGGCGACTGCCGTGATTATTCTTTCCAGCGCCGACGGTTCGGGCGCAGCAGCAGAGGCACTCAAGCCCGCTGCGATCCAATCGGAACCGAACACCCCAACCATTTCAGAGCCGGTTATCCAGTCGCTACCGCAGGTGGCAGAGCAGGATACCCTAAGCGTGGACAGCGCCGCTGCTGATGCAGCTCCCGCAGTCACCCTAGCCGAACTGGTTGCAAGCCAGCCGCAACCGGCTGAGCTCTCGCGTGAGCTTAATTGTCTTGCCGCCGCAACCTATCACGAAGCCAAGGGCGAAACGCTTAACGGCCAACTTGCCGTGGCACGCGTGATCGTTGCCCGTTCAAAGTCGGGCCGCTTCCCTGATTCCTACTGCGGTGTGGTGTTCCAGCCATCGCAGTTCTCGTTCGTTCGCGGCAACAGCCTGCCAACAGGTGCGCGCACTGCTCGCCAGTGGAAGACCGCTGTGGCCGTGGCCCAGATCGCTCACGAAGGCACCTGGCGCAGCCCTGTTGAAGGCGCGCTGTTCTTCCACGCTGCCTACGTCAGCCCAGGCTGGCGGCTGACTCGCATCGCGCGGGTCGATAATCACGTGTTCTATCGTTAATTGGGTTGGGGGGCTGTGGCCCCCCTTCTCTTGTCAGACGGCTGGATGGAGTTCGATCCAGACCGGCGCATGATCGCTGGCCTTTTCCCGCCCGCGATATTCCTTGTCGACGCCGCAGGCTTTTAGCCGGTCCGCCAGTTCCGGCGAGAGCAGCGCATGATCGATCCGGAAGCCGTGATCGCGCTGCCAGGCACCGGCCTGGTAATCCCAAAACGTCCAGACCCCGCCGCCGGGGTTGTGCGTGGCAATCGCGTCGGTCCAGCCGTCGGCGAGCAGCCGCATATAGGCATCGCGCGATTCGGGCTGCATCAGCGCGTCATCGGCCATCGCCGCC
>CAZNFV010000095.1:0-8771 GCA_964572445.1 uncultured Novosphingobium sp. | reverse complement strand
GCGCCATGCGCCCGCCGTAAACATTGTGCGTCAGGTGATCGATCACCTGCAGGCCCGTGCCGATCGGGTGGCGATCGATGCCGTCATGATAGATGAAGTCGATGTCATAGATCGACAGGCCATCGCCATAACGGTCAATCAGGTAAATCATCGATCCGCCGATCCCGCGGAACGCCGGCAAGCGCAGTTCCATTACCCCGGTGCGACTTTCAACCGGTTCGGCGCCGCGCTCGATTGCTGCGTCATAAGCCGTCGCCGCATCGCGCACGCGCCAGCCCATCCCGCAAGCCGAAGGGCCATGTTCCTGCGCAAAGTACCAGGCCGGGCTCTTCGGCTCATAATTAGCGATCAGGTTGATCCCACCCTGCCGCCACAGCTGGACATCCTTGGAGCGGTGCCGGGCGATCTCGGTAAAGCCCATCGCCGCGAAGACCGGCTCCAGCACGCCTTTCTCCGGCGCGCAGAACTCAACAAATTCGAACCCGTCCAGGCCCAGCGGGTTTTCGAATAGGTCGGGCATTTGGGGCACTCCTGGCAGGCTTTCGGTTTCAATTGAAACTAAATCCGGCCGAGGGAAGAGTCAAGGATTCCTGCGTAGGTCAGTAGTCCATGATCCTCAAGCCCGACCGCCCTGAGCATGTCGAAGGGCCGTCCTTTCTTGGAGCCGGGCGCCAGGGCGAAGAACAAGGACGGTGCTTCGACAAGCTCTGCACAGACGGGTTGGGCGGACGCGCGGTGGCTTCAGAACCGCGGCATTTGCTGGCTGGCGCAGTGGAATGAACCGCCGCCCGCCAGCACGGCATCGGCCAGCACGCCGATCACTTCCCGGTCCGGGAACAGCGCCTGAATCGCCGCGACTCCGTCCTCGTCATGGCGCGTGCCATAGGTCGGCACGACGACGGCCCTGCTGGTCACGGCGAAGTTCATATAGCTGGCCGGTTCGATCCGCCCACCGTCGCCCTCCACCCGGCCGGGTGAAGGGACTTCGGCCACTTTCAGGCCAAACGCTTCTGCCCGCGCTTTGGCATCGGCATAGATCGCGGCATTGGGATCGTCTACGCCAGTGGCGCGCGGAACGGCCAGCACGCCCGGCGCCACAAACCGCGCCAGATTATCGACATGGCCATCGGTGTGATCGTTGATCAGCCCCTCACCCAGCCACAGCACCTTGTCAAAGCCAAGGTCACGCTCCAGCCGCGCTGCCAGTTCGGCGCGTGAGAGTTGCGGATTGCGGTTGGGGTTCAGCAGGCACTGTTCAGTCGTCGCGACCAGTCCGGTGCCATCGCAATCGAGCGCGCCGCCCTCCAGCACCCAGTCTGCGGTTGCCACGGGCAGACCAGCACTGTCAGCCAGTTCGGCGCCGATTTGCTGATCGCCGTCCATCAGATACTTGCCGCCCCAGCCATTGAAGCCGAAGCGCTGGCCCAGCACCGCACCATCGCGCTGCACCACCAGCGGACCGGTATCGCGCAACCAGACATCGCCATAGCGGCGCGTTTCCAGCTTCACCGCGGCGCTGCACAGCGCGCTGGCCCGGGTCCAGTTGGCTGCATCGCGCACGATCAGCCGCACTTCCTGTCCGCTTTCGGCCACGGCATTGGCAAAAGCTGCGATCTGCTCCTGCGCCCGTTCAAGGAAGCCCGGCCATTCAACCGCGTCGTGCGGAAAGCCGATCCAGATCCAATCCTGTGGATGCCATTCGGGCGGCATCCACACTGCAGCTTCCGCCATTACTTGCTGCCCTTCAGGCTCTTGTCGCGAATGGCGCGGAACTCGTCCGTCGGGTGCCAGTTCGGCCAGTCGGCGGTCATGGCAAGGCTGCGGCCGAGGCGGTAGAACAGCTCACCATCCTGCAACATGCCGGACCAATCCCAATTGGGATCGAACTCGTCGCTCGGCTGGTGGTAATCACGGTCGTTGTAAAGCTTCGCAGCGGCGGCACCGGCGGCCTTGCCACCCTTAACCCAGTCGCTGCCGCGACCGACGTTGAACATCGGCACGCCGCGCTTGGCCATGCTGAAGTGATCCGAGCGATAGTAATAGCCGCGCTCGATATCGCTCTCGGCCGCCTGGGTCAGGCCCATCGCCTTGGTCGCGGCGGCAAGATAGCGGGTGAGCTCACTCTTATCTCCGCCAACCACTTCGAAATCGCGTGCAGCAGAGCCGGGCGACAGCGCGTCCATGTTCACCCCGCCCACGGTCTTGGCCAGCGGGTAAACCGGATTGGCCCCATAGTATTCCGATCCGAGCAGCCCCGATTCCTCCAGCGTCACCGCCAGGAAGACCTGGCTGCGATCCGCCGGCCCGGCCTTGACGTTGGCTTCGGCCAGCGCCGCCAGCATGGCCGTGCCCGTGGCATTATCGACCGCACCATTGCAGATGTCATCACCTTTGGCATTGGCCTTGCAGCGGCCCAGGTGATCCCAGTGGCCGGTGTAGAGGACGTATTCATCGGCCCGCTTCTTGCCTGGCTGAATGCCGATTACGTTCTTCGACATGGCGGTGCGCAGCTGGCTGTCAAAATTCAGGCTGGCCTTCAGCCCCAGCGGCAAGGCCTTGAACCCGCGCTGCTTGGCTGCCGCCGTCAACTGGGTTAGATCCTGTCCCGCCGCCTTCAGGATCGCTTCGGCGACTGGCTTCTGGATCCAGCCATTGGCCTCGGTCTGGTCCATGCCTTTGTTGGCCTTTGCGACAAAGTGCTGCGCGCCGGTCCAGGAACTTTCGACCACGTTCCAGCCATAGGCGGCGGGGAAAGTATCATGCACGATCAGCGCCCCGCGCGCGCCCTGCCGGGCAGCTTCTTCAAACTTGTAGGTCCAGCGCCCGTAATAGGTCATCCGGCGGCCTTTGAACGGGCCGTCCTCAGTCGCGCTGGCATAGTCCGGATCGTTGACCAGGATCACCGCGACTTTGCCCTTCATGTCCTGACCGGCGTAATCGTTCCAGCCCAGTTCCGGGGCGTTGATCCCGTAACCGACGAAGACCAGCTCGGCATCGGCGATCGCCGTGCGGTCAACCGCGCGATAGGAACCGGCGACGAAATCCTTGCCCGGCGCGAACAGCATGGTGCTGGGCCCACCGGTGATGGCGAGGCCGGCCATGTTGGTGGCGGTCATTTCCACGATCGGCACGTCTTGCGTCCATGAGCCCTTGTTGCCCGGCTGCAGGCCGGCCGCCTTGAAGCGTTCGATCAGGTAAGCCACGGTCTTTTCCTCACCCGCGCTACCGGGCCCGCGACCTTCAAAATCATCGGAGGACAGCGTCTTGACCATCTCGGCCAGCGCCGGCTGGTTAAGCGTGACCGGCTGGATGGCCGGGACCGGAGCCGGCTTCGCCTGAGCGGCAGCAGGAATTGCGAGGGTGGCGAGCAGGAGTGCGCGGAGCTTCATCTGCGGGATAACCTTTCGGAGCTTCTGATTGGTCCGCGGATTGACAGAGCCGCGCCCCCTTCGCAAGCACGGGCATGATGAACGGCGACTGGACTCACGCCCTGACCCGCGCCCGCACCCATGCCCCCTATCTGGAACGGGGGCTGGCGCGCATGCCGGAATTGGAGGCCCTGCTGGCGGCGGGCGACGGCGAAGCTGCGCTGGGGCTGGCCAAAACCGCCGGACAGGGCGCGCCCACGGTGGGCGCGGCGCTGCGGCGTGAGAAACTGGCGCTGGCCGTGGCGCTGGCTGTAGGCGATCTGGCGGGTGCTTTCCCGCTGCTGCGGGTGACGGGCGAACTCTCCGCCTTTGCCGACCGGGCGCTTGATGCCGCCATTGCCGAGGCGATCCGCCGCCGTGTGCCTGATGCTGAGCCAGCCGGGTTCCTGGCCCTCGCGCTGGGCAAGCACGGGGCGGGCGAACTCAATTACAGTTCCGACATCGATCCGGTCCTGCTCTACGATCCCGCCCTGCTGCCAAGGCGGGACCGGGATGAGCCGGGCGAGGCGGCGCAGCGGGTGGCGCGCAGCCTGATGGAGCTGATGAGCCACGTTGACCACGAAGGCTATGTCTTCCGGGTCGACCTGCGGCTGCGCCCGGCGAGCGAAGTCAGCCCACTGGCGATCCCGATCGATGGCGCCCTGACTCATTATGAAAGCTCGGCCCTGGCTTGGGAGCGCGCCGCCTTTATTCGCGCCCGGGCCTGTGCCGGCGATATTGCCGCTGGTGAGGCTTTCCTGGCTGCGATCCGGCCATTCGTCTGGCGCAAGAGCCTGGACTTTGGCGCGATTGCCGAAATCGGGCGGCTATCGGCCCGGATTCGTGCCAATCACCATGGTGCCAGCCAGCCCGGCCCCGGCTTCGACCTCAAGAAAGGGCGCGGCGGGATCCGCGAGGTGGAATTCTTCGCCCAGATCCACCAGCTGATCCACGGCGGCCGCAATCCAGCACTGCGGCTGCGCGGCACGCGCGCCAGCCTTGATGCGCTGGCCGAAGCAGGGATCATCGCAGCAGACGATGCCGTGCTGCTGGGCGATAGCTATGACCGGCTGCGGGTGGTTGAGCACCGGCTGCAGATGGTGGCGGACCGGCAGACCCACAGCCTGCCGACCGACGCTGCGGCGCTCGATAACGTGGCGCAACTCGATGGGCTCGCCGATGGCGCGGCGCTGGTGGCCGAGCTGGCCGAGATTACCGAAGCGGTTGGCCTGCGCTATGATCGGCTGGTGGCAGAACATGCTGGCGAGCCAACCAGCGTCGCCGTTTCCGCCCCGCGCAGCGGTGCAGCGCTGGCGGCCGAGATTGAACGACTGGGCTTTGCCGAGCCGGAAGCGCTGGCCGCGCGGATCGAAGGCTGGCGCAGTGGCAAGCTGCGGGTGCTGCGAAGCGAGGCGGCGCGCGCGGCCTTCGATGCGGTCCAGCCCCGGCTGCTCGCCGCATTCGCCGCCGCGCCCGAACCGCTTCACGCCCTGCTCCGGTGGGAGCAATTGCTCAGCAATCTGCCCAGCGCGGTGAACCTGTTCCGGCTGCTGGAGGCACGGCCCGGCCTGGCTGACCTGGTGGCGCGGGTGCTGTGCCTCGCCCCGCCGCTGGCCGATGCCCTGGCGCGCCGGGCAGACCTGCTTGATCCGCTAATTGATGCCAGCGCCTTTGACCTGCCGGGATCGGTCGCAGAGCTGGCCGAGATGATGACGCGCGGCGAAGCCGGTGATGATTACGAAGCCCTGCTCGGCCGGGTGCGGCGCAAGGTTGGGGAAATCCGCTTCGCGCTGGGGGTCCAGCTGATTGAGGGCACCCGCGATCCCATGGAGATCGGCCAGGGACTCAGCCGGGTGGCCCAGGCGGCAATCCAGGTGCTGACCCGCGCCGCGACGGCGGAGTTCGAGCGGGTCCACGGCCACGTGCCGGGGGGCGAGCTGGTGATCGTCGGTTATGGCCGGCTTGGCGGCGGAGTGCTGACTCACGCCTCTGATCTGGACGTGGTGTTCCTGTTCACCGGCGATCATGCGGCGGAAAGCGATGGCGGACGGCCGCTCGGTGCGACGCTTTATTTCAACCGACTGGCCCAGCGGGTTATCGCGGCCTTGTCGGTCCCGACCGCCGAGGGCGCGCTTTATGAGGTCGACACCCGGCTGCGTCCCTCTGGCGCGCAGGGGCCAATCTCGGTCAGCCTGGGAGCCTTTGAACGCTATCAGCGTGAATCGGCCTGGACCTGGGAACACATGGCGCTCGCCCGGGCGCGGGTGCTCTATGGCTCAGTTCCGGCCCGCGCCAAGCTCGATGCGATCATTCGCCAGATGCTGAAACTGGACCGCGACCCCGCCAAACTGCGGACCGAGGTGCTGGAAATGCGCGCCTCCATGGCCCAGCACAAACCGGCGAAAGGCCCGCTCGACGTTAAGCTGGCGCGCGGTGGGCTGGTCGATGCCGAATTCATTGTCCACTATCTGCAACTGCGCGATCACATCGCGCTGGAGCCATCGATCCCGGTCGCGCTGGCGGCGCTGGTTACCGCGGGCAAGCTTGATCCTGCCATTCTTGCCGCCCACAGCACCCTCGCTCGGTTCCTGATCGCCTCGCGGTTGTTGGCGCCCGACGGGACCGAGCCAGACCCAGGTGCCTGCGCCGTACTTGCCAGCGCCTGCGAATGCGACGATTGGCCCTGCCTGACTGAGAAACTGACCGAATCGCGCCGGACCATCGCCGCCGCCTGGGCCGCGACCTTCGGCGAAACACTGGAGATTGAGTGATGACCATTGCCCCCGGTGACAGCCTGCCCAGCATCGCCCTGACCCGTCCCGATGGCACCACCGTTCAGGCGGCCGACTATGCCGGGCAGAAGCTGGTGCTGTTCTTCTATCCGAAGGACGATACGCCGGGCTGCACGACCGAGAACCTCGATTTCTCGGCCCTGTCAGGCGAATTCACCCAGGCCGGCACAGCGCTGCTGGGGATCAGCAAGGATCCGCCGAAAAAGCACGAAAAGTTCATCGCCAAGCACGGCCTGACCGCGCCGATCGCCAGCGACGCCGAGGAAGGCGGCCTGTCCGACGCGCTAGGGTTCTGGACCGAGAAGTCGATGTATGGCCGCGCTTACATGGGGATGGTCCGTTCGACCGTGCTGGTCGGCACCGATGGCAAGATCGCCCAGGTGTGGAGCCCGGTGAAGGTCAAAGGCCACGCTGCCGAAGTGCTGGAAGCCGCCAAGGCGCTGTGATCCTTCCCGCATGACTTCTGTTGCCGCCGCGATCCGCGCCGCACTGCTCACTGCAGTGCCGAGCGACAAGGCCTTGGCCACCCGCGCAGTAGCGCGTGACTGGGCGGCGGGGCGGCTAGGCTTTGTGTTCGATTGCCCGATGCCGGACCGTCCGGCGCGGCCAGCCGAGCCCGAACTGCTGCCACCCAATCAAATGCCCAAGCGCAACAAGGCCGGATCAGAGCGCGGCCGGATCGCGCTGTGGCACGCGCTGGCGCACATCGAATTCGTCGCGATCGACCTCGCGCTCGATATGGCGGGACGGTTCGGCGCGGAGATGGGGCCGCAGTTCGTGACCGACTTCCTGTCCGTTGCCGCCGATGAGGCGATGCACTTTGCCCTGCTGGCCCGGCGGCTGCGCAGCCTGGGTTCCTATTACGGTGCCCTGCCGGCCCACGATGGGCTGTGGGATGCAGCGTTTGAGACCCGCCACGATGTCGCCGCGCGGCTGGCCGTGGTGCCGATGGTGCTGGAGGCACGCGGGCTGGATGTGACCCCGGCCACGCTGGAACGCATCCGCCGCTTTGGCGATGAAACCGGAGCGCGGGTGCTGGAACGAATCCTTGACGATGAAATCGCCCACGTTCGATTCGGCGCAACGCATTTCACCGCAGTCGCCGAATCGCGCGGAGAATCTGCAGAAATCCTCTGGAAAAGCTTGGTAACGACTCATTTCAGGGGGTCTATTAAGCCGCCGTTCAACGACTCAGCGCGTCTCGCTGCCGGTCTATCGCGCTCTTTCTACGAAGGGGTTGCGACATCGCAGTGACGTCGCTTTAACCACGCCCAACGAGGTGGCGGGGGGTCCGACACTCTCAAATTTAGAGTTGCAAGCCCCTGCGGCAGGCACTGCATACAGGGGTCCGGACGGACTGATCGGCAACGATTAGCCTGTCTAACTGTTAGGTTTTTTAGTGATCGATTTCGCGTTTATTGCCAAGGTTCGCAGCATGATCGGCGCTCTCGCCGTTCTTGCCAGCCTTGGGCTTGCCGCACCGGCACTGGCCAATGCCAGCGCCACGGCAGCCGATATCACTGCCCCGCTGCGTGAAGCCCAGGCCGCCAAGGCCGGCGTCCGTGGTGGTGATGAAGAATTCCGCCGGCTCTTTGCCAGCTGGAACAGCACCTCAACCGTTTCGGTTCCCACCCGTCCCCGCTCTGTATCGATCCCTTCGCGCATGCCGCTTGAAGGTGCCGGTCTGACCAGCGGTTTCGGCATGCGCACCCACCCGGTTCTGGGTGGCCGCCGCCAGCACAAGGGCATCGATCTGGCCAGCCCGGTCGGCAGCCCGATCTATGCTACTGCCGATGGCGTAGTAAGCCGGGCTGACTGGTTCTCCAGCTATGGCCTGTATATCTCGCTTGATCACGGTGCCTCGCTCGAAACGCGCTATGGCCACCTGTCGCGCCTCAACGTTGCCGAAGGCCAGACGGTCCGCAAGGGTGATCTGATTGGCTATGTCGGCACCACCGGCCGCTCGACCGGTCCGCACCTGCACTACGAAGTCCGGATCTCTGGCACGGCCGTGAACCCGATCCCCTACATGCAGGGCGATGCCTGGGCTGGCACCCTTGCCGTCAAGGATACCAGCAGCGCCAAGGGTGGCAGCAAGTAAGCCGCACCTGCTGATATTGGCTGCAAGAAAGCAGGGCGACGGGCAACCGCCGCCCTTTTTCTTTGCCTGATCGGCCCCCTCAGTTCTTTTGTCCTTGCCGGGTTTAATCGACCGGTTAAAAGTCTCCTCCGGATGGTAACTGCCACCACTGGAGAGTGATTCCCGATGCACCCGTCGATCCATGCCAAGAGCAATCCCGACAAGCCCGCGATCATCATGGCCGGTAGCGGCGAGACGATCAGCTTTGCCGAGCTTGACCGCCGTTCCAACCAGGTCGCCCAGCTGCTGCGCGCACGCGGGATCAAGGTGGGCGATACCGTGGCGCTGTGCATGGAAAACCACCCCTGGTTCTTCTGCCTGACCTGGGGCTTTCAGCGTGCCGGTGTGCACTATGTCGGCATTTCAAGCCGCCTGACCCCGCCCGAGATTGCCTATATTCTGGAAGATAGCGCTGCGAAGATCCTGTTCGGA
>CAZNFV010000094.1:0-8901 GCA_964572445.1 uncultured Novosphingobium sp. | reverse complement strand
GCGCAGCGGACGCTGCGCCATTCGCCGCCATTCCCGAGCCACTCGCCAAGGCCCTTTCCGGCCGCGGCTACACTGCGCTGACCGCCGTTCAGTCACAGGTGATCGAGCCTGAAGCTTTGGGCCGCGACCTGGTCGTTTCGGCCCGGACCGGCTCAGGCAAGACCGTCGCGTTCGGGCTTGCCATGGGCAGCGAGCTGCTGGCCGATGGGCAGACTCTGTCCAAGGCTGGCGCTCCGTTGGCGCTGATCGTGGCGCCAACCCGCGAACTCGCGCTGCAGGTCAGCCGTGAGCTTGAATGGCTGCTGGCTGGGACCGGGGCGACTGTCACCACCTGCGTCGGCGGGATGGACCCGTCGCGCGAGCGCCGTACGCTCTATCAGGGCGCCCACTTTGTGGTGGGTACCCCGGGACGCTTGCGCGATCATCTGGAACGTGGCGCGCTGGTCCTCTCGGGCCTGCGCTTCGTCGTGCTTGATGAAGCCGACGAGATGCTCGACATGGGCTTCCGCGAAGACCTTGAGGAGCTGCTCGACGCGACGCCTTCGGCGCGCCGTACCCTGCTGTTCTCGGCCACGCTGCCCAAGCCGATTGTCGCGCTGGCCAAGCGTTACCAGAACGATGCCCTGCGCATCTCGACCGTGGGCGATGACCATGGCCATGGCGATATCGCCTATCAGGCCGTCACGGTCTCTCCGTCCGACATCGAGAACGCAGTGGTCAACCTGCTGCGCTTCCACGAAGCGGAAACGGCGATGCTGTTCTGCGCCACGCGTGACAACGTGCGCCATCTGCACGCGACACTGGTCGAACGCGGCTTCGCTGCCGTCGCTCTGTCAGGCGAGCACAGCCAGAACGAGCGCAACCAGGCGCTGCAAGCCTTGCGTGACAAGCGCGCCCGGGTTTGCGTGGCGACTGACGTTGCCGCCCGCGGGATCGACATTGCCTCGCTTAGCCTGGTCGTCCACGTTGAGATTCCGCGCGATGCCGAAGCGCTCCAGCACCGCTCTGGTCGTACCGGCCGTGCGGGCAAGAAGGGCACTGCGGTCCTGATCGTACCCTATCCGCGCCGCCGCCGGGTCGAGATGATGCTGCGCGGTGCCCGGATTGAAGCCGAATGGATGGAAGTCCCCGGCCCCGAACAGATCCGCGCCCAGGACCATGAACGCCTGATCGCGACTTTGACCGCGCCGATCGAGCCGAACGAAGCCGAAAGCGAACTCGCTGGCCGTCTGCTCGCCACGATGGGCCCGGAAGAACTGGCAATCGCGCTGGTCCGCGCCCACGCCAGCCGCCTGCCTGCGCCCGAAGAGCTGATCGATATGTCGGCCCGCACCAAGCCTTCGGGTGAAGCGCGGCCCGTGCATCACCGCGAAGGCTTTGACGATACCGTCTGGTTCCGCATGGACATCGGCCGCCGCCACAACGCCGATCCGCGCTGGCTGCTGCCGCTGCTGTGCCGCCGCGGCCATGTTACCCGCAACGAAATCGGCGCGATCCGCATCACCCCGAACGAAACCTTCTTCCAGATCCCCCGGGCGCTGGAAGCCAAGTTCCGTGCGGCCGTAGCCCGCACTGCCCAGCCGGGCAGCGAGGATGAAAGCGGCATCACCATCGATGTCTCGCCCGAAACCCCGCGCGATGCTGCCCGCGAAAACCGTCCCCGGACGGATCGCGGCAACGATCGCGGACCCGGTGGACCTGGTGGTGGACCCGGTGGGCCTAGCGGTCCAGCCGGCGGCCCGCGTGGCCGTCCGCCGTTCAAGGGCAAGCCCGGTGGCCACGGCAAGCCGCACCGCAAGGGCCCGCGCCAACCTTAACGCCGCAGTTGGCGTTAAGGGCTACGATAGGCAACGCACACCTTATCGCAAGGATTTCGCTTTAAAACAGCGGGATGACTGAACACGTTCTGCCGCCAAGCGGCCTGACTGCCCGCCAGCAAAGCGAGCTGGAATTTCACCGCGCCCATGCGGAGGCGCGGGGTTGGTTAGCGGATAAGCCGGTTTCGACCGACATCATCACTTCCGCCGAGCGCCGGCCGTGGAACGCCTACTGGTCGCTGTATGACCGGATCATCTCCGCCTCGCCGGCCGGGAAACGGGTCCTCATCCCCGGCTGCGGCTTTGGTGACGATGCAATCCGCCTCGCCATGTTGGGCGCGCGGGTCAGCACCTTCGACATTTCGCCGGAATCGGTCGAAGTGGCCCGCCGCCGCGCGAGCCAGGCCGGTTATGCCGACATCGATTTCCGCGTCATGCCGGCCGAAAGCATGGCCGACTATCCCGATAACCAGTTCGATCTGGTGATCTTCGTCGATATCCTGCACCACGTCGATATCCCAGCGGCCATGGCCGAAGTGCTCCGCGTGACCAAGCCCGGCGGGGCGATCATCGGGGACGAGCTCTACACCCATTCACTGCTGCAGCGGATCCGCACCAGCGCTGCGGTGGACCGGATCGCCTATCCGCTGCTGCAGCGCTTCATCTATGACGGCGAGACACCCTATATCACGCCAGACGAGCACAAGATTGACGAGGCCGAATTCGGCGTGGTCCAATCGGCGCTGCGCCAGCCGCGGATCGACTTCTTTGGCATGGCCGAGGGCCGGCTCTTTCCATCGCGCGCCCGCTGGCGCTGGGCATCGAAGCTTGATCGCGCCGTAATGCGCCTTGTACCGCAAGACCTGGCCAAGCGGCTGGGCAGCCGGGTGTTGTTCAGCGGCACTGTGGCCAAGTAAGAACCAGCACCTGCACCGGATCTGCACAACAAGCGCACCGTAGCACCAGCACGATTTGCGCAACGCACTGATAAGCCTACTCCTGCATGAGGGGAGATTTTGCATGTCAGCAGTCATTCGCCGCGGTTTCTGGTTCAAGCTGGGTCTGGCCGCCACGCTGGTCGTGCTGGCAGATCTGCTGTTCTATGGCGTCAATCGCAGCCATGGCTGGCTGGGGCTATTCGGTGCAGCGCTAGCGCTGGCCGCTGGACCCGCCCTGCCCGCACTGCGCCGTGACCGGCGCGCGCTGGCCGCGCAAGGGGTAGCCCTGGCAATGGCTGCGGCGATGGCCTGGGATGCTTCACCCCTGCCCTTCCTGCTGTTCTGGATGGCGATGGGTCTTGCCATCCTGTTGCCGGGCACCGCCCGCTTTGACGATAGCTGGCGCTGGGCGCAGCGGCTGATCGCGCACGGTTTCAAGGCGCTGTTCGGTCCGCTGATTGACCTGTTCAAATTGGCCCGGACCGGCCGCCGCCGGCCTCACACCGTTCAGGGCCTGCGCCGGACCTTGCCCGCACTGGTCCTGCCGATCATCGGCTCGATCGTGATCATCATGCTGTTCTCCGTCGCCAATCCGGTGATCGAGCGGTTGTTTGCCCGCCTCGCCCTGCCTGTGCTGGACGAAGAAGCATTCGCCAGAATGGTCTTCTGGGCCGTGATCGGAACGATCAGCTGGGGCGTGCTGCGCCCGCGCCGAACCAAGCCGTACTTTGGCACCTTTGACGGATCGGGCGATCTCTCGATCCCGGGGGTCAGCACGATCTCGGTCCTGCTCTCGCTGGTCGCCTTCAACCTGCTGTTCGCTCTGCAAAACGGAATGGACCTGGCCTGGCTGTGGGGTCTGGTGCCGCTGCCGCAGGGCATGACGCTGGCTGAATATACGCACCGCGGGGCCTATCCGCTGATCGTGACCGCGCTGCTCGCCGCGGTGTTCGTGCTGATCACGCTGCGCCCGGGTTCGCAGACTGCTGCCAGCCCGCTGGTGCGGCGGCTGGTTCTGCTGTGGATCGCGCAGAACCTGGTGCTGGTCGCCTCGGCCATGCTGCGGCTGTACGATTACATTGACGCCTATTCGCTGACCCGCCTGCGGATCGCCGCGCTGGCGTGGATGGTGCTGGTGGCGGCCGGGCTGGGCCTGATCGGTTGGCGGCTGCTTAAGGAAAAGTCAGCCACCTGGCTGATCAACGCCAATTGCGGGGCGGCAGCAGTCCTGCTGTGCGGCTATGCCTTCGTCGATACCGGGGCGCTCGCCGCCCATTGGAACGTCCGCCAGGCGCGCGAGGTCGATGGGACCGGCGCGGGGATCGACCTATGCTATCTGGCCGAACTGGGCAGCTCTGCCCTGCTGCCGCTGATCGAGCTGGAACACCGGCCGCTCGATCCCATGCTCGCGGGAAGGGTGACGACCTTGCGCCGGCAAGTGCAGTTCCGCCAAGCGCAGCTGCTGCGCGAGGGTGGCTGGACCCTGCTGGGCCAGCGCCGATTAGCCCGCGCCGAGGCACTGGCCGGGCCTGTGCGTGAATTTCCCGGCTACCGCTATGACTGCTCGGGCGTGCCGTATCAGGGCCCGGCATCCAAGCCTGGCCAGCCCGGTTGACTGTGGCAGCGGAACCGGCACAAGGCAGGACGATGGGCCGCCATATCCTGATAGTTGATGACGATCCGCATATCCGTGAAGTGCTGATCTTCGCCTTTGCCAAGGCTGGCATGGCGACCGCCGAAGCGGGCGATGGTGAACAGGCGCTGGCGCTGATCGCGCAAGGCCCACCCGATCTTGTGGTGCTGGATATCAATATGCCGCGGATGGACGGGCTGGAAGTCTGCCGCCGGCTGCGGGCCACCTCTGATCTTCCGATCCTGTTCCTGTCCAGCCGCGATGATGAGCTGGACCGGGTGCTGGGGATCGAGCTGGGCGCTGACGACTATGTGGTGAAGCCGTTTTCCCCGCGTGAAGTGGTGGCGCGAGTCCAGGCGATCCTGCGCCGCGCTGCGCGTGACCCGGCACCGGCTGCCCGGCCGCTAGGCCGCGGTGGCCTGACGCTCGATCTCGATGGGTGGGCGGCGCGCTGGCAGGGCAGTGACGTGGCGCTGACAGTAACCGAGTTCACCCTGCTGCGCACGCTGGCCGCGACGCCAAGCCGCTTCTTCAACCGTGATGAATTGATCGACCAACTCCACGGCCCCGGCTTTGCGATCACTGACCGGACGATCGACAGCCACGTCCGCAACCTGCGCCGCAAATTCGCCGAGGCGGGCTGCGACAGCGTGGTCGAGACCCGCGCCGGCGTTGGCTATCGGCTGGGGCTTTGCAGCCCGGCATGATCGCCGCCCTTCGCACCCTTGCCCAACGGCTGTGGCCGATGCCGCGCCTGCGCTGGTTGCTGTTCGGGACCCTGCTGTTTGTGGCAGCCCTGCCTGGCATCGCAGCGCTGGGCCTGCGGGTTTATGAAAACGCCCTGATCCGCCGGACCGAGGCCGAGCTGACCGCGCAAAGCGCCGCGATCGCAGCTAGCGCGGCGCTGCTGTGGCCTGGCCCCGCCGCCGCCGTCCTTCCCGACCCGCAGGATGACCCGCGTGAGAGCTTTGATGATGCGCCGACAGGAGTGGACCTGCGCTCCTCCCCCGTCCTGCCCGATCGGCCCGCCGCCAGCGCCACGCTGGACCGCGCCGATCCCATCGCGCTGCTAGTGGCCGCGCGGATTGCCCCCGCCATCACTGAAACCAAGCGCGCCACGCTCGCCTCGATCCTGCTGCTCGATCGCCACGGCCTGCTGCTCAGCGGCCGTGACCAGGGGTTGAGCCTGGCCGCGGTGCCCGAAGTGCGCAGCGCCCTGGCCGGCACCCCGCGCACGGTGTTGCGCCACAACGATGCCTATCTGCGCGATACCCCGCTCGACTGGATCAGCCGCGCCACGTCAATCCGGATGCATCAGGCCCGCCCGATTGTCGTGCGCGGCGAAGTTGTGGGCGCCGTGCTGGTCTCGCGCTCCCCCCGCGCGCTGTTCCGGGGAATGTGGGAGGATCGCGGCAAGATTGCGCTTGGCACTGGAGCCATATTCGCCCTGCTGCTGCTGCTGACCGGGGTGCTGGCCCGCGCCATCGTCAGCCCGGTTGAACGCTTGAGCCGCGCCAGCCGCGCGCTGGCGCAGGGCCACCATGCTGCCCCGCGCCGACCAACGCTGGAAGTGCGCGAGATCGGCGGGCTTTATGATGACTTTGCGGTGATGTCGGCCGCGATTGCCCGCCGCTCACGCTACTTGCGCGATTTCGCCGCGGCCTTGAGCCATGAGTTCAAGACCCCGCTGGCGGGCCTGTCCGGCGGGATCGAACTGCTGCAAGACCACGGCGCGACCATGGCTGAAGAGGAGCGCCAGCGCTTCCTGGGCAATATGGCGGCTGATGCTGGGCGCCTCTCGCGACTGGTGAGCCGGCTGATGGAACTGGCCCAGGCTGACATGGGCCGCGCAGACCCCGCCGCGCGGACAATCCTTCCTCCGCTGCTGGCAGCTATAGCCGAGGGCATACGGCGTGAAGACTTTGCGATCACGCTGGAGCTTCCTGCCAGCCTACCCCCACTCGCCACTGAAACCGGCGCGCTGGAAGCGATCATTATCACCTTGGCTGAGAACGCGCGGCAGGCCGGGGCAAGCCAGCTCTTGGTTGCCGTGACTGTCATCGATAGTGAAGTCCGGATTGAGCTGGCCGACGATGGTCCGGGCATCCCCGTCGCTGATCGCGAGCGGGTGTTCGATCCGTTCTTCACCAGCAAACGCGCCGCTGGTGGCACCGGCCTTGGCCTGCCGATCGCGCGGGCTTTAGCGGAAAATGGGCATGGCCAGCTGGAACTTGCCGCCAGCGAAGTGGGGACAACCTTCGTCCTCACCTTCCCCGCCGCAGACCGCTGACTCGCGCCCGCCGCCGCAATCGGCTAGGGCTTTGCCGATGAAAACCAGCGACCTGCGCATTGCCTTGTTCAGCGGCAATTACAATTACGTCCGCGATGGCGCGAACCAGGCACTGAACCGGCTGGTAGGCTACCTGCTGCGCCAGGGCGCGCAAGTGCGCGTCTATGCGCCGATGGTGGATGAGCCGGCCTTTCCGGCCACGGGCGACCTGGTGGGCGTTCCGTCGTTCGCGTTTCCGGGCCGGGGCGAATACCGGGTGCCGCTGATGTTAAGCCCGCGCGTGCGCGCCGATCTCAAGGCGTTCAATCCCAACGTGGTGCAAATCTCGTCACCCGATTTCGCCGCCCATCGCGCAGTCAGCTGGGCGCGGAACCGAAACATTCCGGTGCTGGCATCGGTCCACACCAGGTTCGAAACCTATTTCCGCTATTACAACATGGCCTGGCTTGAGCCGGTGGTCGAAGCCCTGCTGCGCCGGCTTTATCGCCGCTGTGATGCGCTGGTCGCCCCGTCGGAATCGATGGCCCAGGTGCTCCGCGACCAGCGGATGAACTACGATATCGACATCTGGTCACGCGGCGTGGACCGCGAGATTTTCGATCCCAGCCACCGCGCGCTGGACTGGCGTCGCAGCCACGGAATCGCCGACGATGAAGTGCTGATCGGCTTCCACAGCCGGTTAGTGATGGAAAAGGGGCTCGATGTCTTTTCCGACACGATCGACGAATTGCGCCGCAAGGGCGTGAAGCACCGCACGCTGATTGTCGGGGATGGCCCGGCCCGGCCTTGGCTGGAAGCCCGGCTGCCCGAGGCGATCTTTGCCGGCTTCATGGCCGGTAAGGATCTGGGCAAGGCGGTTGCCTCTATGGACGTGCTGTTCTTCCCTTCAACCACCGAAACCTTCGGCAATGTCAGTCTGGAAGCGATGGCCAGCGGCTTGCCCGTGGTCGCCGCAGCAGCGACCGGCAGCCAGAATCTGGTCGCCAACGGCCGCTCCGGCCGGCTAATCCGCCCCGGCGCGGTGAGCCAGTTCGCCGAGGCCTTGCAGTCCTATGTCGAAGACCCGGCGCTGCGGCGCGCCCACGGTGAAGCAGGCGAACGCCGCAGCCGCGACTTTTCCTGGGACCAGATCAACCAGGTCGTCGCCGATACCTATATCCGGCTGATCCGTCAGAAGGCGATGTTGACCCGAGGCTAGATCAGCGCAGGATACCGCTGTGGTCTGAACGCCGCGAATACCACAACAGCAACGCTATCACCGCCAGGATCATTACCGGTTGGGCTGGCTCCAGCACTCCGGCCCGGGCCTGCCCCGCAAAGCTCAGCAAGGCGCCCAGCAGCGATACCAGGAATAACTGCACCGCCCAGCGCGACCGCACCAGCATCAGCAACGAACCCAGGAATGATCCCCAGATCCCCAGCGACCAGCCAATGTGGGCCCAGGTCGGCATAGTGGCGATATAATCCTGCATGGGTGGTGGCACCGTTGCCAGCAACGCCGCATCGCCTTGTTTGGTCAAAATGTAGAGATAGGCTCCGAAGCAGTTCCATTGGAACCCGATCACCGCCACTGTCCAGTATTGCCAGCCGGGTGCGGCGGCACGTGCCTTAGTGTTCATGGCTATTCTCCCCATCCCCTTAAGGATGCGCGAAGCTATCACATGCACCCGGATCGGCAATATCCGGGGGATCGCGGCGGGATTGGCGGTTAACGCTGCACCTAAACTGGCCTATGCTGTGCCCATGTCCGACCTGTTCGCCGATGACCTGCCCCCTGCTCATGCGGAAGAGCCGCGCGAAGACGCGCCGCTGGCCGACCAGTTGCGACCACGCCACCTTGGTGAGGTGATCGGGCAGGAACACCTGACCGGGCCGGAAGGAGCGATCGGACGGATGGTTGCGGCTGGCAAACTGTCCAGCATGATCCTGTGGGGCCCGCCCGGCACTGGCAAGACCAGCACGGCGCGGTTGCTGGCCGCTGCTGTGGGGATGCGGTTTGTCTCGGTCAGCGCGGTTTTCTCTGGCGTGGCCGACCTCAAGAAGGCGTTTGCGGAGGCTGAAACCGCCGCCAAGATGGGGCAGCGCACCCTGTTGTTCGTTGACGAGATCCACCGCTTCAACCGCGCCCAGCAGGATGGCTTCCTGCCTTTCGTGGAGAAAGGCACGGTGGTGCTGGTCGGCGCAACGACCGAGAACCCCAGTTTCGCGCTCAACGCCGCGCTG
>CAZNFV010000093.1:0-8906 GCA_964572445.1 uncultured Novosphingobium sp. | reverse complement strand
GCCCCTGGGCCAGATTGCCGAACTTGGTCGTATTGGCGTCGAAGCTGAGCTTGATGATGCCGATCGGGCCGTGGCGTTGCTTGCCGATGACGACCTCGGCCTGGTGCTCGAGCCGGTCCATGTCCTCCTGCCACTGCAGGTGTTCGGGCGAGCCCTCCCGCGGCTCGGCGCGGCCGAGGTAGTAGCTCTCGCGATAGACGAACATGACGCAGTCGGCGTCCTGCTCGATCGAGCCGGATTCGCGCAGGTCGGACAGTTGCGGCCGCTTGTCCTCGCGGCTTTCGACCGCGCGGCTGAGCTGCGAAAGCGCGATAACGGGAACTTCCAGCTCCTTGGCCAGGGTCTTCAGGCCGCGGCTGATTTCGGAGATTTCATTCACCCGGTTGTCGCTCGCCCGGCCCGAACCCTGCAACAGCTGCAGGTAATCGATCACGACCAGGCCAATATCATGCTTGCGCTTCAACCGGCGGGCGCGGGTGCGCAGCGCGGCGATCGACAACGCCGGGGTATCATCGATGTAGAGCGGCAGTTCGGCCAGGCGCTGGCTGGCGAAGGAGATCTTCTGGAAATCCTCGCGGCTGATCTTGCCCATGCGCAGCCGCTCGCTGCTGATTTCGGCTTGCTCGGCCAGAATACGCGTGGCCAGCTGATCCGCGCTCATTTCCAGGCTGAAGAAGGCGACCGGCGCACCGACGGATTTCTTCGGATCGATCCCGTCGGCCATATCGCGCAGGTAGCGCTCAGCGCAGTTGAAGGCGATATTGGTGACAAGCGAGGTTTTGCCCATCGCCGGACGGCCAGCCAGGATGATCAGATCCGAATCGTGCAACCCGCCGACTTTGGAGTTGAGATCGTCCAAGCCAGTTGTGCGGCCGGAAATGTGCCCGCCCGAATTGAGCGCCTTCTCGATCTGGGTGATCGCGGCCATGCTCGAAACGCGGAACGCCTCCGCCTCGTTGCCGACCGAGGCGCCTTCGGCCACGCGATAAAGCGCGGCTTCGGCCCGGGCGACCTGCTCCATCGGCTCAACGCTTTCCGACGTATCAAGCGCATCGTTGACCAGGGTCCGGCCGACCGAGACCAGTTCGCGCAGCAGCGCCAGATCATAGATCTGTTCGGCCAGTTCACGCGGGGCCAGCAGGCCCTGCCCGTCTGACGTCAACCGCGCGAGGTAAGAAGCCCCGCCCAGTTCCCGCAGGGTTTCATCCGCTTCGAAATAAGGCTTCAGCGTCACCGGAGTGACCACGGCTTTGCGATCGAGCAGTTGCAAGATCCGGTCATAGATCCGGACGTGGGCTGGCTCGAAGAAATGATCCGGCCGCAGCGGCGTGTTCAGTTCCTCGATCACCCGATTGTCAATCAGCGCAGCGCCCAGGAACGCAGCCTCAGCCTCCACGTTCGCGGGCAGCGCGCGGGCGGCTATTTCATCGGGGCGGGTCATCAGATTGGTATCGGCCATGGGGGGCGATCAATGGGCATAAGCCGGCCAGCCTTCAAGGCTGAACCTGCACGCGGATTGGGACAGCCCTGTGAACAAATGACAAGGCCACCCCAATTCCGTCATGCTGAACTTGGTTCAGCATCCATCGTGCGTCGCAGCCACTGATTGCGATCCCAGGATGGACCCTGAAACAAGTTCAGGGTGACAGCAGTTGGGGAACACCCTTGCGGCACCATTTCGCATCTGCGAAAAGTACCGCCCATGGGGGACGCACGGATCATCCACATCGAACTCGACGAAGCCACGATTCTGTGGCGGAACGCCGATATCGAACAGGAACGCCGGATTGCGATCTTCGATCTGATCGAGGAGAACACCTTCAAGCCGCTGCGCGCCTGGGAAGCCGGGCATCGCGGCCCCTATCGCTTGCGGCTGGTCGTGGCTGATGGCCGGTTGGCGCTGGAAGTAGCCGATGAAGCCGGGCAGCAGCTGGAAACGCTGATTCTGGCGCTTGGCCGATTCCGCCGCCCGATCCGGGATTACTTCGCGATCTGCGATTCCTATTATCAGGCGATCCGCAAAGCGACCGCGGCCGAGATCGAGACCATCGACATGGCCCGGCGCGGCGTCCACAACGAGGCGGCGGAAATGCTGCTGGAACGGCTGGAGGGCAAGATCGAAACCGATTTCGCCACGGCCAGGCGCCTGTTCACCCTGGTCTGCGTGCTGCATATCCGGGGCTGAGCCAAGAAATCGAACGAATACAGCAAACGAACATAGAGGGTCGTCGGGTCAAAAGATGGCAAAGAAGAAGAACAGTCGGCTGCGGCTGCGCCTGATCGGCGTGGCCCTGCTGGTGTTGATCACCGGCAGTGGCTGGGGATGGTGGCATCTGTCGCAATGGGCGCCGCCGCGCGCCGAGTTTCCTGTGCAAGGCGCCGAAATTGGGGGCGAGGACGGTCCGGTCGATTGGGTCGCGCTGAAGGCGGTCGGTGCCGATTTCGTCTATCTGGACGCATCGGCCAGTGCCTTTGCCCGCGATCCCAAATTCGTTGAAAATCTGGAAGGTGCCAAGGCAGCCGGCCTGCAATGGGGCGCGATCCATCGCTATGATCCCTGCCAGCCGGCTGACAAGCAGTCGGCAAATTTCGTCACCGTCGTCCCGCGTGATACTGCCATGCTCCCGGCGGCCGTATGGTTGGACCAGTTGGGCGAAGATTGCCCGATCAAGGTCAGCGACGCGGCGGTTGAAAGCGAACTGACCACCTTCCTCAACCAGATCGAAACCCACACCGGCAAGGCTGCGATCCTTAAAGTGTCCCGCAGTTTTGAGCGGCGCTACAAGATCTCCGCCCGGATCGATCGCAACGTCTGGCTGGAGCAACTGCGCTTCCAGCCCGATTACGCCGGTCGGCCCTGGGCACTGTGGACTGCGAATGACCGCCTATCCACTGCCGCGCTGGAAGGCGGGGTGCGCTGGGTGGTGGTTCAGCCGTGACGCGGCTATAGCCGCGGCATGAACCACGATCGCGACACCCTGATTGCCGCTGCCACGGCGGCCCAGACCCGGGCCTATGCGCCCTATTCGAAGTTCCACGTTGGTGCTGCACTAGGCTTTGCCGATGGCAGCGTAGTGACCGGCACCAACACCGAAAACGCCAGTTATGGGCTGACGCTCTGCGCCGAAACCAATGCTGTTGGTCAGGCGATGGGCCAGGGGCGGCGCGGCGGTCTGGTAGCAATTGCCGTGATCGGCGGGATGCACGGTGCGCCGGGTCCGGTGGTGACCCCCTGTGGCCGCTGCCGCCAGATGCTCAACGAGCTGGCCCAGCTCGGCGGGACCGATCCGGTGGTCTGGTGCGCAGGCGAAGGCGACGTGCTGGAACTGAAGCTTTCGGAGCTGCTGCCATACGCTTTCGGTCCGGCTGACCTGGGCTAACCGTCAAGCCATTCCAGCAGCGCCGCCATGCAATCGCGGCCAAGCTGCGCGGAGCGTTCGGGCGACCAGCCCTGCGCTGTATCGGGCAGGTCGTCGTTGTCCTTGAACGGCATTTCCAGCGTCATTGAAACCGCGCCGAACCGCTCGGCCAGCTGGTTGGTACTCATCGCCAGGTTGGCCCGGCCCTTGCCAGCGACAGGATAGCCACGCCGGGTCTGGAAATCGGGCGTCCGCCGATCGAGGATCGCCTTGTAGCGATCGAACCCGCCTTGCAGCGCCTCGGTCCAGGCCGGGATGCCCTCGAACCCGGCCACGAAGACGGCGGGGATGGCTTCGTCGCCGTGGATGTCCATCGCAAAGTCGGCGCCGGTTGCATCCATCGCGGTCCGGATCGCCAGAACCTCTGGTGATCGTTCAGCACTGGGATTGTCCCATTCGCGGTTCAGGTTGACGCCCAGCGAGTTGGTCCTGAGGTTCCCGCGCACTGCGCCATCGGGATTGGCATTGGGTACGACATGGAAAGTGCAGCGCTGGCGCAGCGCACGGCCAACGGCATCGGCCGGATCGGTCAGGCAATCGAGCGCGCCTTCCATCCACCATTCCGCCATCGATTCGCCCGGATGCTGGCGGGCATAGAGCCAGACCTGCTTGGCCCCAGCGCCGAGATCGAGGCAATCGATGCTACGGCCTTCGCTGCTGTGGCCCAGCACGCGGTGCGAGACCCCGTCCTGCAACGCGCAGTTCGCGATCAGATCCTGGTGCCGTTCCCACGAATAGGGCGCGAAATAGGCGAACCACGCCATGTTACCCGTTGGTTGGTAGCGGATCGTGAGTGTGCCGCCATCTTCATCCCGGTCATAGCTGCTGCTCGCCCTGCCCCAGAATTCGCGATCCTCGCTGACCGCCGCATTGTAGCTGGTCCAGCCATCGGGATAGGCCGAGGCGTTAAGGCCGGTGATCTTCAGTTCCAGTTCGCGCCCAGCGGCATGGCTCACGCGGAAGTGGAACCACTGGAAGAAATCCGAGGCCGTATCCTTACGGATCGCCAGCCGGGCGGTGGCGCCGGAAACGGACAGGACTTGAATATTGCCACTGTCAAAAGCGGCGTCGATCAGAATGGTGCTTGCGGTCATTTGACCTCGATAGTCTCACCCGATTGTCCGGGGAAGCCCTTGAACAAGGCCTCTGCCATCTTGGCTGCCCCCAGCGACGTTGCGGCAAGCGGCGAACTGGCCCGGACTGCAAAACTCGCCCGCCCTTCCCACAGTGCCAGGCCGCTGGCCCGATCGCGAATGATTACCCCCAGATCGGTGCGGACCTGTTCAGCGGGATGCGGTGAGAGGTTGATGCCGATCCCGACCCCTAGCCCGGAGCCATAGCTGCCGGTTGACCCGCCCAGGCCCACACTGACCGGACTGCCCGACCGCTCGGGCCGAATGCTCTCACGCGAAAGCCGTAGCTGAGCCACTTGGCGGCTCGAGCTGCTGGCGGGAACCGCCGTATAGCCCAGCAGCGCCAGTTGCCGCTCAATCGCTGCCTGATAGGCCTTCCATTCCAGTGAGGAACCGTCATGCCCAGGTGCCGGTTCAACGGCGATGGTACCTTTGCCCAGCGCCGAAATATCCTGGGCATGGAACCGGGTCACTTCAACCGGACCCGTTGGGGAGACGCAGCCGCCAAGGGCCAGGGCAGCAGCAAGCGGGATGGCAAAAAGCAGCTTGGTCATGGTCAGCATCCTTTACCCGATGATGGACCCCCAACCCCTCGCCAGCAAGGGTTTCACCCTTGTTAACCATTTTTCCGTCGCACCATGCTAGCGGAGTACCGATGTCGCAGAAAATTCCCGTCCTCGTTACCGGCGGCGCCGGTTATATCGGCAGCCATGCCGTCCTCGCGCTGAAGGATGCCGGCTGGCCCGTCGCCGTGATCGACAACCTGACCACCGGCTTTCGCTTCGCCGTGCCGGATGGTGTTCCGCTATACGAAGGGGACATCGCCGACGCCGATCTGCTCACGCGGATCTTTGCCGAGCAGGGGATCAAGGCGGTGATGCATTTCGCCGGATCGATCGTCGTCCCCGAATCGGTTGAAAACCCGCTGAAGTACTATCGCAACAACACCGCCAACAGCCGCGCCCTGATCGAAGCCGCCGTGCTTGCCGGGGTGCCGCACTTCATCTTCAGTTCGACCGCGGCCACCTATGGTGTGCCCGAAGTCTCGCCGGTGCATGAGGATAGCCCCCGCGTTCCGATCAATCCCTATGGCATGTCCAAGCTGATGACCGAGATCATGCTGGGCGACGTGGCGCGGGCCCATTCGCTGAACTTCTGTGCACTGCGGTATTTCAATGTCGCCGGGGCCGATCCACAGGCCCGTACCGGCCAGTCCACGGCCGGCGCCACCCACCTGATCAAGGTCGCGGTGGAAGCAGCGCTGGGCAAGCGCGCCGGGGTAGAGGTGTTCGGCACGGATTATGGCACGCCCGATGGCACGGGTGTGCGCGATTACATCCATGTCTCCGATCTGGCAGCCGCGCATGTTCTGGCGCTGGAAGCCCTGATCGAATCGCCCGCACGGTCGCTGACGATGAACTGCGGCTATGGCCGTGGCTTCTCTGTGCTGGAGGTGCTCGACGCAGTCGACCGGGTTACCAACCGCAAGATTGAGCGCACCATGTCGCCCCGCCGCGCCGGCGATCCCGATTCGCTGATTTCGGACAATGGGCGGATCAAGACGACGCTTCCCTGGGTGCCAAATTACGCCGATCTGGACACTATCGTGCGCCATGCCGTCGCCTGGGAACGAAAACTCGCCGAAATCCGGGCTGAGAGTTGACTTTGCCCTGACTCGTCCGTAACGGCGCGGCTTCAGTTTTCAGCGGCAATCCCGCACCCGAGGACATTATGAAGATTCGCAACAGCCTGAAGTCGCTCAAGGACCGCCACCGGGACAACCGCGTGATCCGCCGCCGTGGCCGGACCTATGTGATCAACAAGACCAACCGCCGCTTCAAGGCGCGCCAGGGCTAATAACCTGTGCGGCAGGGCTTCGGCCCTGCGCTGAAGTCTGCTCGGCCCGCCTCCGTTCAGGGGTGCGGGCCGAAGCCGTTTTAACCGACAGGGAAGCCCGCATGACCCAGCGAATCGAAGCCGTGGTATTCGATATCGGTCGCGTCCTGGTGGAGTGGGATCTGCGAATCTTGTTCCGCCAGTTGCTGGCTGACGAAGCAGAAGTTGAATGGGTCTACCGCAATGTGGTGACCGAAGCCTGGCACGGCCAGCATGACGCCGGGCGCCCCATTGCGGAGATGGTGGCTGAGCGCAGTTCAGAGTTTCCGCAATATGCTCCGGTAATCGCAGCCTATGCCGCGCGCTTCAACGAAACGATTCCTGGCCCGGTGCCCGGCACTTCCGAACTGGTCGAACAGTTACACGATCTGGGCACACCGCTTTACGCGATCACCAATTTTGGCGCGGATACCTGGGCCGGTTTCCGCCCGACCTTCCCGCTGCTGGACCGGTTCAGGGACATTGTGGTGTCCGGCGTGGAGAAGCTCGCGAAGCCCGATCCCGCGATCTACGCGCTGGCGGCGCGCCGGTTCGGGCGCGATCCCGCCACCATGCTGTTCATTGATGACAGCCTGCCGAACGTCACGTCGGCCCGTGATTGCGGCTGGCACGCCCACCATTTCACCTCGGCCCCAAACCTGGCCGCTGACCTGCGCCGCTACGGCCTGCTCTAACCGCAAAAAAGAGGGCCCCCGTCTTGCGACGGAGGCCCAGCTATTTCGGGCTGTTAAGGTGCCTGTCGGCAAGCGCCCGGAGTGAGAGGCGCCGTCCGGTAAATGCGTCAGGCGGCCGCGTTACAACGCGCGAGCTTGTCGGCGTCGAAATCGCCCTTGGGGGTGGCGAACTTGGTCACCTGACCAAAGGCCTTCACGACCCGGGTGCAGGTGTTGATCGGCGCAGCGCCATCAACGCGGCCGGTGCAGTCAGCGCCGGTGCAGTTCCAGTTGACGCCATTGACGACTGCGCTGGTCGGAGCGGTCAACGCCGTGGCCAGGGTCGCGGAATAAGTGCGGGCAGCCTGTGCCTGGACCGGGCTGGTGGTCGCGGCGAAGCTGGCGACGGTGCCAACAATGGCAAGACCAGCGGCAAGCAGGGTGCGGGTTGCGGTGGCAGTCATGGTTCTTCCCCTTTAAATCGTGTTCGTCACGGGTGTGTCTGAACGCATGGATCGAAGGTTCCTGGGAGGAGGCACCGATTTGCGTTGCTAAGCGTCATTTACCGATATAGGTTTTCAGTTGCAACTAGAAACTGTGCAGTGCAGCAAAGATTTTCTTGTCGGCAGGCGAGCCAGTTTTGGGTTAAGGTGCCAACCAAGGGATCAAGGGGATTATGACGATGGGTGACCTTCGCGAACCACTCGACGAAATCAACAATTGCGGCCTGCCCGCCGCGCTTGAGGTGATGGGTGAACGCTGGTCATTCATGATCCTGCGCGCCGCGTTCAATGGCATGTACCATTTTGAAGAATTTCTCGGCGCCTTGGGGATCGCCCGCAACATCCTTTCGAACCGGCTCGCGCGGCTGGTCGAACATGGCATTATGAAGCGGCAGGCCCTGCCGGACGATCGCCGCAAGATCGAATACCGCCTGACCGAAAAGGGGCTCGACCTGTTGCCGGCCATGCTCGCACTGCGCCAGTGGGGCGAAAAGTACGGAGCCGGCGTGCCCTCCAATCCTGTCCTGTGTGATGAGCTTAACGGAATGCCGATCCAGCAGATCGCAATCCGCGCCCATGATGGCCGCGAACTGAGCCCCAAAGAACTGGAATGGCGCAATCAGAGCGACGTCAACTGGCCGGACAACAGCGCCTTCGGGAAGTTGCGCGCGCTTTAACTCCGGCCCACCACGCGCCGATAGCTGAGCGCTTCGGCCACATGGATTCGCCCGATACCTGGGCTGCCCGCCAGATCGGCAATGGTCCGCGCCACCCGCAACATCCGGGTATAGCCGCGCGCGGATAACCGCATCGCCTCTGCCGCCTGCATCAGCAGCTTGCGCCCCGCCTCATCCGGCGTGGCGTGCAGTTCAAGGACGTCACCATCGATCTGGGCGTTGCTGGTCATTCCAGTTCCGGCAAGCCGCGCCACCTGCACGGCCCGCGCCGCTGCCACGCGCGCTGCCACTTCGGCGCTGCCCTCGCTCGGCGGCGGCAAGGCCAGATCGGCCGCGCTAACCGGATCAACCTCAACGTGCAGGTCGATCCGATCGAGCAGCGGACCTGAAACCTTCGCCTGATAATCGGCGCCGCAGCGCGGGGCGCGGCTGCAGCCCAGCGCCGGATCGCCCAGGTAGCCACACCGGCACGGGTTCATCGCCGCAATCAGCTGCACCCGCGCCGGATAGGTCACGTGGGCATTGGCCCGGGCGACATCGACTGAGCCGGTCTCCAGCGGCTGACGCAGCGAATCGAGCACGGCGCGCTGGAATTCGGGCAGTTCATCCAGGAACAGCACCCCCA
>CAZNFV010000092.1:4905-8931 GCA_964572445.1 uncultured Novosphingobium sp. | reverse complement strand
GGTGTAGTTGCCGTCGTTCGACATGAACGGAGGCATCGGCCAGTGCGGGATCGAGGTCTTGCCCGTGGCCGACATCACCCAGTGCCAGTTGTCCGTCACCGGGGTTTCCGCCATCGGGCAACTGTCTTCGCGCCAGTCGGGCAGCAATTCGTCCAAGGCCTTGGGATCGACTACCGCACCCGACAGGATGTGGGCGCCCACTTCGGAGCCCTTTTCCAGAATGCAGACCGAAAGCTCTGCATTTACCTGTTTCAGCCGGATCGCCGCAGCAAGGCCGGCTGGGCCGCCGCCAACGATGACGACGTCATAAGGCATGGATTCGCGTTCGCTCATGGTCCACCTGTTCGGGGTTAATCGTTGGGTTAAGCCTTGAAAGCTGGCTTGCGGCAGGTCAAGACCGCAAATGTGAACAACCCCGCACAATCCGATCCGGCATTTGACCCTGCCGCCGCCATGTCCGCCGTGCTGGACTGGTGGCGGGAAGCTGGCGTGGACCACGCTTTCTCGGACGATCCGCGCACCTGGCTGGTCGAAACCGCCGCGCCCGAGCCAGAGCCGGAGCGCAGCTTTACCACACCGGTCATGCCAGTTCGCCCACCGCCCGGGCCCGCCGCCGCCGCTCCGCTGGCCGGGCTGGATGCATTGCCGGCGACGCTGGCGGAATTCCAAAGCTGGTGGATGGCCGAACCCTCGCTTGATGACGGACAATTAGCCGGCCGCGTCGCCCCGCGCGGCGCAGAAGGCGCGGCCTTGATGGTACTGGTCGATCACCCCGAAGCGGAAGACCGCGATCTGCTGCTGTCAGGACCGCAAGGGCGGTTACTCGCCGCCATGTTCACCGCCATGGGGATCGGGCCGGATCAGGCCTATATCGCCACTTGCTTGCCGCGCCACATGCCGCTGCCCGATTGGGTCGCGCTGGATGCCGCCGGTCTGGGCCGCGTGGTGCGCCATCACATCGCGTTGGCCCGTCCTCAGCGGCTTTTAGTGTTCGGTCGACACATCTCACCGCTACTCGGCCACGACCCAGCGAAAAGTGCTGAACCTTTGCGGCATTTTAACCATGAGGGCATCACCATTCCGCTGTTGATGGCGCCGGGACTGGCCAATCTGGCCGGCCGGCCGCGGAGCAAGGCCGGGCTTTGGCAAGCCTGGCTCGACTGGACGGGA
Organism: uncultured Novosphingobium sp.; assembly: GCA_964572445.1. GTDB lineage: Bacteria > Pseudomonadota > Alphaproteobacteria > Sphingomonadales > Sphingomonadaceae > Novosphingobium. The sequence goes on along the minus strand of CAZNFV010000092.1, from coordinate 7,761 downwards.
TAAGAACTGGCGTGATGCGCTTTACCGCTAAAACAATGCTGGCGCTGGGCCTGGCGGGCAGTCTTGCTGCCTTCGCTGCCCCTGCGCAGGCGAACAGCGCAGCGGTCGATTATTTCCGCAACCGGGCCGATCGCAGCAATGTCCCGGCCCTGCTGAGCCAGGATGACCGGACCTATTACCGCGACCTGTTTGGCGCGATTGACCGGGCAGATTGGACCAAGGTCCAGGAAATGTTCGCCCAGCGCGCTGATGGCCCGCTGCACCAGGTCGCTCTCGCTGAATACTTTCTGGCCCCGACCTCGCCCAAAATCGAACTTGATGCGCTGAGCACGTGGCTGGCGAAGGGCACCGCCCTGCCCCAATCGGAGCAGATTACCCTGCTGGCGCAAAAGCGCGGAGCGACCGCGCTGCCGACGCTGCCTCAGGCCGGGTCGCTGGTCAGCCTGCCAACCCGGCCCAAGCGGATTCGTCCCCGCGACACCAGCGACGGCACGATGCCAGCAGCCGTCGCCGCAGCAATCAATTCCAGCATCAAGGTGGACAATCCGGCTGGGGCCAAGGCCCTGCTCGACGGGATCGACACTCAGCTGTCGCTCGGCGCACGCGCCGAATGGCGCGCGAAGATCGCCTGGTCGTTCTACATCGAAAATGACGATGCCTCAGCCTATGCCGTGGCCCAGACCGCGCAGGACGGTGCCGGACCCTGGGTGGCCGAAGGCTTTTGGACAGCGGGGCTCGCCGCCTGGCGGATCGGCGATTGCATGGGAGCAGGCGATGCCTTCGCCCGCACTGCCGGAGCATCGCAGAACAGCGAACTGACCGCTGCAGCACTCTATTGGCAAAGCCGCGCTGCCGTACGCTGCCGGCAGCCGGAAAATGCCTCTGCCACGCTCAAAGCAGCGGCGCGGATGGATGAGACGCTTTACGGCATGCTCGCCGCCGAGCAGCTCGGACTGACGCTGCCGCAGACCCACACCGCGCCTGACTTTACCCAGACTGACTGGCAGAAGCTGCGCGACGAAACCAACATCCGCACCGCTGTTGGCCTGGCCGAAATCGGCCGCGATGGCCTGGCTGACGAAGTGCTGCGCCATCAGGCAAGGCTTGGACCGGCAGGTGAATACCAGCCGCTCAGCCGCCTCGCCCGCGATCTCGGCTTGCCATCCACCCAATTGTGGATGGCCTACAATGCACCGGTCGGGGGCCGCGCTGAACCGGCCGCGCGTTTCCCGACGCCGCGCTGGACCCCGGCCAACAACTGGCAGGTCGATCCCGCGCTGGTCTATGCGCACGCCTTGCAGGAATCGGTCTTTCGGACCCAGGCGATCAGCCCCGCGGGCGCCCGCGGGCTGATGCAGATCATGCCTGCTGCGGCGCGCGATCATGCCGGGGCGCTGGGCGTTTCCGGCAACGCGGCTGACCTGCAAAGGCCAGAGGTTAACCTCGCTTTCGGGCAACGCCATCTGCAGATGCTGCGCGATGCGCCGGGCACGCAGGGCCTGCTGCCCAAGGTGATGGCGGCCTATAACGCCGGGCTTACCCCGATCGCCCGCTGGCAATACGAGATCAAGGATCAGGGCGATCCGCTGCTATGGATCGAAAGCGTCCCCTATTGGGAAACCCGCGGCTATGTGAACATCGTGATGCGCAATTACTGGATGTATGAACGCCAGGCGGGTGGCCCATCCGACAGCCGGATCGCGCTGACCCAGGGACTTTGGCCGACCTTCCCCGGCATCTCTGGCGCCAGTGCCGTGCGGATGAGCGCCAACGGAACCATCATCCGTGGCCGTTGACGGAACCCGCCAATTCAAGCCAATCAACATTGCGGTGCTGACCGTATCCGATACCCGCACCCCTGCCGACGATACGTCTGGCGATATTCTTGCCCAGCGGGTCCAGTCTGCGGGTCACACCTTAGCGGCACGAGCGATCGTGCGCGATGATCCGGCGTTAATCGTCAGCCAGCTCAATCGGTGGATCGACGATCCCGGCATCGACGCCGTGGTTTCGACGGGCGGCACGGGCCTGACCGGCCGCGACGTTACGCCCGAAGCCCTCAACCGGATCGATGGCGCACGCGACATCCCCGGTTTCGGCGAGCTGTTCCGCTGGCTCAGCTTCCAAACCATTGGCACCAGCACGATCCAGAGCCGCGCCTGCGCCGTCGTCGCGCGCGGGACCTATATCTTCGCCCTGCCCGGCTCCAACGGCGCGGTGAAGGACGGCTGGGACGGCATCCTCGCTGAGCAGCTCGACAGCCGCAACCGGCCCTGCAACTTTGTGGAACTGATGCCGCGGCTCAAGGAAGTCTAACCTCCTTGCTGAAATGTTCTGCATATGTTCTAATATGCAAATGCCGAGTCTCTTCCCTCTCCATGGCCGCGGCGCGCAATCAACTCAGGTGCCGCAACGCTTCGGCCTCGCCGCGCGCGAGGCGGATGGGGACTGGCTTGACGCGCGAATGGAGATCGACGGCCCAGGCCCCAAGCTGCGCACCACTGTAACGGAAGAAAAGGCCAAGCGGATCATCAGCCGCAACAGCTCGCCCGACATTCCGTTTGACCGTTCAATCAACGCCTATCGCGGTTGTGAGCATGGCTGCATCTATTGCTACGCCCGCCCGACCCACGCCTTTCACGATCTCTCGCCCGGGCTGGATTTCGAGACGAAATTGTTCGCGAAACCTGATGCTGCCGCCTTGCTCCGCGCTGAGCTAGGCAAGCGGGGTTACAAGCCGGCTCCGATTGCGATGGGGACCAACACCGATCCCTACCAGCCGATTGAGGCGGACTATCGGCTGACCCGGCAGGTGCTGGAGGTCTGCCTGGAAACCCGCCACCCGGTGACGATCAC
>CAZNFV010000092.1:243-4805 GCA_964572445.1 uncultured Novosphingobium sp. | reverse complement strand
GTCCATTACCCGGACCGAGCGGGCAAGGTTATGGCGATCGTTCAGGCCATGCGCGGCGGCAAGGATTATGACAGCCAGTTCTTTGAACGGATGAAACCCAAGGGTGTATGGGCCGACCTGTTCCGCACCCGCTTCCGCCTTGCCTGCCAACGGCTCGGTCTTAACCGGGAAATGCCGGAACTGGATTGCAGCCAGTTTGTGGCGCCAGCACTGGACGGTCAGTTGAAATTCTTTTAAACCATTGCAGTAGTTAGCTTTAAGGAAAATTCGTGCCGGCCCTGTTCGCACTCATGCTTGCCGCAGCGCCCTTAGAGACCGCCAAGCCTGCGGCGGTCGGGCTCGCCCCCTTCATCTGCAGCGAACGCTGCATCAATCCGATCGAAGCGGTTACCGTCGCTTCTCAGCTGGGCAACGGCGCCGGCCTGGCCAGTGACTTTGGCATGACTGTGAAGGAAATCGGCTTTGAGCGCGGCCGATTTTACCTGAATTCCGAAGCCGATTACCGTGACCGCAATTGCTTGACCGTGGTAGTTCCGGCTGCCGTAATGGCGAAGCTGGCCGGGTCACAAGATCTGGAGGCGGTCCGCAAATTCTACATTGGCAACCGGATCCTGGTGCGCGGGATCGCCAGGCAGGTCCGGATTGATTTCACCGCCGATAATCAGCCGACCGGGAAGTACTATTATCAAGTTCATTTGCTGGTGGCTGAGGAGCGCTTTCTTGTTCGTCCTGCCAGCTAAAACCTAACCCCTGAACCGGATCAACCGGCTGTCCGCCACTGCGGCTGTACGGTGTGGCAGGGCGTCGCGGATGTACTCCTCGTTCTTGACCATCGCCATGAACACGCCGGAATTGGGATAACCCATCACAAACGCCTTGTCCCATTCGTCAGCCGGGCCAGTCACTGTGCCTTCCAATGGCGCTTCCCAGACCATCGCCGCACCATCATCCGCGACGAGTTCCTGAAAGAGCTTCTCATAGATGTCATAGGCCTCGCGCCCCGTCAGGCCCTTACCGTTGTTCGGGTGGCCTTCGGGGTATTCGGCGAGGTCGCGAAACTTGATCAGGTTGAGCATGTGGATCGGCCGGTCGCGCGGCAGGTCCTTGAACGCCTGCCAGTTCTCACGGCTCGGATCCACATACCTGGTCATCTTTACCTCCAGACACTCTCCCCCCTGGGGGAGGTGGCAGGCGCGAAGCGGCTGGCGGAGGGGGCTTTGCGCCGATTGCCCCCTCCGGCCCGCCATTGCGGGCCACCTCCCCCAAGGGGGAATATCTAGCTAGGCTTCCTCCAGCTTATATTCACGGAACTGCTCACGCAGGTCCTTCTTGCTGATCTTGCCGGTCGCGCCGTGCGGGATCGCATCGACGAATTCGATCGCATCGGGCAGCCACCACTTGGCGACCTTTTCAGCCAGGTGCGCCATGATCTGCTGAGCTGTCACGTCCATGCCGGCCTTCTTGACCACGACCAGAATCGGCCGCTCGTCCCAGCGCGGGTGGTAAATGCCAATTGCGGCGGCTTCGGCCACGCCATGCACGCCGACAGCGGCGTTTTCCAGCTCGACCGAACTGATCCATTCCCCGCCAGACTTGATCACGTCCTTGGTGCGGTCGGTCAGCTGCAGGGTGCCGTCGGGATGGAGGATCGCAACGTCGCCGGTATCGAACCACTGGTCCGCATCGGTCGCGTCAGCCTCAGCCTTGAAGTAACGCTTGATCACCCACGGCCCGCGCACCTGCAACGCACCGCTGGTCTGCCCATCGCGGGGCAGAACCTTGGTTGGATCGCCAAGGTCGACCGTGCGCAGCTCAACACCGAAGGGCACGCGGCCCTGCATCTGCTTGATCGTGACTTGTTCGTCGAACGAGCGGTCATCCCAGTCCCAGGTCTTGGCGCCGGTGGTGCCAATCGGGCTGGTTTCGGTCATCCCCCAGGCATGGGCGACATTGACCCCGGCCTTCATCAGGCGTTCGATCATGAAGCGCGGCGCGGCTGACCCGCCGATGATCGCCTGGCGCAGTGTCGGCAAAGTGATGCCAGTCGCGTCCATATGCTGGAATGTGGCGAGCCAGACAGTCGGCACGCCGGCGGAGTGCGTCACCTTCTCACGGTTCATCAGGTCACACAGCACGGCCGGATCATTGACCGCCGAGAACACGAACTTGATCCCCGCTGCCGCCCCGGCCCAAGGCAGACCCCAGCTGGCGGCATGGAACATCGGCACGACCGGCAGCATGACCGAGCGGGCATCGAAGTCGAAGATCGCCGGCTGCAAGCCGGTGATCGCGTGGAGGAAGGTGGAGCGATGCTCGTACAGCACGCCCTTCGGGTTTCCGGTCGTGCCGCTGGTATAGCAGAGCATGCAGGGATCGCGTTCATCGCCGGTCGCCCAGGCGGTGTTGCCGTCCTCTGCCCCGATCCAGGCCTCAAACTCCCCATTGTCGAAGCAGATGTAGCGCTTGATGGTCGTCCACTTCGGCTTCATCCGCTCGATGATTGGGGCAAAGGCCGCGTCATAAAGCAGGACCGCGTCTTCTGCGTGGTTGGCGATATATTCCAGCTGATCATCGAACAGCCGCGGGTTGATGGTATGCAGCACGCCGCCAACGCCGACCGCACCATACCAGGAAACAAGATGGCGGCTGTGGTTCATCGCCATGGTCGCCACACGGTCGCCCGGCTGCACGCCCAGTTTGCGCAGCGCCTGGGTCATCCGCAGTGCATCGTGACGAATACCCGCCCAGTTGGTGCGGGTCTCGCTGCCATCAGCCCAGCGGGTGACGATTTCGCGCCCGCCAGTTTCACGCGCGGCGTGGTCAATCAGGTGCGTGACCCGCAGGTCGTAGTCTTGCATTGCTCCCAGCATTATACTCTCCGTTGCCCCCATCCGCTTTGATCTATGCGACGAGCCGGAGATGCCCCGTGTTTCGCCGCGCGGTTAACGCCACATTGGCAAGTCCTTCGACGCTTGCCAAGCGTTCGGCGACTTCGCTGTCGAGATGGAACTGCCGGCCAAGGCGCAGCAGTGGTTCTTGCGTATGGCCGGTGCGCAGCCGCACCAGCACTTCGCCAGTCCCCGCACCTTCCGGCCCCAACAGTGTGGCCAGGTCTTGCAGCGCCTGCGGCTGCAGCACATCGAGCCGCAGTTGCATCTGGGCCGAACCCTTAACCTCTTCCAGCGGTCGCGCGCCGCGCACCGTCACGCGCGGCGGCTCTTCCGGGCTGGGCGCATCAAGCTCCACCGTCAGCAACAGGCAGGTGCCGTCCTTGGCCCAGCCCTGCATCGGTTCAACCAGCGACTCTTCAAAGCAGGCGGCACTGAACTGGCCAGAACTATCGGAAAAGTCTGCCCGGACGAATTCGCCGCCGCGGCGAGTCCGACCCTTGCTGACGCTTTCCACCATAACGGCCATAACGGCTTGCATCCGCCCGCCGCCACCCGAGGCGGATTGCGGCACTCCGGTCTCCATAATCTTGGCATAGGTCCGCGCGCCATTGGCATTGGCTACCGCCCGCCATTGCTCGGTCGGGTGCGCGGCAAAGTAGAAGCCGAAGTTCTCTCGCTCCCGGGCCATCTGCTCAGCCCGTGACCAGGCCGCCGTTTCAGCCAAGCGCATCGATGGCGCGGCGTGGTCCTCGCCGCCAAACAGGCCCGCTTGCCCACTTGACCGCGTGCGTTCTGCCTCGTCGGCCACGGCCAGCAGCATATCGGCATTAGCGAGCACTTTGGCGCGGTTCAACTCAAGCTGATCAAAGGCCCCGGCCCCGGCCAGCCCTTCCAGCTGGCGGCGGTTCATCGAACCCTGCGGAACCCGGCGGAACAGGTCTTCCAACGTCTCAAAACGGCCGTTCGCCTCACGCTCAGCAACGATGGCGTCCATCGCCTTTTCGCCGACATTCCTGATCCCGGCCAAGGCATAGCGCACGGCATGCCCCTCATCAGTACGTTCGACCGTAAATTCGGCCTCGGAACTGTTGATGTCCGGACCGTGAAGCGTCACCCCGTTGCGGCGCATATCATCGACGAAGATCGCCAGCTTTTCCGATTGGTGCATATCGAAGCACATCGAGGCGGCATAGAATTCGTGCGGGTAATGGGTCTTCAGCCAGGCGGTCTGATAGGCCAGCAGGGCATAGGCGGCGGCGTGGCTCTTGTTGAAGCCATAGCCGGCGAACTTGTCGATCAAATCGAACAGTTCGTTGGCCTTGTCCGCTTCGATCTGGGAATGCTCCTTGCACCCGCTGACAAAGCGCAGGCGCTGGGCGTCCATCTCGGCCTGAACCTTTTTGCCCATCGCGCGGCGCAGCAAATCGGCGTCGCCCAGTGAATAGCCCGCCAGAATCTGCGCGGCCTGCATCACCTGTTCCTGATACACGAAGATCCCGTAAGTCTCTGACAGGATGCCTTCCAGCTTGGCGTGCGGATATTCGATGCTTTCGCTGCCATTCTTGCGGCGCCCGAACAACGGGATGTTGTCCATCGGGCCCGGCCGATAGAGCGAGACGAGCGCGATAATATCGCCGAAGTTGGTCGGCTTAACAGCGGCGAGCGTTCGCC
>CAZNFV010000092.1:0-233 GCA_964572445.1 uncultured Novosphingobium sp. | reverse complement strand
CGCCGCATTCCTTCCGATTCCAGCTGGAACACGCCAACCGTGTCACCGCGTTGCAGCAGTTCATAGACCTCTGCATCGTCCCATGGCAGGCCTTCAAGATCGATCGTGACCTCACGCTTGTTCAGCAGCTCAACCGCCTTCTTCAGCACCGACAGCGTCTTCAGCCCGAGGAAGTCGAACTTGATCAGGCCGGTGTCCTCGACATATTTCATGTCGAACTGGGTCACCGGCAT
>CAZNFV010000091.1:5677-8989 GCA_964572445.1 uncultured Novosphingobium sp. | reverse complement strand
CAGCATGGTGTGGCGGGTGATCGTGCGGGTAAAATCGTCCAGCTCACCACCGCTCGGCAGTTCGCCGTTGAGCAGCAGGTAGCTGACTTCCATGAAGCTGGACTGTTCAGCCAGCTGACCGATCGGATAGCCACGATGCAGCAGCACGCCTTCATCGCCATCGATGTAGGTCAGGGCGCTTTCGCAGCTCGCCGTGCTGGTGAAGCCCGGATCGAACGTAAACTTGCCAGTCTGGGCATAGAGCTTGCGGATATCGATCACGTCCGGACCGACGCTGCCGGACAGCACCGGATAGTCGAATTCCTGGCCGTCTGCGTTCAGTTTCACCTGGTTGCCCACCTGTTTTGCTCCTTCAATCCTGCGCCGCACCGGCCGGAACCGAATGGGCGGAAATCCGCGCCAGACTTTCATCCCGACCAAGCAGAACCAATACGTCGAATATACCCGGGGAAGTTGTCTGGCCCGTTAGCGCGGCCCTAAGGGGTTGCGCAAGCTTTCCGAGACCGAGGCCAAGCTCCTCCGCCATTGCTTTCAAACTGGCCTCGAGGCTTTCCAGAGTCCAGTCGTTTTCCGCTGCGATGCGGGCGTTGACCTGGGCCAGCAGGCTCCGGGCATCGTCCGTCAGCAGGGCCGCGGCCTTTTCCTCCATTGCCAGCGGGCGCTGGGCAAACAGGAAGGCGGCATTCGCGGCCAGTTCATTGATGTCTTTGGCCCGTACTTTGAGCACGGGCATGGCGCGCGCCAGCAGGTCTTGATCGACTGGCCCCGCCGTCCGCGCGGCAACCAGACCGGCCAGGCGGACATCGTCCGCTTCGCGCAGGTAGTGGCCATTCAAGTTCAGCAGCTTGGCCAGGTCAAACCGTGACGGGCTCTTGCCGACGTGGCCAATGTCGAACCATTCGACCGCCTGATCGCGGCTGATGATTTCCTCGTCACCGTGGCCCCAGCCGAGCCGCAGCAGGTAATTGAACATGGCTTCGGGCAGCACGCCCAGCTCATCGCGATAGGCATCGACGCCCAGGGCCCCATGACGCTTGGACAGCTTGGCCCCATCATGCCCGTGGATCAGCGGAACGTGGGCGTAGACCGGTTCCGGCCAGCCCATGTGGCGGATGATCGCCAGCTGGCGGAAGGCGTTATTCAGGTGGTCATCGCCGCGAATGACATGGGTGACGCCCATATCGTGGTCATCGACCACCACGGCCAACATGTAAGTCGGGGTGCCGTCCGAACGGAGCAGGACGAAATCATCGAGTTCGGCATTGTTCACCGCGACCCGGCCCTGAACCTCGTCCTCGATCACGGTTTCGCCATCGCGCGGTGCCTTGATGCGGACCACGAAGCCCTTGTCGGCAGGGGCGCTGGCCGGATCGGCATCGCGCCATTCGCTCTCGATCCGGAAGGTGCGGCGTTCAGCTTGCGCAGCCTCACGGCGGGCGGCCAGTTCTTCCTGAGTCAGGTAGCAGCGATAGGCCTGTCCGGCCGCCAGCAACTGGTGCGCGACTTCGGCGTGGCGGTCCGACCGGGCGAACTGGAAAGTCGCGGGCTGATCACCGGCCAGGCCCAGCCATTCCAGCCCATCAAAGATCGCTTCGATCGCGGGTTCGGTCGACCGGGCACGATCGGTATCTTCAATCCGCAGCAGATAGGTGCCGCCGTGGTGGCGGGCATAAAGCCAGTTGAACAGCGCCGTGCGCGCACCACCGATATGGAGATAGCCGGTTGGCGAGGGGGCAAAGCGGGTAACGACCGGGCGAGCGGTCGCTTTTTCGCTTGTTGCTCCGACACTTGCCATTAACCGTTCCATCCTGTCTTGTTCCAACATGGCCAGTGAAGCCTTGCCCGATGTGCCGTTTGAAAGCGCTCCCGATGGGGACGCTGCAATGCAGCATCGCCCTTGGCGCAAGCGCGTGGAATTGGCAAGCGGACTTAGTGCCATTGAGAGCTTCCTGGCAGGCGCCGGATTCGCCCGTGCGCCTTGGCTGGTGGTGGGTTTTGCCGCCGGAATTGCCGCCTGGTTTGCGCTCCCCTCGGCCGGGTGGTGGGTGGCCTTGATGGTCGCTGGCGCAGCGGCAGCGGCCGGGGCGCTGCTATTGCTGCATGGCGAGGGCCGTTTTCCCTTCCTGCGCCAGGCGCTGGCAGCGCTGGCCTTGGCGCTGGCGCTGGGTTGCGGGCACATCTGGGTAAAATCGGCGCTGGTTGGTGCCCCGCCAATCGCGCGGCCGCAAGCGGCAGAGCTGACCGGCAAGGTGCTTTCCCGGCAGGAGCAGCCGGCGGAAGGGCGGGTGCGGCTGCTGCTGGCGGTGCGGGAGCCAGAGACTGGCCGAGCGATCAAGGTGCGGATCAATGTCCCATTGGAACTTGATCAAGTTGAATTGCGCCCCGGCGCTGCAGTGAGGCTGCGTGCCAGGCTAGTTCCGCCGGCCCCGCCGATGCTGCCGGGGGGCTATGACTTCGCCCGTGCCGCTTGGTTTCAGGGGATTGCCGCGACGGGGGCGGCGCTCGGCCCGGTCAAAATCTTGCGCTCCGGTCCGCCTGAGAGCGGATTGGAAGATGTGCAACGTGCGCTCTCTGCCCATGTCCGCTCGCAGTTGCCGGGTTCAGCCGGCGCAATTGCGGCTGCCTATGCCAGCGGCGACCGGGGGGCGATTCCGAAGGCTGATGACGAGGCAATGCGCAATTCGGGGTTGGCCCACCTGCTCTCGATCAGCGGGCTGCACGTCAGTGCAGTGATTGCGGTGGTCTATTTTGTCGTGCTGAAGCTGGCCGGGCTCTGGCCCTGGCTGGCGCTGCGGGTGCGATTGCCGCTGGCCGCAGCGGCGGGCGGGGCGCTGGCCGGGATTGGCTATACCCTGCTGACCGGAGCCGAGGTGCCAACCATCCGGTCCTGCATCGCCGCGCTGCTGGTCCTGGCGGCGCTGGCGCTGGGGCGAGAGGCGCTGTCACTGCGGATGGTGGCGGTGGCGGCTTTTGTGGTTCTACTGTTCTGGCCCGAAGCGCTGGTCGGGCCAAGTTTTCAGATGAGCTTTGCCGCAGTCATGGCGATCATCGCGCTGCATGGTGCAGCACCGATCCAGGCATTTCTTGCGCCGCGCGAAGAGGGCTGGCTGGTGCGGGGCCTGCGCAATCTGGCCATGTTGCTGCTGACCGGCGTGGTGATCGAACTGGCACTGACACCAATCGGACTGTTCCATTTTCACCAGTCGGGGGTCTACGGCGCGCTCGCCAATGTCGTGGCGATCCCGCTGACGACCTTTGTTTCGATGCCGCTAATTGCGCTGGCGCTGTTGCTTGATGCAGTCGGCGCTGGCG
>CAZNFV010000091.1:0-5577 GCA_964572445.1 uncultured Novosphingobium sp. | reverse complement strand
GGCGCTGGCGCACTATGCGGCAAACCAGCCCGGCGCGGTGACGACCCTGCCAGCAATGGGACGCGGCGCCTTCCTGTTGTTCATGGCGGGAGGGTTATGGCTAGCACTGTGGCAAGGGCGCGTGCGGCTGTGGGGGTTGGTCCCGGCCGCGCTGGGAGCGCTTTCGCTGGCACTGCTGTCACCGCCTGATTTGCTGGTATCAGCCGATGGTCGGCATGTTGGCTTGACGGGTGAGGTGCCGGGTGAACTGCTGGTGCTGCGTGAGGGGCGCGAAGGCTATGCCCGTGATACCCTGCTGGAGCTGGCGGGGATGAGCGGCACCCCGCGCAGTCTCGATCAATGGCCGGGCGCACGCTGCAATGCCGATCTTTGTCACGTCATGGTCCGCCGCGCCGGACATGACTGGCACCTGTTGCTGACGCGAACCCGCGATCGATTTTCCGAACGGGAACTGGCCGCCGCCTGTGAGCGCGTTGATGTGGTGATTTCCGACCGCTGGCTGCCGCGATCCTGCCGGCCTAAGTGGCTCAAGGCAGACCGGCGTTATCTGGAGCGGAGCGGGGGGCTGGCAATCGATCTGGACGATCGTGAAGTCGTCAACGTGGCGGATAGCCAAGGCGACCATGGCTGGTGGGTGGGGCCGGTGCCAAGACGGCCCCGGCCCATTTACCCCATCAGTGATAGCGGCGCAGCAGACCGGCCAGCTTACCCTGAACCAGCACTTCCGCCGGACGGTAAACCTGCGGTTCGTAAGCCGCATTAGCCGGATCAAGCCGGATCATCCCGTTGTCACGGTGCAGGTACTTGAGTGTCGCTTCCTCACCACGGACCAGCGCGACGACGATTTCGCCATCGCGGGCCGTGTCGGTCTTGCGGATCAGCGCAAAGTCACCGTCAAAGATGCCGGCATCGATCATCGAATCCCCTGACACTTCGAGAGCGTAATGTTCGCCAGAGCCCAGCAACGCGGCCGGAACCGGCAGCATGGCGCTGGTTTCCATCGCCTCAATCGGAACACCAGCAGCGATGCGGCCATGCAGCGGGATTTCGATCACGTCGTTAGCCGGAGCGGGCTTCGCTTCGGGCGGGCGGATCACTGCAGCGGCAGCGGTGTTTGAATTGGCAGCGCGCGGCGCCTTGGTCATCACGTCTTCCGGCTGCTTCAGCACTTCCAGCGCGCGAGCCCGGTTGGGCAAGCGGCGGATAAAGCCGCGCTCTTCCAGTGCAGAGATCAGGCGGTGCACGCCCGACTTCGACTTGAGGTCGAGCGCTTCCTTCATTTCTTCAAATGAAGGGGAAACCCCAGTCTCTTCAAGCTTAACCTGGATGAACCGGATCAGTTCATGCTGCTTGCGCGTCAGCATCGCCGTTAACCTCCCAATCGCGGCCGGGAGAACGCCAGTGTTCCCGTACCGTTCAGTGAACGAATGTGGAACAGGTAAGCAACATTTCGAAACTCGTCAAGCAATTCCGCCATTTTCGAGCGGATAGATAGAAACAGCCGTTCCAGCAGGGGTGACCGCGCCATTGGCAGGCCGTTCGATCAGGCAATTGCTGCTCGCCAGGGCCGCCAGAGCGCCGCTATCCTGGGCCAGCGCCGGCGTGACTTCCCCTTCGGCCAGCACCCCGCGGAGGAACTCGCGCCGGTCACCGCCAGCGGCAAGATCAGCCGTCAGGCGGGCCATGCGCCGAACGGGCAGCGGGCTGGGCGCACCCGACATCTGGCGCAGCAATGGCAACAGGAACATCCAGGCTGTCACGAAACTGGAGACCGGATTGCCCGGCAGGCCCAGCACGATCTGCCGCCCGCGCCGCGCCACCAGCAGCGGCTTGCCGGGTTTGATGGCCACCTTCCAGAAATCGAGCGTTGCGCCCCACCGTTCAAGCGCCGGGATCACCAGATCATGATCGCCGACGGACGCGCCGCCGCTGGTAACGATCACATCGGCCAAGGATGAGGCCTCGAGCGCGCTAATCAGCGCCTCAATTCGGTCGGGCACCGGGCCGAGCCGGGTCGCATCGCAGGGCAGGCTTGCGGCTAGTGCGGCCAGCATTGTGCCGTTGCTGGCGGGAACCTGATGGCTCGCGCAATCCGCTGGATCGTTCGCCAGCTCATCGCCGCTATCGATGATCACCAATTGCGGCCTGCGGTGCACTGCAATGTGGCGATGCCCGGCTGCAATCGTGAGCGCCACGTGTGCGGGGCTGAGCCGCGTGCCAGGTCTGGCCAGTTCCTTACCCGCGGAGAAATCTGATCCGGCCCGGCGGATGTATTGATCGGCCCGTGCCGGGCCGGTCCCGCTCAGCATCAGGCGGTCGGCATCGCGCACAACATCTTCCTGGACAATTACCGCACCAGCGCCAGTGGGAATGACTGCGCCGGTCGAAATTCGCACTGCCTGGCCCGCGTTGACTGTGCCCGCAAACGGATGCCCAGCGGCGCTCTCACCAATGACTTGCCATGGGCCAGAGCAGTCGCTGGGTGCCACGGCGAAGCCATCCATGCTGGAGACGTCGCAAGCCGGTTGGGTCCGCGCGGCGATCAGCGGTTCCGCCAACCAACGCCCGAGCGCCGAGGGTGGATCGACCCGCTCCAACGGCAACGGCTCGGCCAGAGCCAGCAGCCGGGCCTGAGCTTCTTCCAGCGGCAGCGGGACGGGCATCAGGCCTCGGCCCGCCAGTCGCCCGATTTGCCGCCGCGCTTTTCAAGCAAGCGCAGGCCGCTAATCACCATGCCTTTGTCGAGTGCCTTGGCCATATCGTAAATTGTCAGGAGCGCGACGGAAGCTGCTGTAAGTGCTTCCATTTCCACACCCGTCTGGCCGGAAAGCCGGGCCATTGCGGTCACGCGCAGGCCGGTGTCCTCAAAGTCGAAATCGACTGCCACTTTGGTCAGCATCAGTGGGTGGCATAGCGGGATCAGTTCGCTGGTCTTCTTTGCGGCCATGATCCCGGCGATCCGGGCGGTGGCGAGGACATCGCCTTTTTTCACAGCGCCGGCACGGATTGCGGCGAGCGCTTTGGCTGACATGGTAATGCGGCCCTCGGCCAAGGCTTCGCGGATCGTCGCGGCCTTGGCCGAAACATCAACCATCGCGGCGTTGCCGGCTTCATCGAGGTGGGTCAGCTTGGTCATGCCGCAGTCTTGTCAGAAAGCGCGCAGCAGGGCCAGTCTATCCAGTTCAGGGCGGACGCCTTGCCCGAAGTTACCCGTTAAGCAGGGCCCGCGTCGCCGCCTCAACGTCATCCTGACGCATCAGGCTTTCGCCGACCAGGAAGGTGCGAACGCCGCTGCGGGCCATGCGCTGGCAATCCGCGTGGTTGCCGATCCCGCTTTCGCAAACCAGCAGGACATCGGCGGGGACCATTCCGGCGAGCCGCTCGGTAGTGGCCAGATCGACCTCAAAGGTCTTGAGGTTGCGGTTGTTCACCCCGATCAGCTTTGATTTCAGGTGAGCGAGGGCGCGCTCCATTTCGGCCTCGTCATGCACTTCGACCAGCACGTCCAGGCCTTGTTCATGCGCAGCCGCCTCGATCTCAACCATCGCGGCATCTTCAAGTGCAGCGACGATGATCAGGATCGCATCGGCACCCATCGCCCTTGCCTCGGCACACTGCCAGGGATCGACCATGAAGTCCTTGCGGATCACCGGCAGATCGCAAGCCGCACGGGCGGCGATCAGGTAATCCTCATGCCCCTGGAAATAGGGCGCGTCGGTCAGCACCGACAGGCAGGCTGCACCGCCAGCTTGATAGGCGCGGGCATGGGCGGCTGGATCAAAATCTGCCCGGATCAAGCCTTTGGAGGGGCTGGCCTTCTTGATTTCGGCGATCAGGGCAAAGCCAGTGGCTGCCTTGGCGCGCAAAGCTGCTTCAAAGCCGCGCACTGGGGCGGGGGCGGACCAGTGGGCCAAGCCTTGCGGTTTGCGGGCGGCGAGTTCCACCCGCTTGGTGGCGCAGATTTCGGCGAGCTTATCAGTCATTCTACAGCCTCAATCCAGCAATCCAGCAGCGCCTTGGCAAGGCCTTTGTCAATCGCTTCGGCAGCTTCCTCGACGCCTTCGAACCAGTCTTCGGCCTGTCCGGCGACCACCAGTGCGGCGGCGCTGTTCAGCAGAACGGCATCGCGGTAGGCCCCTGCTTCGCCCAGCAGCAGCCGGCGCAGGGCATCAGCGTTGTATGCCGCATCGCCGCCGCGCAGGTCTGCCAGCGGATGGCTGGGTAGGCCCGCATCTTCCGGGCGCAGTTCGGCTGGCAACGGGCGCAGGCCAATCGCGGCCATGTAGCTGGCGCCTTCAATCGATAGCTCGTCGAGCCCTTCGGCGCCCGAGACGATCAGCGCGGCTTCGGTGCCGAGCAGTTCCATCGCCCCTTTGTAAAGCGCGATCAGGCCGGGCTGGGCCACGCCGACCAGTTGGCGGGTGACACCGGCGGGATTGGCGAGCGGGCCGCAGAGGTTAAAGATCGTCCGCCGACCTAGCGCCTTGCGGATCGGGCCGACGCGGGCGAGCGCCGGGTGATGGGCCTGGGCGAACAGGAACGCGATGCCGAGATCGGGCAGGGTTTCTTCCGCCAGTTCCGATGCGCGGTTAAGGTTGAGGCCCAGCGCTTCGAGGGTATCGGCCCCGCCTGCCTTGCTGGAGGCAGCGCGATTGCCATGCTTGGCCACCGGCACGCCGCAGGCCGCAACGACCAGCGCGACAGCAGTCGAGACGTTGAGGCTGTGCTGGCCATCGCCGCCGGTGCCGCAGACGTCGATTGCGCCCTCCGGGGCAGTAATCCGCTGCATCCGCGCGCGCATCGCACAGACCAGCCCGGCGACTTCCGACGCAGTCTCCCCGCGGTCAGCCAGTTCGATCAGGACTGTAGTGATTTCGTCATCGGCCATGCCGCCATCAAGCATCCGCCCGAACAGCGCTTCGGCATCCCCCAGAGTCAGGCTCACGCCAGTTCCTTCGCCTTGATCCCGCACAGGCCCAGAAAGTTGGCCAGCATCGCGTGGCCGTGTTCAGTGGCGATGGATTCGGGGTGGAACTGCACGCCGTGGATCGGCAGCGTGGCATGGCGGAAGCCCATCACGTGGCCGTCATCAGACCGGGCATTGACCACTAAGGTCTCCGGAATGTCTTCCACGATCAGCGAGTGATAGCGGGTGGCCGTAACGGGTGAGGGGACGCCCTTGAACAGGCCGGTCCCATCGTGGGTGACCGGCGAGGTTTTGCCGTGCATCAGCCCGCCGCGCACGACCTTGCCACCGAAGTGCTGGCCGATTGACTGGTGCCCCAGGCAGACGCCCAGTAGCGGTTTGCCGGCAGCGGCGCAGGCGCCGACCAGGTCCAGACTGATCCCGGCTTCGTTCGGGGTGCAGGGCCCGGGCGAAATCAAGAAGCCTTGCGCTCCGCTGTCAATCGCCTGCTCGGCCGACAGCGCATCGTTGCGCACGACCTCAACCGCAGCGCCCAGTTCCATCAGGTAATGGACCAGGTTCCAGGTGAAGCTGTCGTAATTGTCGATGACGAGGATCATGGCTTGGGCCTTAGCGGTGGCTGCTGCGAAAGACTAGTCAGCCTTTATCGA
>CAZNFV010000090.1:0-9053 GCA_964572445.1 uncultured Novosphingobium sp. | reverse complement strand
GCCAGCTTTGCCAAGGTGCTCAGCAGCGAAGACTAGTTGCATTTGACAATCGGATTCAGCCGTAACACCCTAACCGCATCGGGTAAAATGAGACCGAGGGGGAGATTACGATGATTGGAATGGATATTCTGCAACCGGTAGCCGTTCTGGCTGGCTGGACGATGGTCATGTGGCTGTGGATGTACGCAACCCGCATCCCGGCCATGAGCAAGGCCAAGATCGATACCAAGAACCTGGTTGGCGGCACAGGCAGGTCGCTCGATGATGTGCTTCCCGCCAACACGCAGTGGATCGCACACAACTATAACCACCTGCATGAAGCACCGACGGTGTTCTATGCCGTGGCACTGGCACTGGCCCTGGTCGGTCAGGGCGACGGCCTGAACGGGCAGATCGCCTGGGCCTATGTCGGCCTGCGCATTGCCCACTCCATCGTTCAGGCAACCTGGAACCGGATCGCAGTCCGCTTCCTGCTGTTTGCCCTGTCGAGTGTTGCGCTGATCGCGCTGTCGCTGCACCTGCTGATCGCAGTGTTCCACTGATAACGAGCTGCCCCGGCCGGTCGCGACCGGTCGGGGCGCATCGTCAGAACATCTTGCGGAATTCGATCTCAACCAATCGGCCGCGCGGATCAATCAAATCGGCCTGGTAGCTGATCGGTACCGCGCCGGTGGCGTCAGTCACCTTTTGCCGGGAATCGAACAGATTCTCGAAGCGCAGTGAGATCTGCGAACCCTTGAAGAAGGGTGCCTTTTTCACAAGCTTTTGCTGCTGACCAAGCGACGCGAAGAAGTTGATATTCATCCGCGTCACACTGCCAAAGCGCAGATTACTGGCGCCCAGCAGCCGTGATGAGCCGGTCCAGGTCCCGTTGAAGAAGGTTCCGAAACCGTTCTTGAACAACCCGCCATTGAATTCCAGCGTGTGCCGCGGCGAACCGGCTGTTGAGAGCGAATCCCCATTTAGCAGGTCCAACGGCGGAACCCCCGGCGCGATCAGCACAGTGCTGTCAAACTGCGCGGTATGGAACGCGCCAAGGCTCCAGCGTCCGGGGCCGCGTCCGCCGCCCATCATCGCCATCATGCCGCCACCACCGCCACGCCCGGCGCCAGCGCCTTGCGGACGGGGACCGCCTGATGCAGCTCCGGCACCGCGCGGGGCGCCACCGCCGCCCATCATGCCCATGAAGCCGCCGCCAGCCGGTGCCTTGCCCAACTGGCCGGTCAGGTTCACACCCCACCGCAGCCTCGATGCGCGCTGCTCGGCGAAGGTTACTGGACGCTGATCGATCGACAACAGCCGGCCGCTGGCATCGCGGGTCACACGGCCAGGGAACGCCGCCTCAATCTCGGGCGTGAGCAGCGGGAAGCTTGCGGTGACGTTGTCCGACCGGTTGCGGAAGTATTCCACTACCAGACTGGAGTTCTGAAGGAATGGCAGCTGCCAGCTCGCCGCGAACTTAAGGTCGCGTTGGCGCTCCTTGCGCAAGTTGGGGTTGCCGCCACCAATGATAGTCGCAAGCACGGTTTCGCCGCGCACCAGGTCAAACACCGGAACGTTGAACGTAGTGGTCTGCGGATTGCCAAGCTGCGCCAGACCCGGAGCAATCTCGTTGACCAGATAGCTCGCTGTCAGGCTCAATTTTTCGAACGCCAGCGGAGACCAGGTCAGGCCGGCACTCCAGTCGGTCACCGAACCGAAATCAGACAGGTGGTTCCACCCGGCCGAAAAGTTTGCGGAGAGATCGCCAAGCCCGGCTCCGAAATTCTCCCGCCGGCTGGTAATCGGCACGCCCGCATTGATGGCGCCGTTGATATCACCCCGCCGCAAGTTCACCGGACCAACGGCTGAGCGGGTATCGCTGCTGACAATGTCAGACCAGCCATAGCCGGCGCGCAGTGTGGCCGTCAGCTCTCCCCCCGGCAGCCGCGCCGGGCGACCGATCAGGGTGACCAGGCTGGTAAAGCTTTCCGTATTGCTGGACGCCGTATCCACCCCAGCATTGCCAGTCCCCGGCAGGGGGCCGTTTATCGGCAGCGTCCCAGCCGCTGCCGCGCTGACCAGCGCTGAGGTATTGGCGCGCCGGTCAATCAAGGTGCGACTTTCAGCATGGCTGCCATCTACCGTCGCGCTGAACTGCCAATCGCCGAGCCGGGTATTCAAAGCCCCCCCGCCCTGCGCTGATCGGGTACGGGTGCGGCGTTCAAGCGGATCATCCAGGGTCCGGATCGCCGTGGCCCCGCCCGGCGCTGTTAACAGCACAACATCAAGGCCCGAATAACGCCGACTGTCGTTGCGTGTCACATTGCCATTAAGGCTAAAGTTGCCACCCAGCCCGTCCTTGCCAAGCCCGCGGGCCAGCGACACATTCAGGCCAAGCTCACGGCTATCGGCGATCAGCGAGCGGAACGCGGCAGGATCGGGATCTGTCGCGACAGTCGGCATAGAACCAGGGGTCTGGATCACACCGCGTTCGGCCTCGGTCAATTCAGACGTGTCATCAATCTTCGCCGTCAAGCTGAAGCGTTGCGGGCCGTTTATGCGCAGGGCCGTCGCTTCGACCTCATAGGTCTGGAAGCCTCCGCGCGTCGGCACTGCCGACTCCGCTTCGAACGTTTTCGAGGAGAAATTGTCCTTGAGGATCATGTTGACGACGCGGCTGTTGGCTGGGAAACCAAACCGCAGCGCAACCTCTTCAGGCAAGATCTCGACCCGGCGGATCGCCTCTTGCGGGAAGTTACGCATCTCGCGGAAGCTACCGATCCGCTGGCCGTTGATCAGCACCACTGGCGGTCCACTGCCGCGACCGCGACCCGATCCGGTTTGCGGCGCGAGCTGAGTCAAAACATCAGCCAGGGTCGTAGCGCCGAGCGCCTGGATATCCTTTTCATCGAGCACGGCGATGGGCGGGGCGGGACTTTCAACCTGGCCCCGAATCCGCTCAGCCACGACCAGAATTTCACCGCCATGGCGCTCGCTATCGATGGCATCGGCATCTTGAGCCGCTGGCGGTGCGGCCGGCGTAACCTGCTCGGCAGTCGCCAAAGCAGGACTCGCCAAAAGAAAAATTGGTAATGGGAGGAGAGAAAAATTACGCATTAATACTCCGTGATCGCACGATTTTTACGATCTGGCATCCCCAGTCCGACCGCGCAAATGGGCTGTCGCGTCGCTAATGGCAAGGCCAAGGCGTGTAACTGGATGCTGCAACTCGACGAACGACAAACGCCGCAGGACGGACGCCCAAGGCTTCCCTTTTCGACCTTCCGTCGCTATGGCGCGCCGCATTGCAGCCTAACAACAACGGAATGTCGGCCCGGATGGCGAAAGAAGAACTCCTCGAAATGCGCGGACAGGTAGTGGAACTGCTGCCCAACGCGATGTTCCGCGTCCGCCTGGAAAACGACCACGAGATCCTGGGCCACACTGCTGGCAAGATGCGCAAGAACCGCATCCGCGTGTTGGTTGGTGACGAAGTTCTCGTTGAATTGACGCCCTATGATCTGACCAAGGGCCGCATCACTTACCGCTTCATGCCCGGCCGCGGCGGCCCTGGCCAGTACGGCTAAGCGCAGCGGGTGACCGCACCTCAGCTTGTCCTGGCTTCGTCTTCGCCGCGCCGGCGCGATTTGCTCGCCCGCATCGGCGTTGCGCCCGCGCGGATTGCCAGTCCCGACATTGATGAAACCCCGCTGAAAGGCGAACTGCCGCGCGCCTATGCGCTTCGGCTGGCGCAAGCCAAGGCTGCGGCAGTGGTCCGCGGACCTGGTGAGATTGTCCTCGCTGGTGATACGACCGTGGCCCTTGGCCGCAGGATCCTGCCCCCGGCTGACGATGAGACGGTACAGCGCAAGTTGCTATCCCTGCTTTCCGGGCGGCGCCATAGCTGCATTTCGGCGATTTGCGTGGTCGGAAGCGATGGCACTACCCGGACCCGCGCTGTCGAAACGGTGGTGGCATTCAAGCGGCTGTCTGACACCGAAATCGATGCCTATGTCGCCAGCGGCGAAGGGTTGGGCAAGGCGGGCGGCTATGCGATTCAGGGCCGGGCCGAAGCCTTGATCCGCTTCGTTTCCGGCAGCCATTCGGGCGTTATCGGCCTCCCCCTGTTCGAAACCCGCGCTTTGCTGCTCTCGGCGGGATTTCCCCTTGGCTGAATGGCTGATCGAAGCCGGGATCGGCGAAACCCGCACGATCCTGGTCCATCGCGGCGAAGTCTTGGCCGCGCGGCTTGATTGGCCTGGTGCGCTGGCCGCCGGGCAGGTTGAAGATGCCACGTTGATTAGCCGCAGTGCTGGCTCTCGCCGGGGCACAGCCCGCTTCGCCGATGGCGAAGAAGCGCTAGTCGACCAACTGCCGCAAGACGCCCGCGAAGGCGCACCGATCCGCCTGAAAGTCCTGCGCGCGGCGATGGCAGAGGCTGGCCGCCTGAAACGTGCCCACGCCCGCCCGACCACTGATGCGCCCTGCCCTCCCACCGCCCCGGTTGGCAAGACAGTTGCGCGCTTCCCCGCAGGGCTGTGGGAGGATGTCTGGTCAGAAGCCTGGCACGGCACGGTTGATTTTGCCGGTGGGTCGCTCACCATAAGTCCCACTCCGGCCATGACCGTAATCGATATCGACGGGGAGTTGCCACCGCGCGCCCTGGCCCTGGCCGCCGCACCAGTGATTGCCAAAACCGTCCAGCGGCTGGACCTTGCGGGTTCAATCGCGATCGATTTCCCAACCCTCGCTGAAAAGGCTGATCGCCAGGCCGTTGGCGCGGCAATGGAAGACCAGCTTTCGGACTGGCCACATGAGCGCACCGCGATGAACGGGTTTGGTCTGGTGCAATTGGTGGCGCGGCTTGAACGACCGTCGCTGTTGCACAGTCTTGCTTACAATCGAACGGGCGCAGCCGCTCGGATGCTACTGCGCCGGGCAGAGCTGGTCACAGAACCCGGTGCAGAACTTCTGCTATCCGCGCATCCCGCAGTCCGCGCGGCGGTTCTGGGCAGTTGGGAAACAGAGCTGGTCCGCCGGACCGGGCGCCGGTTACGCTGGCACGAGGACACCGCCCTTGCACTGGACGCCAGTTTCGCACAGGCGCTCCAGTCATGACGACTTCTGCCACGCGCAAGTGCCCGGTTTGCCGCAAGCCCCGCTCTGCCGAACATGCCCCGTTCTGCTCAACTCGCTGCAAGGACCGCGATCTGCTGCAATGGCTGCAAGATGGCTATGCCCTGCCGGGGCCGCCTGCGCTTGACGAGGAAGAAGGAAAGGCCTGAATAGGCTCTTGCCAATCCGCGCCAGCTTCGCCATAGGCGCGCTTCCAAACGCGAAACGGCCCTGGCGGTCGGTTCTGGATGCGTTGCCCGGATAGCTCAGCTGGTAGAGCAGCGGATTGAAAATCCGCGTGTCGGTGGTTCGAACCCGCCTCCGGGCACCACTCCCCAAATTTTCAAAGCAAATTGGCAAGGGTGGTGCACACACCCCGAAGCCTAAAACTGGCCAATCGCGCTTTCATCCGCCAGCCGCTCAATGCGGCGGCTGCGGGTCATGCAGTCCCGGGTATATTCAATCATCGCATTGGCAGCCCTATCGGTCAAACGAACCCAGGTTGAGCGCTGATCGCCGACATTACGGCTGCGTTTGACCAATCCTTGCGCCTCCAGCACGCTGATCCAGCGCAGCGCCGTAGACACCGGTACATCAGCCGCGATGCAGGCGCTGGTGACGGTGATCATCTTGCCTTCAAGCCGGGCCAGGAACAGGTCCAGCAAAAGGTCCCAAGCCGGTTCGGCAAATAGATCTTCGGGAAAAAACCGGCTGCGCTGGCGGCGGTTGCTGTAATCCAGCAACGTGCGATCCAGTAACGCCTGCTTGTCGATGAACGGGCGCTGCTGAACTGCCGGTTCCTCGCGCTGGCCGCCAGCAGCCGCTGGTGAACTTTCGCGGTCGATCTGGCCGGCTACGGCAAGCAGGCTGCCGGCCAGCGATCGCAACGTCCTGGCGCGATCCTGTGCGCTGGCATCATCATTAATATCGGGACCGGCACCCTCGGCCAAATCACCACGCCCAACCTCGTGGACACCCATATGTTTTACCCAAGCTACATCGCAAGAACACTTACGATACAGCGAGATTGGCGGTTATCTATTCGCATAACCACGAGTATTATGCAGAATTTCAAACGGAGATCAGGATCTTCCTGCAGATTGCATGGCCGCTCGCACAGCTTCAATCGCCGCGTCCAGCCGCGCGGCGGCGATGCCTTCGCTCAGTTCATCAAGGTCTGCCTGGGCAGCAATCAACGTGGCCAGCACCGCGGCCAGTCTCGCTGGCTTCGCTGTCGTGAGGTTCTGATCGTCAGCCAGCGAGGGGCCCGTGCTGGATTTGGGGAAGGACATAGCGCGCGAACATATCGCATTCCTGCATATGCGGATAGCCCGATAGGATGAACGCCTCCATCCCGGCCTCCTGGTAAGCGCGCAGCTTGGCCAGCACCTGATCCGGATTGCCGACAATCGCTGCCCCGCAGCCAGATCGGGCCCGGCTAACCCCGGTCCACAGGTTCTCTTCCACGAAGCCATCGCCATCGGCGGCGCCGCGCAGTTCCTGCTGCCGCTGGACCCCAAAGTTCTTGGCATCGAGCGACTTCTCACGAATTGCCCGACCCATTTCGTCGTCCAGCTTGGACAGCAAACGGTCGGCATAGATGCGGGCTTCGTCTTCCGTTTCCCGCACGATGACATGGGCGCGATAACCAAACTTGAGCGTCCGCCCCTTGGCAGCGGCCCGCGCCTTCATGTCGGTGACGGTTTCCTTCACCTTGTCCATGGTATCGGGCCACATCAGATAGACGTCGGCCGCCTCGGCCGCGCAATCGCGCGCCTCGTGGCTGAGCCCACCGAAATAGAGATTGGGGCACTTGCCCGAAATCGTGCTGATCCGCGCCGGATCGAGCTTGAGATTGTAGAATTCACCCTGAAAATCGAGGTGCTCTCCGTTCAGCAAGGTGCGGATAATCTTCATGATTTCGGTCCCGCGACGATAACGCGGGCCGCTCTCCAGCTTTTCGCCAGGCAGGTCGGACGAGATGATGTTGACGTTAAGCCGCCCGCCGGTGCCGGCAGCGTTGGGGCCGAGGATCCGGTCCAGCGTGGCAATGCGGCGTGCCAGCTGCGGCGGCCAGTCTTCACCCATCCGGGTGGCCCAGAGCAGCTTGATCCGCTTCACCTGCGTGGCGACAGCAGCGGCAAAGGCCGTGGTATCCAGCCCCAGCTCATAGCCCGAGGGCAACAGGATATTGTCAAACCCGCCCTCTTCCGCGCGCATCACGATATTACGACAATGCTCCCAGCTGGACTTGAGCTGCGGATCGGGAACGCCGAGAAACTCGTAATCGTCATCACACAAGGCAGAAAACCAGGAGATTTCGGGCAAGTTGTAGGCGGTCATGGCGTTTGATCCTCATCCAAATTTCTGTTCACATCCGATCGCAAACCCCGTCCTTGCTGAGCTTGTCGAAGCACCGCCTTTCTTGCAGCCATGCGCGGGACCAGAAGAAAAGCACGGCCCTTCGACAAGCTCAGGGCGAACGGAGTGGAGGCTAATTCAAGGCAAAGGCACGCCCCTTGCCGCCACCAGAACGGCATACCAGTCGGTGCGGGTCCAGCGGACCTTCAAGGCGGCAGCGCCTTCGGCAATCCGTTCCGCCTGCTGTGAACCGACAATCGGGATGATCCCGGCAGGGTGGGCCATCAGCCAGGAATAGGCTGCGACGCTGCGCGAGACGCCGGCTTCGCCCGCAACCTTGTCCAGCGCGGCGCAAATTGCGTGATCCCGCGCGCTTTCCGGCTTGGCTAGGCGGCCACCACCCAGCGGCGACCAGGCCAGCGGAGTCAGGCCCAGCATCATCGCCTGGTCCAGTTCGCCATTCTCAAAGCAATCAATCCGCAGCGGGCTGATCTCGGGCTGGGTCGAAACCAGTTTGTGGCCGAGGAAGTGATTGAGCGCCGCAGTCTGCCCTTGCGTGAAGTTTGAGACACCCAGCGTGCGGATCTTGCCGCTTGCCACGGCGTCATCCAGGATGCGCGCCACTTCCTGCGGGTGGGCCAGGATATCCGGGCGGTGAATCTGCCACAGCTCAACCGTGTCAGTCCTGAGCCGGGTCAGCGAGGCGTCGATGGCGGCGCGCAGATAATCGGCGCTCTGGTCATATGGCAGCGGCGGCATGATGCCACCCTTGGTTGCCAGCACCATCCGGCCACGCAGCGCCGGCTCAGCGGCCAGCACTTTGCCCAGCAGCGCTTCGGCATCGCCGAACCCGCCGCTGCCGTTAAAGCCATAGATGTCCGCCGTGTCGAGAAAGGTGATCCCGGCATCGAGTGCCGCATGGACCAGCCGCGCAGCCTCAGCAGCGGTCCGACCATTTTCGGCAAGGCGCCACATGCCCCAGGCGATCGGGGACACTTCGATCCCGCTGACACCAAGCTGGCGGGTGACGGGTGGGAGAGGCAGTTGGCTCATGGTATCTTCCTGATTGGCGGCGCGACAGAAGCACGCTCGATTAATTGGTGCGGCAGGCGGCGATGGGTGATGTCACCGCCTTCGATAAGGATTTCCGCAGCCGTTTGCGCCAGTTCGGCCATCGGCTGGTGGATCGTGGTCAGCGGTGGCCAGACGGTGCGGGCCAGGGTCGTATTGTCAAATCCAGCAACCGAGAGCTCGGCCGGAAGGTTCATGTTACGATCGTGCGCAACGGCCAGCACCCCCGCCGCCATGTCATCGTTCGAGGCAAAGATCGCGGTCGGCGGCTCCGGCAGGTCGAGCAAGCGGTTACCGCCGCGCACGCCGGAATCGAAATCGAACGAGCCGTCGCAGATTAGCGCGGGATCATAGGCAATCCCGGCCCGGTCCAGCGCCCGGCAATAGCCAGCCAAGCGGTCTTCCGAGCCTTTGTGATTGGGGTGGCCCTTGATGAAGCCAATCCGGCGATGGCCCGCATTGATCAGGTGGGTGGTCATGTCATCCGCCGCCTGGGCATCGTCCATGAAGACGGAACTGGTCAG
>CAZNFV010000089.1:0-9054 GCA_964572445.1 uncultured Novosphingobium sp. | reverse complement strand
ACGGTCACGCCTTCCCACATGCTCCAGACTTTGGCTGCGGCCAGGCGCACCGCCGGATCATCGCTGGTCAGGCGGCTGTGGTAAGCAGCCATCAGATCACCGCGTTCGGCCTCCGGGATGTGCCCGGCGAAAAGGTCCCAGGTTTCGGGGTAGAGCTGGCTCGCGCCATAGCGGTAGAGCCAGTCACCCTCAGCCTTGCTGCCCAGGAAGATCCCGCGCAGCACCAGTTCGGTGACCCGCTCGGGATGGGTCTGGGCATAGGCCAGCGCCAGGGTGGAACCCCATGAGCCGCCGAAGACCAGCCACTGCTCATGCCCGGCCATGATCCGCAGCCGTTCGATGTCCGCGACGAGATGCCAGGTGGTGTTGGCTTCAAGGCTGGCAAACGGGAGCGAGCGCCCACAGCCACGCTGATCAAACAGCAGCACGTCATACAGTGCTGGATCAAATTGCTGCCGCTGTGTCGGGCTGCAACCGCCACCGGGTCCGCCGTGGAGGAATACGGCCGGCTTGCCGCCGGGTGTTCCACAGCGTTCCCAGTAAATGCTATGCCCATCGCCCACGTCGAGCATCCCGCTCGCGAAGGGTTCGATCGGCGGATAGAGGGTGCGGCGCCCGGAAGTTGCCGCCGTGCTCACTTCTTGGCCAGCAGTTTGGCGAGGTCCGCCTTCCAGAACTTGGCCCAGGTGTGGGTGCCGTGGCCCTTGGTGTCAGGGCTGTAGGGGAAGAGGATGAACTGTGCCTTGGGCATCAGCTTTGCGTGCTGCTGTGCCATGCCAAGCTCAGGCGGATTGATGAAATCGTCCGAGCTGTTGATCCACAGCACCGGGACGGTGATCTTCGCCAGATTGGGCGCGGGATTGTAATCGCGTGAGCTGTCCAGCTGATAGATCTGGTCATTGGCATCCGCATCGCCGGTCGCCCGGGCAGCATAGCCGGTGCGCAGCGCGGCTTCGGCCTTTTCGCGGGTGGGATATTCAGTCTGCAGGCCCCAGGCGTTAGCGCCGGCGATCATCGAGATATAACGCGCCGTGCGCAAGCCGCCCTCGGGCGCGGTGGTGTAATTGCCGCCGTTCCACAGGGGATCGGCCTCAATTGCGTCAATCGACATCTGGCGCCACATCCGGTTACGCCCGGCGATCTCCATTGCGTTGCAGGCAAACGGCGCAAGCCGCTCGGCAAAGCCGGGCCGTGTGGTGCCCCAGACGAAGGCGTGCATGCAGCCCATCGAAGTGCCCAGGATCAGCTGAAGCTTCTTTACGCCAAGCCCCTCGGTCAGCATCCGCTGCTGGCTGGCCACCATGTCGGCATAATTATAGCGCGGGAAGGCCATCTTCATGCCGTCGCTGGGCTTGCTGCTTTTACCGTGGCCGATGTTGTCCGGCAGGATCACATAGTACTTGGCCAGATCAAGCGGCTGGCCTGGTCCGAACAGCTCGTCGGCAAATTGCGGGCGGAAGAACTGATAGCCTGAACCGCCAGTGCCGTGCAGCACCATCACCGCGTTCTCAATCTCGCCAGCCGCGTTCTTTTTCGGCGTGCCGAGCGTGGTGACGTGCATCTTTACGTCCATCTTATCGCCTTCGGCAAAGGCGAAGTCTTTGAGGACGATGTCACGTTCTGATGACTTGGCGCGCCAGTCTTCAGCATGAAGTGGAGTGGCGAGGAGGGCGAGCAGGGGGAGAATGATTT
The DNA here is from genome assembly GCA_964572445.1 of uncultured Novosphingobium sp. Classification (GTDB taxonomy): domain Bacteria; phylum Pseudomonadota; class Alphaproteobacteria; order Sphingomonadales; family Sphingomonadaceae; genus Novosphingobium. The sequence continues at coordinate 7,362 of CAZNFV010000089.1, read as the reverse complement.
TACGCATGGCCCCAAGCTAGCGGAGCAGCGCTCCCGGTCAAGCGGGCCGGACTATTGTCCGTAGTCTGCTTGCGCCGCGACCCGGACTGCTTCGCGCGCGGCGGCGATCAGCGCCCCGGCCTTGGCTTCGCATTCACGCTGTTCGTATTCGGGATTGCTGTCGGCCACGATCCCGGCGCCAGCCTGGACGTGCAGCATGCCATCCTTGACCACTCCGGTGCGCAGCACGATGCACGAATCGAGGCTGCCGTCGGGCGAGAAATAGCCCACGCCGCCGGCATAGGCTCCGCGGGTTTCCGGCTCCAGCTGCGCGATAATCTGGCAGGCACGGACCTTTGGCGCGCCGCTGACTGTGCCAGCCGGGAAGCCGGCGAACATGGCGTCGATCGCGTCGTGGTTGGCGCTGTCCAGCTTGCAGACCACGTTGGAGACGATGTGCATCACGTGGCTATAGCGTTCGACAGTATAGCTTTCGGTCACTTGCACCGTTCCGGCTTGGGCCACCCGGCCAACGTCGTTGCGGCCCAGATCGAGCAGCATCAGGTGTTCGGCGCGTTCCTTGGGATCGGCCAGCAGGCTGACTTCGTTCTCGCGGTCCTCTTCCGGCGTCTTGCCGCGCGGGCGGGTGCCGGCGATCGGGCGAATCGTCACTTCCCCATCGCGGACCCGGACCAGAATCTCGGGGCTCGATCCGGTCAGGGCGAAGCCCGGCAGATCGAGGAAATAGAGGAACGGCGATGGATTGATCCGGCGCAGCGCGCGGTAGAGATCAAGCGCGGGCAGGGCGAAGGGCGTGGTAAAGCGCTGCGCCAGCACGACCTGAAAGATATCGCCGGCCGCGATGTAGTCCTTGGCCTTCAGCACCATGCTGGCATAGTCACCCGGCGCCAGCACAGGCTGAAGCGATGGTTCGGGCAGTTCGGCCGTACGCACGGGGTTCGGGGCGGGGGCCCTCAGGCGTGCCAGTGCCGCCTCGATCCGTTCACCCGCCAGTTCGACCACGTGTTCGGGCGCGCCGACGCCGGGCCAGACCGGGGCAATCGCAAACAGTTCGTCGCTCAGCCGGTCAAAGACCAGCAGCACGGTCGGCCGCACGAACAGCATGTCTGGCAGGTTCAGCGCATTGGGGGCCGGGCGCGGCAGATCCTCGATCAGGCCATAGGTCTCATAGCCGAAGTAGCCCACCAGGCAGGCCAGCGCCGAAGGCAGCGGCTGGGGCACGTCGATCTTGCAGGCTTCGACCAGAGCGCGCAGTTCGGTCAGACTGTCGCCCGTAAGCGGGGCAAAGGCGTGGCGATCGTTCTGCCAGGCGCGGTTGATTTCTGCAGCAGCGCCGGTGGCCCGGAAGACCAGATCGGGATCAAGCCCGAGCAGGCTGTAACGCCCGCGGACTTCGCCGCCCTGAACCGATTCGAGCAGGAAATCGCCGCGGCCCGGTTCGATCAACTTGACCGCCGCGCCGACCGGCGTTTCCGTGTCTGCAATCAGCCGCTGCCAGACCAGCGCCGGCCGACCCGCGGCCAGAGCCGCCAAGGCGGCTTCACGGTTGTTCAAAGCTGGCACCGCGCTGCGCTCAGTTCCCGCCGGACAGGCGGGTCTTGAGCGCGTTGATCGCAGCGTCGTTGCGCTTCACGCCGACATCGGTCCGCATCGCGGCGCGCAATTGCTGCGAATATTCCTGCGACGTAACGCGCGCCATAGTCTGCTGGAACTGGGGCAGACGTGGATCGTTGGGGGCCACCGTGCCGGGGATTACGTCGGTCACCTTGACCACATACCAGCCACGGTTGCGCGGGCCGGCCATCAACTTGACCTGCCCCTTGGCCAGAGCGAACAGCATCGCCAGCGGCGGCGGCGTCTGCTGGCCCATTTGCTGGACCTGTTCACGCGGCAGGTTAACCTGATCAACCGGCGGCAGCGGCAGGCCAAGCGAGGCGAGTGCAGCACCCAGATCAGTACCCTTCTTGACCATGGCTTCAATCTTCAGCGCGGCCGCTCGGGCGGCTGTTGCGCCCTTGCTCAGCTGGTACTCTGCCAGCGCCTGCTGCTTTACTTCAGCCAGTGGCGGGGCGGCTGACAGGGCAATCTGGGCGACATCAAACACCAGGAACTGTTTGCCGGGTTCAACTTCTGCAAGCTGCGGCTGGCCTTCGGATTCCATCGCAAAAGCAGTGGTGACTACGCGGGCGAGTTCAGGCGGAGCAGTCTTGCCGTCCTGGCCAAAGACCTGCCCGTTGCCAAGCAGCGGAGCGGATTCGGTCAGGGTCAGGCCCAGCTCCTTGGCCACATCGGTAAGGTTCGCGCCATTATCGAATTCTTCCTCGATCCTGGCGGAGAAGTCAGTCAGTGCGGTGCGGCGCTTAAGCGCGGTGAGTTCTGGCAGCAGCTCTGCGCGGGCTTGATCCAGCGTCTTGCCAGCCTTGCCTTCGATCGTGTCTACCCGCAACAGCACCCAGCCGAGCGGCGCCTTGATCGGGCCCAGAACCTTGCCCTTGGGGGCGGCGAATGCAGCATTGGCGGCGGCCTGCGAGGTTTGGATTGCCAGAGTGGATTTTGCCAGCGGCGAGAGTGCGGCGACACTCAGGCCCTTTGCGGCAGCAACAGCTTCAAGCGACTTGCCTGCCGTTTCAGCCAGCGCAGCCTTGGCAGCGGCTTCGGTCGGCAAGATCAGCTGGCTGACACGGCGGTTTTCGCTCGCTTCATACTTCGCCTTATTCGCATTGTAGGCGGCTGCAATTTCAGCTTCGGTCGGGGCCGGCACAGTCTTGAGCACAGCATCGGTGAAGGTTGCATAGCGGATCACCCGGCGTTCCGGCCGCACGAAAGCCTTCTGGTTGTTCGCGTACCAGGTGCCCAGTTCGCTGTCGCTCGGCAGGGTCTTGGGGGCAAATGTAGCTGAGGGCAGCAGACCGATCTGGCCAGTGCGGCGCTCGGTAACAATCGCGGCATAGCGTTGGGCTAGCGCGCCTGGAACAGTAACCCCGATATCGGCATTGGTGATCAGTTGGCGTGCCATCAGCGAATTGCCCAACTCACGCCGGAGTTGCGCATCGGTCAGTCCACGTTGCCGCAGGAACGCCTTGTAGAGTTGATCGCTGACTTTGCCATCCGGACCCTGCACATCCTGCAGTTTGGCGATTTCGCTGTCGATCAGACGATTGCCGATCTGCATGCCATGCTTCTGGCCAAATTCGCGGATCGCGGTGAGGTCAATCTCGTTACGCAGAACCTGATCGAAGCCGCCCTGGGCAATGAAGTCTTTCAGGGTGACGGTTGGCTGTTCGCGGCGCAGATTTTCGACCGTGCGGCTAACCGCGCGCTCAACTTCCGCCGTATCTACGCGACCCTTGCCAACCACCGCCACGCGGTCCCCGCCACCGGCGCCGCCGAAACTCTTGTTGCCGGCGATGTCGCCCGCAGCAAAGGCCAGGCCCAACAGGAGCAGGAAACCCATCGCCACGCCTGCGCCCAGCTTTGAACCAAAGGACTTGCGGAAAATCTGCAGCATGCCAACTCGCCAAGATCAGAAGCTTCGCCCGCGATTGCAGGCCCAAGGCGGGGCTTTAGGCAGCATTTGGCGCGCGGGCAATGCCGCTTGGCCAAGGATCGAACTTTGACTGGCTTGATCCACAGCCAGCTTTGACAAAGATGGCACCGCTGGCCTAGGCGGAGGGTTATGCGGGCGACCCCCGGGGCAAAACCACAACAGGACCACAGGCATGGCAAACCGACCCTATATTGTCGGCAACTGGAAGATGAATGGCACGCGGGCGATGCTGGCCGAGGCGCGCGCGATTGATCGCGGCGCCGCCCGGCATCCGGGAGTGCGCGTCGCCGTAGCGCCGCCATTCACGCTGATTCAGACCTTGGCCGAAAAGGCCGAGGCAATGGCGATTGGCGGTCAGGATTGCCACGCTGCGGCAAGCGGAGCCTATACCGGCGATGTCGCTGCGGCGATGCTGGCCGATGCCGGTGCCACTTTTGTGATCCTGGGCCACAGCGAACGCCGCGCGATCCATGGTGAAACCGATGACGTGGTTCGCGCCAAGGCCGAAGCCGCGCTCAGCGCTGGTCTTGAAGTGATTGTCTGTGTCGGTGAAACCGAAGCACAGCGGGACGCAGGACAGGCCGAAGCAGTCGTTTGTGCGCAGCTCGATGGGTCGCTGCCGGTGGGCGAGGGGGTCGCTGCGCGGCTGACCGTGGCTTACGAACCCGTCTGGGCAATTGGCACCGGTCGCGTTCCTTCTGTGGATGATGTCGGTGCTATTCATCGCGCGATCCGTGCGCGGCTTGTTACGATCTTTGGCGACGAGGGTGCTGAAATCTCGATCCTCTATGGCGGATCGGTGAATGCCGGCAATGCCGCCGAATTGCTTGCCGCCGATGAAGTTGGCGGGGCGCTCGTCGGTGGTGCGAGTTTGCTGGCTGATAGCTTCCTGGCAATCGTTCTTGCGGCCGGTGGTCCGGGCGACGAATAGCGCCGCGCTTGCAACACGGCCTGCGCAGCCCTAGATGCGCGGTAACAGTTCTCTCCAGCGGAAAGCCGCCAAATGTCGCTATTCATCTTCCTCACCGTCGTTCAGGCTATCGTGGCCTCGCTGCTTGTTGCCATGATCCTGATGCAGAAGTCGGAAGGTGGCGGTCTTGGCGTGGGCGGCAGTCCGGCTGGTTTGATGTCGGCCCGCGGCGCTGCAGATTTCCTGACCCGGGCAACTGCGGTGCTCGCTACGCTTTTCGTGGTGCTCAGCATCATCCTGGCGGCATTGGCTGCACGAACCGTCTCGGCCGGGGGAATTGATACCTCGCTTAATCGGACGGTAACCCCAGCTGGTCCGCCGGTTGGTGCCGATCCGCTGGCAGTTCCGGCTGCGCCTGCTGTTGCCGCGTCGGCGCCAGCGACCGCACCGCAGGAAGCCCCTGCCAAGCAGTAAGCGCTGGCCCGCTTTTGCGGCGGGCCGATCATTTCACTTGTGGATTGCGGCAGGCAACGCTTGCCCGCCCCCCCATTCATTGCTTAAGGCCCGACTCCCATGGCGCGGTTCATTTTCATTACCGGCGGCGTGGTCTCCTCGCTTGGCAAAGGTCTTATGGCGGCAAGCCTTGCAGCACTGCTGCAGGCGCGCGGATTCAAGGTCCGTATCCGCAAGTTCGATCCCTATTTGAACGTCGATCCGGGGACGATGAGTCCCTATCAGCACGGCGAAGTCTATGTGACGGATGACGGGGCTGAGACCGATCTCGACCTGGGGCACTATGAACGCTTCACCGGTGTCTCTGCGCGGCAGGCGGATAATATCACTTCCGGGCGGATTTACCGCGACATCATCACCAAGGAACGCCGTGGCGATTACCTGGGGGCGACGGTTCAGGTAATTCCGCACGTCACGGATGAGATCAAAAACTTTGCGCTCGCCGATACTGACGACCTGGATTTCGTGCTCTGCGAGATCGGCGGCACGGTTGGCGACATCGAAGGGCTGCCCTTCATCGAAGCGATCCGGCAGATGCGCAACGAACTGGGGCGCGAGCGGTTCTGTTCGATCCACGTTACGCTGGTGCCCTATGTTTCGGCCGCTGGTGAGCTGAAGACCAAGCCAACCCAGCATTCGGTACGCGAGCTGAACAGTCTGGGCGTGCAGCCCGATGTGCTGCTGTGCCGCTGCGAGCATCCTTTGCCCGAGAACGAGCGCGCCAAGATCGCGCTGTTCTGCAACGTCCGCAAGGAAGCCGTAATTCAGGCACTTGATGCGAGCAGCATCTATGCAGTGCCGCTGCAGTACCATGCCGAAGGGCTTGACGCGGAAGTGCTGCATCACTTCGGCCTCAGCAGCCCTAAGCCTGATCTCACGCGCTGGTCAGACATTGTTGATCGCTATCAGCATCCCGAAGGTGAAGTGACCATCGGTGTGGTAGGCAAGTATGTCGGCTTGCCAGACGCCTACAAGAGCCTGAACGAGGCGCTGGTCCACGGCGGAATGGCCAATCGGGTCAAGGTCAATATCAAGTGGATTGACGCTGAATTGTTTGAAGCCGGAGATGATGAAATCGTCAGCCGGCTGGAACCAATGCACGGCATTTTGGTACCGGGCGGCTTCGGCGTGCGCGGATCCGAAGGAAAGATCGCTTCGGTCCGCTTCGCGCGGGAGCGGAAGGTTCCGTTCTTCGGGATTTGCCTTGGCATGCAGATGGCTTGCATCGAAGGTGCGCGGAATACGGCCGGGATTGCTGGCGCCGGCTCGACGGAGTTTGGTGAGCCAGCTGAACCGGTAGTTGGCATCATCACCGAATGGATGGGCGCCGAAGGTTTGCAAAAGCGCGGAGCCGATACCGATCTTGGCGGCACGATGCGGCTGGGCGCCTATGAAGCGAAGCTGGGGGCCAATAGCCACGTTTCCGCTGTCTATGGCGGCGCGACGAGTATTTCTGAGCGCCATCGCCATCGGTACGAAGTTAACTCTGCATATCGTGAAGCGCTGGAGCAGGGCGGGCTGGTCTTCTCGGGCATGTCGCCCGATGGGCTGTTGCCGGAAATCGTAGAGCGGCCGGATCACCCCTGGTTTATCGGCGTGCAGTTCCACCCGGAACTGAAGAGCCGCCCGTTTGAGCCGCATCCTTTATTCGCCGGCTTCATTGCTGCGGCGGTGCAACAGGCCCGCTTGGTCTGATTATAGTTAATTTACTGTAGTCGATTGAAAAGATAGCTCTTGCATTGAACCTAGGGTTTACCCTAGCTCTGCACTTAACAACACCGTTTTACGGGCTTGTCGGCGGTCAGATCGTCTATTGCGACCCGGACGATTGTGACGCGACAGGGCGACGCGCAAGCGTCGCGGGGGTGGGGCCGCAAGGCTCCACCCCCATTCAATTTAAATCATTAAATATCAGGCTGCTGCGCTGCTATCGTCAGCCGTGTCGCTGACCACGCTTAGTGCTTTTTGGGTGCCAACAGGGATCGTCTTGGGCTTCATCGCCTCTGGCACTTCACGCACCAGGTCAATAATCAGCAGTCCATCTTCGAGGTTGGCGGATTCGACCCGGACATAGTCAGCCAGTTCGAACCCGCGCTCAAATCCGCGTTGGGCGATGCCAACATGCAGGAATTGCCCGGCCTGTTGTTCGTCGCCCTTGCGGCCCTGGATCACCATCAGGTTCTGCTGCGCGGTAATCTCGATATCCGCGGGCTTAAACCCGGCGACCGCCAAGGTGATGCGATAGCTTTCCTCGCCGCACCGCTCGATATTGAAAGGGGGGTAATTGTCGCCGCTATTTAGCCGGTTATGATTTTCCAGCAGATCAAACAGCCGGTCAAAGCCAACCATGGTGCGGCGATAGGGGGTAAAGTCAAAACGGTTCATGGCAAAA
>CAZNFV010000088.1:0-9206 GCA_964572445.1 uncultured Novosphingobium sp. | reverse complement strand
AAGCTCCCCGGATGGGGCGCCGTCGCCCACATGTCCCTTCATCTAAACCAACAATTTCAAAGAGCCACCAACTCACCGCCGAAGCGACAAAATCAGGCGGACAACGATCGTACCCCGCTTTTTAATTCGGGGGACTTGCTGTCCGTCTATGTTGGCGACCGGGGCGGTGGACCGTTTGAAGCGGCGTTCCCGTCCGGTGAACGGGCCTCTAAGGGGGGGCTGTGATTCGGTCAACGCCTTTTTGCAATTTTATTTCAATCGATGAAAAAACGCCGGAATTCTGCGGGTTTCTGGTGGCACCCAGAGACCCCCTGCCCGGGCCTTAGTGGCCCCGCCGTGACTACAGGGCCCGGAAGCGAGAATCGGGGTTTGGCGTAAGTGCTTGATTAACGGGCATCGGCTAAATCGAGGGCATGATTGAGCCATCGGAGAATCAGTCGCTGCCCCTTTTCGCGATTCGGCTGCGAGGCCTTTGATGGGTTCTTTCCGTAAATCGCTGGCCGTGAACTTCGCGTCCTCTTCCGGGGCCACGGCGGTACAGTTCGTTGTCTCGCTGGTTATCGCCCGCATCCTCTCCCCCGCCGAGATAGGCATCTATTCAATCGCCGTGGTGCTGGTGAACATCGCCCACGTGTTTCGGGATTTCGGAGTGAGCACCTATCTGCAGCGCGAGGACGAGCTGAGCGAGGGCAAGGTTCGTTCCGCCATCGGGGTGGCCTATGCGATCGCGCTGGTGATCGCTGGCACCCTGCTGCTGACCAGCGGCTGGACCGCGCACTACTTTGGTTATGCCGAGATCCGGCCAGTCATGCAGATCCTGGCAGTGACGTTCGTGTTCATTCCCTTCAGCTCGGTCGCACTGGCTTTGCTGCTGCGGGAGTATGATGCGCGCAAGATCGCTTTGGGCACGCTGTGGGGCACACTGGCCCATACCGTTACCAGTGTGAGCCTGGCGCTCACCGGATTCGGCGCCGCAAGCCTGGCCTGGGCCAACCTGGCCAACGTGCTGGCGACCGGCCTGTGCTATCTGTGGCTGCGGCCAGACGGAATGGTCTACCTGCCCCGCGTGGGGAACGTTCGCAGCATCGTGCACTTCGGCAGCGGCGCGCTGTTCGCCAACCTGGTCAAGTCGATCAACGACGCATTGCCTGACCTCGTGCTGGGCAAGCTGGGTTCGGCCAGGCAGGTCGGGCTGGTCAGCCGCGCCAATTCGACGGTCCACCTGTTCCTCTATGTCGCGGGGTCAGCCATGACCTTCGGCTCCCAGACCTATTTGGCCAAAGCCTATCACGCGCGTCAGCCGCTGGAGCCCCTGCTCTATCGCGCGATTGCGCTGGTCACCGCGATTGGCTGGCCCGTGCTGGCGGTAACTGCCGTGGCGGCGGACGAGGTGATCGTTGGCCTTTATGGCAAGAACTGGATCGAAGCCGCCCCGGCCGTGGCGCCGCTTGCACTAATGACGGCAATCGAGCTGACGTTCCATTACAAGATCGCCGCCTTCAACGCGATCGGCCGCCCCTATCTCGCGTCGTTCCCGCTACTGGTAACGGCTCTGGCCCGAGTGGTGCTCGCCGTGGCCTTGTTCTCGGGCAGCATTGTCTCGTTCGGTTGGGCGCTGATGCTGGCAACACTGATGACTGCACCGGTCTGGCTGATCCTGCAGAAGCGTTATCTCGATTGCGGAATGGCTGCCCTGGCCCGGCAGCTGGCACCCAGCGCCTTGCTGGCCTTGGTGGCGGGGGCGCTGGCCTGGCTGGGGCTGGCCTTCGCCGACCGGCTGGGCATCACCGCCCCGATCTTGCGCCTGCTGGTTCTGGCCGGTCCGGTCGGGCTGGCCTGGCTCGGCATGCTGCGCGCGCTATCGCATCCTCTTTATGCTGAGCTGCAGATTATCCTCCAGAACCTGCTGCCCACGCTGCGTCCTGCCGCCGCCCGGACTGCGGACTAGGTCCGACCCATGTCTGCACCCAATATCCTGTTCTGCATGCGCTACCCCGACGACGAAGGCTTCGTCTGGAAAACCGTTGCACGGCTGCGCGACATGGTGGCCGGGAAGCTGGATGACCGGCAAGGGTTCATCGCCTTCCCCCAGCTGACCGGCAAATCGGTGCACCGCTTTACCCACCTCCGCCCGGTCGAAATCGACTGCTACCGCCTGAACCAGCAGGACCGGGCAGAACTGGGCCGACTGGTCGCCGCCCAACGGATCGGCGCGATTGTCTATATGAGTGCGCTGCCGGCCACGCTGGACCTGGGGTTCCTGCGCAGCCTCGGACTGGTGACGATCAACACCGAAGAAGACAGCTTCGAACTCAACCGGCGCGATCCCCTGCCCAAACGCCTCGCCAAGTTCATGGTGCGGCGCGTGCTGGGGCTGCAATCGCACAACCTCCATATCGCCAACTCGCGCTCCCAGGGCGAGTGGCTCCACCGCCATGCCCAGATTCCACGGCGCCGGCTGGTGGTGATTCCCAATGGGGTTGACTGCACGCACTTCGTGCCGGCTCCGTCCGGACAGTTACTGGCGCTCGATCCCCAGCGGCGCTGGGTGATCTGCGTCAGTCAGGCCCGGGCTGAAAAGCGGGTGGACCTGATCCTGCGATGTGCGGCCCGGATCGCCGCTCGGCCCGAATTTGCCGACGTATCCTTCGTCTATGTTGGTGCGGGGGAACAACTGGAGCCGTGGCGAGAGCTGGCACACGATCTGGGGATCTGGAAACGCGTCCATTTCGCCGGGCGGCAGGAAGATCTGCAGCCCTGGTACCAGGCTGCCAGCCTGATGGTCCACGCCGCCCAGCGCGAGAGCTTTGGCCTGGTCCTGGCCGAGGCCATGGCCTGTGCCCTGCCCGTGGTCGCCTGTGCCGCTGCTGGACCATCCGAGATAATTGCTGACGGCGAGACGGGCCAGCTAGTCCCGATCGATGACGAGGCGGGCTTCTGCGCGGCGATCGAACATTACTTGCGCGACCCTGCGTTGGCGCGGGCACATGGCATGGCTGGATGCGAACGAGTTAACCGGCTCTTTTCGATCCATCGGCAATCGGCCGAAATCGCCGCAGCTATCCGGCAGGCCGTCAGTCGCTAGAACGCGATGCCAGCTGCGCGATGGCTTGGCGCGCCGCTGCCAGATAGGCACCGCGGTGATAACGATAGGTGCCGATAAAATGCACCAGACCGGCATCAGCGCTGACCGGCTCGTTCCAGAAGTTTAGGTAGCGATCATAGGGTACCAGCAAAGCCTCCGCCTCATTGGCGATCACGAAGTTTGAGGTGACCTGCTCACTACCCCATTCGGCCCAATGGCTCGCCCCCAGCAGGCGCTCGGCTTCAGAAGAGAAGGCTTCGGCCAGGGCGCGGCCCTCTGGGCTTGGGGCAAAGCCGGCAAAGCCTGAACAGCCGCGCACGTAGCGCAGGTCAGACCGTCCGGTGATGGTGACCTGATCCATGGCCCGCTCAATCGCGCTTTGCACGTGCCGACGCCCTGAACCACCGGTGCGCCCGGCCCGTTCGGCGATGGCCGGCAAGGGCAGGATTGCGGCACTCCCCTCACCCCGCAGGGTAAAGCTATGCCCTGCATCGATCGCTGCGGCCACTTCGGGCATGGGTCCCAGCGCGACAATGTCGGAATCAAGCTGGATCACATAGTCAGCGGACCGCAGATCAAGGATCGTCAGCAACCGCTCCCAGGTCCCGCCGCGCGGGCAGGGTCCGGTGTCGACCGAGGCAATTGGCGTAATCGGCGGGTTGCCGAGGTGATAGGCCAGTATCGCCTTGTCCGCCGCCGTCAGCGTTCCATCGTCCAGAATCGCGAAGCGGCCCCGCCCCAGCTGCGCCTGAAACGACTTGGCGGCAACCAGGTATGGCAGCAGCACCTTGGTACCGATCATCGAGAAGATCACCACCCCATCCTCGCGCGCGCGCGCGGGCGGTGTGCAAAGCACAGCGCGGCACCCACGCAGGAAGCGGTATTCGCGCAACTTGCGCAGGGCCCGGTCTATCAGCTGTGCCATCAGGTTCTGGGTCATAGCAAAGCCGTGTTAAGCAAAGGCAAACTGGCAAACCGGTGTTCGCCGCTCTTTCGATGGACGACATGGCCGCCCGCCCGGCATCGTGGTATAAACCAGTGCGATAGGAACCTGCCATGTCCGCTTCCAGCCTGCTGCTGCCGTTGCTGCCCTTCGTCGCCGCACTCCCGGTCTTCGCCGGGCAGGATGGCCAGCAACAAGCTGCCACCACGGATATCGTCACAATCCGCCAGGACCAGTGGAGCCGGATGACCGTTCCGGTGAAGGTTATCGAACAAGGCCCGTTCCGCTTTCTGATTGATACCGGATCGCAGAACACGGTCCTCTCAACCGCACTCGCGCAGCGGCTGTCGTTGGTGCCAAACCGCAAGGCCACCCTGGTCAGCGTGGCAGGCAGGCAGATTGTCGACACGGTGGAGATTGATCAGATCGATCTGGGCCGTCGGTCCTATTACGGCCTGACTGCACCCTTGCTGGAAAGCCAGCACATGGGCGCCGACGGGATTCTCGGACTCGATAGCCTTCAAAACCAGCGGGTGCTGGTCGATTTCAAACAAGGCCTGATGGCAATCGACGACGCCAAAAACCTGGGCGGCAATCGCGGGTTCGAAATCGTGGTTGAGGCGCGGCGGCGCTCTGGCCAGTTGATCATGGCTGATGCCCGGCTGGATGGGATCAAGGTTCAGGTGGTGATTGATACCGGGGCAGAAACGTCGATCGGCAATCTGGCGCTGCAGCGCGCGCTGTCGAAAAAGCGCAAGAGCCAGACGGTGGAGCTGCTCAGCGTCACCGGCGATCAGGTTAATGCTGACCTTGGCTATGGCCGCTGGCTGGAAATCGCGGACGTGCGCTTCAACAATGTCGCCATTGCCTTTACCGATGCCCCCGCATTCAAGGCGCTGAAGCTTGATACCCGCCCGTCCCTGCTGCTCGGTATGCGCGACTTGCGCAGCCTGGACCGGCTGGCGATCGACTTTACCACCCGCCGCATCCTGTTTGACGTGCCGCCCGGCGTGCTCTGACTGGCCTTTTTGGCCGGACGGCCTAGATAGAGCCCATGCCGCCAGAACATCCGACTAACCCGACCGCCCGCCATGATGGTTGGGGCACGCTGCGGCGCTTCCTGCCTTATCTATGGCCAGAGCACGACTGGCGGCTGCGCGCGCGGATCATCGGTGCCTTGGCACTGATCCTGGCTTCAACCGCTACCCAGTTCAGCCTGCCCTATTTCCTGAAGTGGGCCATCGATGCGATGGGCGTCACCGGCAATCGGGTGATCACTTTCGCGATGCTGTTCGTGCTCGCCTATTCCGCTGCGCGGCTGGGCGGCGTGGTGTTCGATAACCTGCGCAACATCGTGTTTGAGCGGGTTGGGCAACAGGCCACGGCCCAGCTGGCCGAGAATGTCTTCGCCCGCCTGCACCGCCTTTCGATGCGCTTCCACCTGGCGCGCCGGACCGGCGAGGTGACCAAGGTGATCGAGCGCGGGACCAAGAGCATCGATACCATGCTCTATTTCATGCTGTTCAACATTGCCCCGACGATCATCCTGCTCGTCGGCGTCGCAGTGATCTTTTACCTCAACTTCGGTTGGCCGCTGGTGATCGCCACGGCAATCGCGGTGATCTCCTATATCTGGGTCACCCGCACCATCACCGAATGGCGCACAAAGCTGCGCGAACAGATGAACCGGCTGGACGGGCAGGCTCTGTCACGCGCCGTCGATTCCCTGCTGAATTATGAGACGGTGAAATACTTCAACGCCGAAGCGCGCGAAGAAGCCCGCTATGCCCAGGCGACCCAGGCCTATGCCGCCGCCGCGGTGAAGAGCGAAAACAGCCTTGGCATGCTCAACATTGCCCAGGCTGTTATAACGAACCTGCTGATGGCCGCCGCGATGGCCCTGACCGTGCGCGGCTGGGCCCGCGGGGAATATAGCGCGGGCCAGCTGGTCTTCGTGCAAACCTATCTGGCCCAGCTGTTCCGCCCGCTCGATATGCTTGGCATGGTCTACCGCACAATCCGGCAGGGCCTGACCGACATGGCCGACATGTTCCGGCTGATCGACACCGATGTCGAAGTGCAGGACGCACCCGGTGCCCCGGCGCTGGTGGTAAAGCGCCCCACCCTGGTCTTTGATAATGTCGTGTTCGGTTATGATCGCGATCGCACGATCCTGAGCGGACTGTCATTCGAAGTCCCCGCCGGCAGCCAGGTAGCCATTGTCGGCCCATCGGGTGCGGGCAAGAGCACGATCGCGCGATTGGTTTTCCGCTTCTACGATCCGTGGAGCGGCCGGATTTTGATCGACGGGCAGGACATTGCCCAGGTCACCCAGGCATCCTTGCGCGCCCATATCGGGATCGTGCCGCAGGATTCGGTGCTGTTCAACGAATCGATCGGCTACAACATTGCCTATGGCCGCGATGGTGCTGGCCCGGCCGAAGTTGAGCAGGCCGCTCGCGATGCCGCGCTAATGGACCTGATCGGCCGGCTGCCGCAGGGCTTCGATACTGAAGTGGGTGAGCGCGGGCTCAAGCTCTCAGGCGGCGAAAAGCAGCGCGTCGCCATTGCGCGGACTTTGGTGAAGAACCCGCCGATCCTGCTGCTGGACGAGGCTACATCGGCACTTGATACCCGGACCGAGCAGGACGTGCTGGCCACACTCCACCGCGTCAGCTCTGGGCGGACTTCGCTGTCGATCGCGCATCGGCTCTCAACTATTGCCGATGCCGATACGATCCTGGTGCTTAACGCCGGCCAACTGGCAGAATCGGGTACCCATGGCGCGCTGCTGCGCCAGGGTGGGCTCTATGCTGAAATGTGGACGCGCCAGGCCGAGGCGACTGAACAGGTGGACGAAGCCGCCGAATAGGCGCGGCTACAGCACCACGTCAGCGTCTTTCCACACGACTGCCTGCGCAGCCTTCATACAGCCCGTTTCCTGATCCCAGGCGAGGACCGGCGCGCCATAAAGCCGCCAGCCCTGTTCAAGCGCTTCAGACACGCGCTCACAGAAGGCGCGGTCATCTTTGCCGGTTAGCAAGCGGTAGATCGGGCGGTCATCGGGGGTTTGCATGCGATGACTCTAGGTGACTTTGTGCGGTCCTGACAACACAGTTTCAGATCGTCTCTCATCGTGACCGGGACGCCCTACACCTGTGCAAAAGCGGGAACAGCACGGCGGCCAGATGCCTTGGTTCGAGTCTCTGCAATCACGAAAGGATCGCAAGATGGAACGAGGACAGTATCGCGAAAGCGAAAGCCGAAACCGTGGTTCGTCGGGCTCGCGCGGCGGCTACGAAGATGACCGTTATGAAAGCCGCAGCCGCCGTGAAGGCGGCAGCGGTAGTGGTGGCGGATACCAGAGTAGCGGCCGCGGCGGCTATGAAGGTGGTGGCGGTGGCCGCCGTGGCGGTTATGCCGAAGACGTTGGCCAGGGTGGCTGGTTCGGTGACTATGAAGGTCACTCCGAAGTAGGCCGGCGTGGCGGCGAAGTGCGTCACGAACGCGCCATGCGCGCACCGCGTGACGAATACGGCCATGCCGAAGACGTCGGTCAAGGTGGCTGGTTCGGTGACTATGAAGGTCACTCCGAAATCGGTCGGCGCGGCGGCGAAGTTCGTCACGAACGTGCCATGCGCGCACCACGTGACGAATATGGCCATGCCGAAGACGTTGGCCAGGGCGGCTGGTTCGGTGACCGCGAAGGCCACTCGGAAGTCGGCCGGCGCGGCGGCGAAGTGCGCCACGAACGCGCCATGCGCGCCCGTCACGATCTTGATGAACCCGATGATCGCCGGCGCGGTGGCGGCTACGGCGGTGGCGGTGGCGGCGGTGGACGCTCGCGTGGCCGTTACGATTGATCACCCGGTGGGGGCGGCTAGTCCGCCCCCATTCCGCATGAAATGGAAGCAGGGCATGACCCGAAGAATGGGCGGCTCATCGCCGTCAAACGTCAGTCATAACCTGGAGGGCATCGATTTCTGCGGCGAAGGGCCAGAAGACGAGGACAACTGATCCTCCCCGCCAGCGATCACGTTACAGGATATATTTGGACAGGTCTGTATCACGCGCCAGCCCATCAAGGCGGGCGCCGACATAGTCTTCATCAATCAGGATCGTTTCTCCCCCACGATCCTCGGCCTCAAAGCTCAAATCCTCCAGCAGCTTTTCCATCACGGTCTGCAGCCGACGGGCGCCGATATTCTCCACCGCCTCGTTCACCTGGGCCGCAATCCGGGCAACGGCACGGATCGCCTCGGGCGTGAAATCGACAGTGACCTGTTCCGTGGCCAGCAGTGCCTTGTACTGCTCCACCAGATTGGCGCGCGTTTCAGCCAGGATGCGAACGAAATCCTCTTCCGACAGCGCCTTCAGCTCAACCCGGATCGGCAGCCGCCCTTGCAGTTCGGGCAGCATGTCGCTGGGCTTGGCGACGTGAAACGCGCCAGAGCCGATGAACAGCACGTGATCGGTTTTCATCGGGCCGTACTTGGTGGCGACAGTCGTGCCTTCGATCAGCGGCAGCAGATCGCGCTGAACCCCTTCGCGGCTGACTGAACCGCCGCGCACGTCGGAAACGGCAATCTTGTCGATCTCATCAATGAAGACGATCCCGTTAGCTTCGGCATTGGCCAGCGCCACCCGGGCGACATCTTCCTGATCCATCCGCTTTTCAGCTTCTTCATCGACCAGCTTGTCCCAGGCTTGCGGGACGGTCAGCTTGCGACGCTTAAGATTCTGGCGGCCCATGGCCTTGGACATCATCTCAGACAGGTTGATCATCCCCACCCCGCCCGGCATCCCAGGCATGTCTAACGGCATGCCCGGCGTGTCCTCGACCTCAATCTCCACTTCGACATCGTTCATCGCGTTCTCGACGATGCGTTGGCGGAAGCTCTCGCGGGTCGCTTCGCTGGCATTCTCACCAACCAATGCCTTGAGCAGCCGGTCCATCGCCGCCTTACTTGCTGCTTCGCGCACCGCATCGCGGCGGCGATCCTTTTCGAGGCGAATTGCTTCTTCGACCAAATCACGCGCGATCTGCTCGACGTCGCGGCCGACATAGCCAACCTCGGTGAACTTGGTCGCCTCAACCTTTACGAACGGCGCATCGGCCAGCTTGGCCAGGCGGCGGCTGATCTCGGTCTTGCCGCAGCCCGTCGGCCCGATCATCAG
>CAZNFV010000087.1:0-9461 GCA_964572445.1 uncultured Novosphingobium sp. | reverse complement strand
TGAACGAAAACATGTTCAAGATGTTCTTCGGCATCTACATGATCATGGTCTTCGATCCGCAGATCCTGTTCAACGACGGGTTCTATGATCTGATCGACGTGCGGATCCCTGAAGGCAGCCTGCTCAAGCCGAAGTTCCCTGCCGCGCTGTCGGGCCGGACCCACGCGCTGGGCCGGATCTTCGATATCCTGGGCGGCCTGCTCGGCCAGAAGACGCCGGAATTCCTCAACGCCGCCGGCTTCAGCTCAAGCCCGCACCTGTTCTATTCGGGTAATGACACGCGCCCTGGCAAGGGAGGCGAATGGTTCCAGCTGTTCCAGATCGGCTTCGGCGGCATTCCAGGCCGGCCGTTGGGCGATGGACCGGACGGACACTCGCTGTGGCCGGGCTTCACCAACGTGCCGAACGAGTTTCTGGAACGCTACTTCCCGATGCTGATCGAGCGCTATGAAACTGAACCGGATTCGGGCGGCGCTGGCCTGCACCGTGGCGGCAACGGCATCCACATGACTTACCGCTTCCTCAGCCCGGGCACGATCTCGATCCATGATGACCGCTGGTTCGTCCCACCCTGGGGCGTCAACGGCGGTGAGCCGGGCAAGCGCGCCCGGAAGATCCTTGAAAAGGCCGATGGCACCAGCGTGATCGTGGGCAACAAGGTTGAGGACGTCGAAGTTGAAGTGGGCGATCAGTTGCACTTCATCACCTGGGGCGGCGGTGGCTGGGGTGATGCGCTTGAGCGCGATCCGGCACTCGTTGGGCTGGAAATCACCCAGGGTCTGGTCACGCCGGAAGGGGCCAAGGCCTATGGCGTGATCGCCGATGCCCGCGGCGTGGTCGATACTGCGGCAACCGAAGCCCTGCGTAATCAGCTGCGTAGCAACCGCGGCGAGCTTTCGCTGTTTGACTATGGCCCGGGCATCGAAACTCTCCGCGCCAATTGCCAGGCCGAAACGGGGCTGCCTGCCCCGATCCAGCCAGCCTGGTCGCACCTCGAAGCGGCGGAGTAAGCCGTGACCGAGAACACTGGTGCATTGAAGGGGTTGCGGGTCGTCGAACTGGGCCAGCTGCTGGCTGGCCCGTTCTGCGGCCAGTTGCTGGGCGACATGGGTGCCGACGTAATCAAGGTTGAGCAACCTGGTTCGGGTGATCCATTCCGCGTCTGGGGCATGGGCGATGAAAAGGTTGTTTGGGAGGTTTTGGCCCGCAACAAGCAATCGGTCTCCTGCAACCTGCGCGTACCCGAAGGGCAGGCGCTGGTCCGTAAGCTGATCGCCACGGCGGACGTATTGGTGGAGAACTTCAAGCCCGGCACGCTCGAAAAGTGGGGCTTGGGGCCAGACGTGCTTCATGCGGACAACCCCGGCCTGATCATCGCCCGCATGTCGGGCTATGGCCAGACCGGCCCCTATTCCGATCGCGCCGGGTTTGGCGGGATTGGTGAGGCGATGGGTGGCTGGCGTTACATCGTCGGCGATCCGGACCGCCCGCCAGCCCGCATGGGCGTTTCAATCGGCGATACGCTATGCGCCACTTACGGCACGATGGGCGTGCTGGCCGCGCTGCACCACCGCGAGAAGACCGGACAGGGCCAGGTTGTTGATACCGCACTGTACGAAGCCGTGTTGCAGGTGATGGAAGGGCTGGTCCCGGAATACGACCACAGCAACTTTATCCGCGAACGGTCTGGCTCGATCTTGCCGGGGATCGCACCGTCCAACGTCTATCAGTGCAGCGACGGCGTTTACATGATCGGTGCGAACAACGATCAGATCTTCAAGCGGCTGGCCAAGGCCATGGGCCGCGCTGAGCTGGGCGATGATCCACGTTATGCCACCCACATCGCCCGCGGTGAACACCAGACTGAGCTGGATGATCTGATCAACGCCTGGACCGTCACGCTGACGATCGATCAGGTTGATGCGCTGATGATCGAATATTCGATCCCGGCCGGCCGCGTGTATCGTGCGCCCGATATGCTGACCGATCCGCACTTTGCCGCGCGCGAAGCGATCATCGAGGTTGAGACTGAGCGTTACGGCAAGCTCAAGATGCAGAACGCCTTCCCCAAGCTGTCCGTCACGCCCAGCGGCGTGCGCCGGCCAGCCCCATCGCAAGTCGGGCAACACAACGCCGAGATCTATGGCGAGCTGCTGGGCATGAACGCCGATGAGCTGGGCGGGCTGAAGGCCGCAGGGGTGATCTGAGGCCATCCTCCCACCCCGCTCGTCCTGAGCCTGTCGAAGGACTGTCCTTCCCTTCGGCGCCGTAGCAAGATGAGGACGATGCTTCGACAAGCTCGGCATGAGCGGAGGTGAGTGCAATGGCCAATTCAGAACGCAATCTTGACGAAAACTACAAGGGTGCCTTCGATGGCCACCTGCCATTCGGCGCCAAGCCGGCGCTGCTGATTGTCGATTTCGTCGTGGCCTATCTCGATCCCGCCTCCCCGCTCTATGCCGGGGTTGAGGATGCCTTGGCCAGCAATGAACGCCTGCTGGCAGCCGCGCGCCAGGCCGGAATTCCGGTGCTGTTCACCAATGTTGAATATGCCCCCGGCGGGGGCGATGGCGGCGTATTTTATCGCAAGGTCCCGGCACTCAAGGCGTTTGATCGCGGATCGCCGATGGGCGCCTTCCCGCCCAGCCTGCAGCCGCAGGACGGCGAACTGGTGATTACCAAGCAGTATGCTTCATCGTTCTTCGGCACGACCCTGGCCTCCACGCTCACCGCGCTGGGCATCGATACCCTGCTGATTACCGGCCTTTCCACCTCTGGCTGCGTCCGCGCCACCGCGCTTGATGCGTGCCAGCACGGCTTCCTGCCCTTCGTGGTTCGCGAGGCTTGCGGCGACCGTCATCCCGGCCCGCACGAGGCCAACCTATTCGACCTGCAAGCAAAGTACGCAGAAGTCATTTCCGAAAGTCAGGCGATCGCGCATATCAGCGCACTATGACTGACCTGTCCGCGCTTATCGCCCCCGCCCCGTCCGCCGCCGCTGCAGCATTCCTGTCGCGCGCGCCGCATGGCCTGTTGATTGGGGGCGATTGGCACGCCGCCAACGATACCTTCGATACGTGTGATCCGGCCACGGGCAAGGTCCTGGCACCGGTATCCCGCGCCGATCCCGGTCTGGTCGACCGGGCCGTAACTGCCGCCCGCAGTGCGCTCGAATCCGGCGCCTGGCCGGCGATGACGCCGATGGACCGGGCCAAGCTGCTCTGGGCCATTGCCGACAAACTCGAAGCCCACATCGACGAACTGGCGGAGCTGGAAACGCTCGATCAGGGCAAGCCGCTCTATGTCGGGCGCTGGGCTGAAATTCCCGGTGCCATTGCGCAATTCCGCTTCTTTGGCGGTCTGGCTAACCAGATCGAGGGCAAATCGATCCCGACCTCGGTCAATTACCAACCGCCGGGCAAGGAAGTCTTCGCCTATACCGTGCGGGAGCCGGTCGGCGTGGTCGCGGCGATCGTCCCGTGGAATTCCCCGCTGGTGCTGACCGCCATGAAGCTGGCCCCGGCGCTGGCTGCCGGCTGCACTTTGGTGCTCAAGCCCGCCGAAGACACCAGCCTGACCGCGATCCGGATGCTGGAACTGATGATCGAGGCTGGCCTGCCAGCTGGCGTAATCAACCTGGTCACCGGGTTCGGCCGCGATTGCGGTGCGGCCCTCGCCGCGCATCCCGGCGTCGACAAGATTGCCTTCACCGGCTCGACCGCCACAGGCCGCGCGATCATCGATGCAGCCAAGAGCAATTTCAAGCGGCTGACGCTGGAACTGGGCGGTAAATCTCCCGTAGTGATCCTGCCCGATGCCGATCTGGCCATGGCCATCCCCGGCGCGGCCAATGCGATCTATTTCAACGGCGGCCAGGTCTGTGTCGCCGGATCGCGGCTCTATGTGCATGACACCGTGTTCGATCAGGTGGTCGAAGGCATCGCCGCGGCGGCCAAGGGCATGGTGCTGGGCCACGGGTTGGACCAGAACACGCAAATGGGCCCGCTGGTCAGCCAGCGCCATGCCGCCAAGGTCGCGCAATTCATCGCCGATTCCCGCAAGGCTGGCGCGAGCGTGATAACCGGCGGCGAAACGGCCGGGCCGAACTCCAGCTTCATTACCCCAACCGTTCTGACCGACGTGACACCCGACATGGCTGTGGTGCGAGAGGAAATCTTCGGGCCGGTCGTGGTCGCCCAGCGATTCAGCGATCTGGATGAAGTGGTCCGCGCTGGCAACGACAGTGAGTATGGCCTGGCCGCTTCGATCTGGACTGAAAGCCTGTCTTCCGCCCACCGTCTCGCCAAGCGGCTGCGCGCCGGGACCGTCTGGATCAATACCCATTCGATGTACGATGCTTCGCTGCCCATCGGCGGGATGAAGCAATCCGGCTGGGGCCGGGATTCCGGTGTGGGCGCGCTTGATAATTACCTGGAGACGAAGACCGTCTGCGCGGTGGTTTAGATCCCGCAGGTCACCGCATCATAGGCGAACAGGCCGAGCGTATCTTCATTCAGGATCGGCCCCTTGCCGAAGCTTTCCGGGTTTTTGCCCTGGAACTGGAGCCCAAGCAGGCGTGACTGGGTCTGGACCATCGTCGTCCGATCCCGCCGCGCGGCTTCATAGCGCGTCAGCGCCTCGGCCTTGGGGAACGCGATCAGGCAGCGGGCCAGGACCAGCCCATCCTCCATCGCGGTTGCCGCACCCTGCCCCATGAACGGCAGCATCCCATGCGCCGCATCGCCCAGCAGGGTGACAGACCCGGCGATCCAGCTGTCCAGCGGCTCGCGCGCATGGAGCGCCCATTTGAACAGCTGGTCCGGCGGAGTGGCATCAATCAACGCGAGCAGCATAGGCTCTGCATCGGCATAGTGGCTGCGCAGTTCGGCAATGGTCGAAGGGATCGCCCAGCCTTCCTCGCTCCACCCGTCCAGGTTCACGAAGGCGGCGTAATTGACCAAATCCCAGCCGCGCATTGGATAGCGCATGAACAGCCGCTTTTCCCCGATCCAGATCCCAGGGGGCAGGTCTTGCACCGCCGCCGGCAAGGCCGAACGCGGCAATACCCCTCGCCAGGCGACCTGGCCGGTAAACTGCGGTGGATCAGTCTTGAACAGGGCGTCACGGGTGATCGATTTGACCCCGTCCGCGCCGATGGCAAGCCGAGCCGTGGCCCGCGCTCCATTGGCAAAGGCCATGTTCACGCCATGCGCATCGGTCTCGATCGCGTCCAGCTTATGATCCAGCCGCACTGCACCAGGCTGCGCGGCTTCCAGGGCATCGGCCAGCAAGGCATGAAGATCGGCGCGGTGAAGATGCAGGTAAGGCGCGCCATATTGCGCTTCGACGCCATTGCCGCGCTCCCGCTCAACCAGCACTTCGCCAGTCTGAAGGTTCTGGGTCAGCTGGCGCGGCGGAATCACACCGAGCTGGCGCATCCCCTGTTCCAGACCCAGGTGGATCATGATCCGGCTGGCATTGGGGCTGAGCGTGATCCCTGCCCCCACTTCGCCGAGCACCGGCGCCTGCTCGTAAACGGTGACCTTCAGACCGGCCCGGACCAGCGCCAACGCGCAGGTCAGTCCGCCCAGTCCGGCTCCAATGATGGCAATGTCTTCGCTCATGCCGTTCCTCTTGCGCCCGCCTTACCGTGATGCCTTGCCACAGCCGCACCTTGTCCGCCCAGCGGATAGAACGCCGTCGGCAGCATTTGCCAAAGCGGCGCAGCTTCGCCAAGTTGCCGACATGACCAAACCCGTAAGCCAGCAGCGGCAACTCGGCGCGCTGTTCCTGATCGTCTTCATCAATCTGGTTGGCTTTGGCGTTGTGCTGCCAGTCTTCCCGTTCTTCGGCACGATGGTCCACGCCAGCCCGGGTGAGATCACGATTGCGCTGGGTGCCTATTCGCTCGGCCAGTTCCTGGGCGCGCCGCTGTGGGGCAAGCTGTCAGACAAATATGGCCGCCGCCCGATCCTGATCGCCAGCCTCCTGGGCGCCGTGGTCTCCTATGTGATCATGGCCCACTCTGGCGATATCGTGACGCTTGGCGCATCGCGGCTGTTCGGCGGGCTGATGGCGGGTAATATTGCGGCAGCCTTCGCCTATGTCGGCGATATCACCAGCCCGGAGCAGCGCCCCAAGGCGATGGGCATGATCGGCGCGGCATTTGGCCTGGGCTTTATCTTCGGCCCAGCGATTGGCGGGCTGCTGGCGGGCAATCACCCGGACCCATCAGACTTCATCACCGTCGGCTATGCCTCGGCCGGGATTACCGCGGTGGCTGCCTTGGCGGCGTTCTTCCTGCTGCCGGAAAGCCTTACCGTAGAGCGCCGCAGTGGCGCTCATGCCCGACACAGCGACCTGAAGGCCGGGGAAGTGTTGCGCGCCAAGCCGGTGATCTGGGCATTGATGGCGCTTACATTGTTGGTCATCGGATCGGCGGCGATGATGGAAACCACCCTGGCCTTCTTCGCACATGACGAGTTCGGCTGGGGACCGAGTGATGTCGGCCTGTCCTTTGGCGCGGTCGGGCTGATTTCGGCCCTGTTGCAAGGCGGCGCAGCCGGACCACTGGCGCGGCGCTTTGGCAGCGGCGCGCTGGCGGTGGTCGGCGTGGTGTTCCACGCGCTCGGTCTGACCCTGTTGGCGCTGGCCGGGTCTGGCCTGGCGATGATGGCTGCGCTGGCGGTGATGGCGATTGGTCTGGGGCTGTTCAATCCGGCCTTCCAGACGCTTACGTCCGACCAGACCAGCGATGGTGACCGCGGGCTGATCATGGGGCTTACGCAGGGCGCGTCGAGCCTTAGCCGCGTGGTCGGTCCGGCGGTTTCGGGCACGATCTATGCCGGCATCGCCCACCGCGCGCCGTTTGCCATCGGTGCCGTGGTCATGGCGCTGGCGATCGGCGTCGCGCTGCTGGCCTCGCGCGCGCCGCGTCCGGCGCCACAGAATCGCCACCACGCTTGACCGGCAGGCGGATAGAGCGCCATCTTCCGCCACCAAATGCGCCACTGGTG
The DNA here is from genome assembly GCA_964572445.1 of uncultured Novosphingobium sp. GTDB lineage: Bacteria > Pseudomonadota > Alphaproteobacteria > Sphingomonadales > Sphingomonadaceae > Novosphingobium. The sequence goes on along the minus strand of CAZNFV010000087.1, from coordinate 2,445 downwards.
GCATGGATAACCCCAGTGGTTTTGATGGGATGGGGCCCAAAAAGGATTAACGCCGATGGACATGGTCAACACCTTCCAGCAGCACGAACATGCTGCCTTGCCCCGCGCCAATCAGGATGAGCGTGCCCGGCAGGAATTCACCAAAAGCCTGAAGCAATTCGTCCAACAGGGACTGCTGCCCGGCCTGACCCCCGTTTACCAGCATCGTGCCGCCAAAGCGTTTGAGAAGGAACACGGCAAGCAGCCGGCGGACCGCTGGGACATTCGCAAGGCGATGGTGAAGGACATCTATTTCCAGCACTATGCCGCCACCAACCGGATCGCACAGGAACTGCTGTGGGAATCGGTGATAGGTTCGGTTGAACGGCAATTGCCGGAGCTGGAAAAGGCCATTGCCGAACTGACCGCCAGCAACAGCGCGGCGGTAGAGAGCGATCCGGCCTTCCCCGTGCCGCGTTATGTCTCGGCACTCGATATTCACTGCATGCCCGGCGGCTATGCCAGCGAGATCAACGGCCAGGATATTGCCCAGGGTGCGATCTATGATCGCGGCGTCTATCTTTACGCCATGGGCTACATGGGCCCGGATAACGACGATATGGGCCGCTCGGTCTGCAACTACGTCAAGCGCAAGATGCCCGATCTTCAGCCGAAACGTATTCTCGACATGGGTTGCACCGTTGGCCATTCGACCGTGCCGTTCAAGGAGCAGTTCCCTGATGCCGAAGTGATCGGGATCGACGTGGGCGGGCCGTGCGTGCGCTATGCCCATGCCCGCGCCAAGGCGCTGGGCCAGGACGTCAGCTTCATGCAGCGCAGTGCCGAGGACACCGGGTTTGAATCCGGCAGCTTTGATCTGATCGTCAGCCACATCCTGCTGCATGAAACTTCGGGCCAGGCCATGCCGCGGATCTTCCGCGAATGTCACCGGCTGCTGAAGCCCGGCGGGCTGATGATCCACGCCGATCTGCCGCCGTTTGATCTGATGGACCCGTTCACCCAGTTCATTCTGGATAACGAAACCTACTACAACAACGAGCCGTTCTGGGGCGCGATGCGTGACAAGGACCAGATCAGCATGGCCCGCGATGCTGGTTTCCCGGCTGAGACGATCCGCTTCGATACCGCGCCGATGGCGATCATGGAATTCGCCGGGGCCGATACGACCTATACCGAGGACGCGGCCGAGGCCCTGGCCGACCGCGAGTTCACCGCGGGTGAATATGCACCCGGCGGCGGCTGGGAAGTCCTGATCGCACAAAAGGAACTGGCAGCATGAGGCAGCTTCAACGCAACGCGCGCGGTAAGCGCCCACAGTTCTATGACACCCCCGGCATGGATGAAGCGATGTCGATGATCATGGTCCTGGCCAATGAGCTATCGGTGGTGCGTGACCGGCTCGACACGGTTGAGAAGGTCGCAGCGGCCAAAGGCATCATGCTCGATGCTGAGATTGAGGCGTTTGAACCCGATCAGGCGACGCTGGAAGCGCGCGAACTGCGGCGGCAGGACTTCCTGGCCCGGCTGTTCTACGTCGCGCGCAAAGAAGCAGCGGAACTTGCAACGCAGGATACGGCCGAACGCTACTCCAGTGCCCTTGATGATATTGCGGTGAACTGATGGGCCTGATTGAAAACCTGACCCAGTCGCTGGGCGCGGATAACGTCCTGACTGGCGAAGCGGACCGGCTGTTTTACGGGCATGACGTGTTCCGCGCCGGCGAATTGCCGGCGGCCGTGGTCCGGCCCGGCACGGTCGAGGAACTGCAAGCGATCGTGCGCGCCGCTTATGAAAATGGCACCGCGCTGGTCACGCGGGGCGGCGGGGCAAGCTATACCGATGCCTATGCCCAGCGGCGCGCCGAAGGCATCACCATCGACAGCAGCCGCTTGAAGCGGATCGAGATCGATGAGACCCGCGCGACTGTGACGGTTGAGGCCGGGGTGACCTGGGCCGAACTGCGCGAGGCAGTGCTGGCGCGGGGCTTCAAGACGCGGTTCTGGGGCTCCTATTCGGGGCTCCACGCCAACGTTGGCGGCGGGATGTCGATGAATGCGATCAGCCACGGCCAAGGCTGCGCGGGCGATGCCGCCATCTCGTTCGACATCATTACCGGCACCGGCGAACTGCTGCGCACCAGCAGCGCCCTGTCTGACAAGTCCGTGCCGTTTTCGCGCCACTACGGCCCTGACCTGACCGGGCTGTTTACCGGCGATTGCGGCGTGCTGGGGGTCAAGGCCCGGATCACTCTGCCGCTGGTCAAGGCGCGACCGGCTTTTGCCACGGCCAGCTTCTCCTTCCCCAGCTTTGAAGCGCTGCACGGCGCGTTCCGGGCGGTCGGGCTTGAGGATATCTGCGAAGAGAACTTCGGGCTGAACGAGGTGCTTCAACAAGGCCAGCTCGGCAAGGCTGATACGGCCGCAAAGGCCGAAATAGCGGGCAAGA